>CAOUJG010000006.1:0-61839 GCA_948537335.1 uncultured Eubacteriales bacterium
CTTTAAGCGGAATAGTATTTTCTCAAGATGGGTCAACTTTAGTGGCATATCCAGGTGGAAAAACAGGTGCTTATACCATCTCTGATGGCGTGACTACGATTGGGCCTTCTGCGTTTAATGGTTGCAGCGGCCTAACTTCTGTAACTATCCCAGGCAGCGTGACTTCGATTGGGGAGGGTGCGTTTTTGGACTGCAGCGGATTGACTTCTGTTACTATCCCAGACAGCGTGACCACGATTGGGCCTTCTGCGTTTTCTGGCTGCAGCGAGCTGGCTTCGGTGACTTACCCTGGGAAGGTTGAGCCTCAACACGGCACTAATGTGTTTAATGGTTGTGATAGACTAACTTCAGTAAACGTTCCACAAAATTATGAAGGAGAAACATTCTGTGGCAAACCAGTTAATAAAATGTCTGACCCAGATTCGTCAAGTGAAGGAGGATCTTCAGATACCACAGGCGATGGTGATACTTCAACTGGAAGGGAATCTTCAGATGTACCAAGTGATGGTGATACCGCCGATAGTACAGCTGAAGGTACTTCAGGCACCACAGACGATAGTGATGCTTCAACTGGAGGGGAATCTCCAGATGTACCAAGTGATGGTGATACCGCCGATAGTACAACTGAAGGTACTTCAGGCACCACAGACGAAACGGATGCTTCTATTGTTGATTCTACAAGCGATGAGGGCGATAATGGTCCTGTTAACCCGGGTGAAACTTCAAATAAAGGCAGCTCTAAAGCGGGAGTAATTGCAGGTTCGGTTGTTGCAGCAGTAGCTGTTGTTGCAGCTGTTGTCGTGACTGCTGTGATGTATGTTAAGAAGCTTGCATGCTTTGGACGAGCAGCTGGTGGATCTACGTCTGAAGGTAACATTCCAGCAGAAGAAGTTTAAAGCACAGTTTTAAGTTTAGGAAAGATCCAAAATGAAAAAGATATTGTGTTTTTTGTTAACAGCTAGCCTTTTGCTAAATTTTAGCATGAACATATATGCAGAAACCCTGCCACAACCACCTGTGGCAGGGCCAAAGGCTGAAATTGAGACAGTGAAAGACCACGCACAAACTGAATTTAAGTTTGTTGGCGTCCCGAATGTGCCAGCAGGTAAAGCCACACCTCTTAAAGAAAATGCCGATAACAATAAACCGGAATCTCTGCCTGAAGGGGAGCGCAAGGATGTCAAATCAACGGCATTGGTTGAAGTAGTCCCGGATGAGTTGGAGGAATACAACCCGGATGCATTCGACGAAGATTTTGATGGTGAACAGGGTTTTTCAAAAATGCAAATGGCTAAGAATATCGCCGTGTACATGGTTAAATCCTTTGTTCACGACTTGAAGAGCTTCGTTATGTTCAACCCGTTAATCAAAATATCGTCATTCATAACATTTTGCGCCTGGGTATTCCCGTTGTATTTTCTTTATAAGAAAACAGGCATAGATGTGCCTGGAATGTATTCAGACTTTGCAATGAGGCACGCTAATTGGGACATCTTCTTTAGAAACCTATACAACGTGATCCCAATGACATTGGCTTCATTCATGATTAAGTATGGGCAGGAGGCATATTTTAAATTTAAAACAGCATAAAAAAACAGATCAAAACTTACTTAAAGGCTTGGTCCGAGTGACAGGAATTGAACCTGCGGCCTCTTGAACCCCATTCAAGCGCGCTACCAATCTGCGCCACACCCGGATGCCTACATGTTTATTTTATCATAAAGATTATACTTATTCAAGAAGACACATCAAACAATTAATATTCCAAATATGATATTTTAAGTTTTAATATACTCGCTTTTAATAAGATACTACAATTAAGTTTTTGATTAATTGATCAGTTCAGGCATTAAATAAAGCTTTTTAAATGAATAAATTTTGCTTAAACATATTAGAAATATCATCTTGATTTTTTATCTTTTTCTCCGATTTTTTTCTTTTAATTCTATGTCCGAAAAAAATACGCGGAACAAAAGGGTAAAGATTCTGTGATTTCTGCTCTCTTGTTGTTTTCCTCTAAAATCAGCTTCTTTTCAACAATTGACTATATCATATATCATGGGCTGTAAAAACATCAGGTTTTAATTTTTAAAACTAAAGTATTTTGTGAAAATTATCTATATATAAATTCGTATTTATAAAAATCACTTGTCTGATTTTAACGTATGATATTTAGATTTTACAACAAATTAAGCTTAGATATTATAAGAATTTCTTATTTTTGCACGTTTATGGTCAAAAAAAATGAACCAGACGCCCCGAAGGACGCCCGGTTCATATTTAATTAAAAAGAAAAGGAATTAAAAAATTTATAGACGTACGTGGCGCGCCAGAAGGGATTCGAACCCCTGACCTCTTGGTTCGTAGCCAAACACTCTATCCAACTGAGCTACTGGCGCACGCTGCAACGTTATATTAGCACATTCGATTCAAGAAATCAAGCTGCGCGACTCAAATTCAGATGCTTGTTTAAATACTCGAGGCAAAAACAATAAAAATTAGTAAAAAAGGCCATAAACCTAATAAAATATTTTTAAATTCTCCAAAAAACTCCAAATTTGAGGCCCCAAAAGCGTATTACAATTTAACTAAAAAGCGCAAAATACAGAAGAACAATGACTCCGAGCGCTATTCGATAATATCCAAAGAGCTTAAAGTCGTGCTTTTTTATGTAGCTCATTAAAAATTTTATTGCCCAAATCGACACCAAAAACGCCACCATAACGCCGGAAATCAATATGCCTATTTCTGTAATCGAAAAACTCATACCGACTTTTAACACATATTTCAAAAGTTTAAGTCCGCTCGCGCCGAACATTACAGGAATTGCCAAGAAAAATGAATACTCTGCAGCAACACTTCGAGAAGCTCCCAACATGCTAGCGCCGATGATTGTAGCTCCGGAGCGCGACGTGCCGGGGACTAAGGCTAAAACCTGAAATACGCCTATTAAGAGCGCTGTTTTGTAGTCTAGCTTATTTAGCCGGTCTATTGGGGCTTGGCGGTTTTTATTTTCTATAATCAAAAATAGAATTCCATATAAAATCAGCATTAGCGCCACTGTTACCGGGCTATATAATTTTTCGTGGATAAAATCATCGAGCAAAAATCCTACAACGGCGGCCGGGATGCATCCTACTATTACTTTTCCCCACAGGCTGAGCGTCTCTTTTTTCTCGGTCTCGCTTTTCCGCTTTGAAAGTGGATTCAGCTTGTTAAAGTACAAGTAAAGCACCGCCAAGATTGACCCCAGCTGCACTACCACCAGGAACATGTCTAGGAAGGACTTCGTCACGTTGAGCCTTATGAATTCGTCCAGCAAAATCATGTGCCCCGTGCTGCTTATCGGCAACCACTCTGTTATGCCCTGCACCACGCCGATGACCACTGCTTTTAATATCTCTACCACGTTACCAAACATACCTGTTAACCCCACTCTTGCTGCAAATCTCAGTATCACAAAAAATAGTTTCGCCGCGCAAAGCCGCATTACAGCTAAAATTAGCATTTTTAACTCTTACGCCGGCATATATTAAATTATGTTTCATTTTTGGCGCCAAGTCAAGAAAAATCGGCCAGCTATTGCAAAAATTGCTGATTGCGCAAGGCGCGAAAAAGAATTATACTAAAATACGACAAGCATTTCACCTAAAAAAGCGAAAGGAGCTGCGGTACGCATGGAATACTCCGCAAAAGTTGAGCAGATGTGCCACGTAAACAGCTGCCCGAGCCACGGGCCTTCGGCTATTCCGGAAGAGGGCAAGTGGATAAAGGCCTACCACATCGCGGATATCTCTGGGTTGTCGCACGGAATCGGCTGGTGTGCGCCTCAGCAAGGAGCCTGCAAATTGACATTGAACGTGAAGAACGGGGTAATCGAGGAGGCGCTCGTAGAGACCATCGGGTGCTCCGGCATGACGCATTCTGCCGCGATGGCTGCAGAAATCCTGCCCGGAAAGACTCTGCTAGAGGCCTTGAACACCGACTTAGTCTGCGATGCCATCAACGTTGCCATGCGTGAGATCTTCAAACAATTCGCTTACGGTCGGACTCAGACGGCTTTTTCCGAAGGTGGACTACCAATTGGCGCAGGTTTGGAGGACCTTGGCAAAGGAGAACGCTCGCAGGTTGGCACAATGTACAGCACCAAGCTCGCTGGAGTGCGATATCTCGAGACGGCCGAGGGGTACATATTGTCTTTGGGGCTCAACGACGACAGTGAGATCTGCGGGTACAAATTTGTAAATGTGGGCCAAATGATGGAAGATATCCGAAATGGTACGGCTCCAAACGATGCCTACACGCAAAACATTAATACCTACGGGAAATACGAAGCTGCCGCGCGATACATCGACCCGCGCAATAACTAAAGGAGGCTGGCTATGACCGATTCTACAAACTTTGAAGGCAAGGAGCACCGCATGGGGAAAATCGCGGCGTGCCTCGATAAATACGGCATTGACTCTCTTAGCGCTGCGCAGGATATCTGCAAAAACCGCGACATAGACGTTTTTGCCACGATAAAAAAGATTCAGCCCATAGCTTTTGGCGACGCTTGCTGGGCGTATACCTTGGGCTGCGCAGTTGCTATTAAGACTGCCGCGCAGACGGCTCCAGAGGCTGCAAAATTGATTGGTGTTGGCTTGGAGGCCTTTTGTATCCCGGGTTCTGTTGCCGAACAGCGCCACGTTGGCCTTGGTCACGGAAATTTGGCGGCTATGCTTCTTATGGACTCTACTGAATGCTTCGCTTTCATCGCGGGGCACGAGTCTTTTGCCGCTGCAGAGGGTGCCATCGGAATTGTGAGTGCTGCAAATAAAGCTCGCAAGCGGCCTCTTCGCGTAATTTTGAATGGCCTGGGCAAGGACGCGGCGTACATTATCTCGCGGGTTAACGGCTTTACCTACGTTAAAACCAGTTTTGACCATGCTTCTGGCGCTTTGAGCGTTATTGAAGAGAAAGCTTTCTCCTCCGGCGAGCGCGCTAAAATCTGGTGTTTTGGCGCCGACGATGCTATGGAAGGCGTTGCTATCATGCAGCACGAGAACGTTGATATCTCTATCACCGGCAACTCGACGAATCCAACGCGATTTCAGCACCTTGTTGCAGGCATTTACAAAAAATGGGCAACTGAAAACGGCAAAAAATATTTCTCGGTCGCTTCGGGTGGTGGCACTGGTCGCACGCTGCATCCGGATAACGTCGCGGCTGGCCCGGCTTCTTACGGCCTCACTGACTCTATGGGGCGCATGCACTGCGATGTTCAGTTTGCCGGTTCGTCGTCTGTTCCGGCACATGTGGAAATGATGGGCCTAGTCGGTATGGGAAATAATCCTATGGTCGGAGCTACGGTTGCCTGCGCGGTCGCCGTTTATGAGGCCGTAAATAAAAAGTGATTTACATTTTGCGCAAACTGTGTTATAATTGTTGCAAGTTAAAAAAGGGGTGTTGGCGGGCGTTTTGGCGCCGCCGGCTGAGAACGGTTTCGTAACCCATGACCTGATTCGGGTAATGCCGACGGAGGAAAGTATTGGATTGTGGCTTGTTTTCAGGCTAAGTTTTTCGCCGTCTGCAGGGGTGTTGTATTATCTCCCGTTGCAGACGGATTTTTATTTTTTCGCAATTAAAATTATTGAGATTGGTATTGGGTTGGAGATTTAAATCAACTATAAAGTGAGAAAAAATAATGATTAAAAAGTTTGTAAAGTTGAATCTGCCCGCGATGATTTTTGTTTTGGTTTTGATATTCATCTGGAGCGCAGTGTCGGAGTCTGGCGCCATTCCGCAGTTTATACTGCCTTCACCCGGCGCTACGTTCACGGCACTCATTAAAAATTTGCCGGTACTGCTGCAACATTCGGTCACTACGCTCTTAGAAACGGCTTTGGGGCTACTTTTTAGCGTGATTCTTGCCATTATCTTTGCAGTTTTGATGGATCGATTTGTAACGATAAAACGTGCGATTTATCCGGTTTTAATCGTGACACAGACGGTGCCAACCATTGCCATAGCGCCATTTATCGTATTGCTTTTTGGCTATGATATGCTGCCAAAAGTCATTTTGGTGGTGATTTGCTGCTTTTTTCCTATCGCCATCTCGCTTTGTGACGGACTTTCTAATGTTGAGGCCGATTACTTAAACCTGATGCGCGGCATGAACGCCACGTACACGCAGACTTTGCTCCATTTGAAGATTCCGTTCGCTGCGCCTTCATTTTTTTCGGGCTTGAAGGTCTCGGTCACATACGCGTTTATCAGCGCGGTGGTCGCCGAATGGCTGGGCGGAACCCGCGGGCTCGGTGTTTACATGACTCGGGTTAAGTCAGCTTATGCGTTTGACAGGCTTTTTGCGTCGATATTTTTCATATCGGTCGTGAGTTTTGCCTTTGTGAAGGTGATTGAGTTTGCGCAAAAAATGGTGCTAAATCGCCTTCATCTAGACGCTTAAAGGAGCCAGAAGCAAATGCAAAATAGAAAAACCACCGGATGCATAGCCAGTTGTGTCGCTTTAATTTTGATTTTTATCGCAGTGGCTTGTGTCTATTTAGGGCCTCATAATAGCGATAATTCTCTGCAAAAGGTCACGATTTTGCTAGATTGGACGCCGAATACAAATCACACTGGAATTTATGTGGCGCAAAATCTGGGGTACTTTCGCGATGAAGGGCTTGAGGTAACGATACAGCAGCCGCCTCAAGAAAGCTCCACCGCGCTGGTCGCTGCAGGCAAGGTCGAATTCGCTGTGGCTTTTCAAGACTTTTTGGCGCCAGCCCTAACTTCGGACACTCCGCTGCCGATTAAGGCCGTGGCTGCCATCGCGCAGCACAATACTTCGGGCATTGTCTGCAAGAAGTCCGCAAATATCCGCACCTATGCTGACTTGGAGTTTAAAAATTACTCAACTTTTGACAATTTTATCGAGCTCGCATTGCTGAAATACTGCGTGGAGTCGCAGGGTGGCAGGTTTGAGAACATCAACTTGATACGCAGCCAGACAAATAACATCGCTGCGGCGCTTGGAACCAATGTTGATGCGGCATGGGGATATTTTGGTATCGAGAGAATTATTGCGACTAGTTTTGGCATCGAAAATGATTTCCTTTTCTTTCGCGATGTGGACCCTGTTCTCGACTTTTACACGCCGGTTTTGATTTGCAACGAGAGCTACATTAATCGCAGTCCGGCGGTCATAAGGAAAGTTTTGACGGCGCTTTCGAAAGGCTACAGTTTTGCAGCAACACATCCGAAAGAAGCTGCAGATATCTTGGTTGAGTGCGTACCGGAGCTTGATTGCACCACTACGCTCGAGAGCCAAAAATACATGTCCGCGCAGTATATAAGCGACGCCCCAAGCTGGGGAAGAATCGACGCCGCGCGGTGGAATAATTTTTACGACTGGCTGTTTGAAAAACGGATTATAAAAAGGCAAATTCCGCACGGGTCCACCTTTACGAACGAGTTTTTGCCGGAATGTTAGGAGTATTATGAGCAAAATTGAGATAAAGAACATAACGAAATCATACGGCGGGCGATGTGTGCTAGATAACGTTTCGCTGTCTGTGAATGCGAACGAAACTATCGCCATTTTAGGCCAAAGCGGCTGCGGAAAAACTACGCTGCTTAAGCTTATCGCCGGTTTAGAACGACCAGATAATGGTCAAATTTTTATTGATGGCGTCGACGTTACAAACATTCCTGGCAAAGTTGGCTACATGCCGCAAGACTCTTTGCTTGTTCCGTACAAAACCGTACTTGAAAATGTGACACTGCCTTTGATTTTATCTGGTAGGAAAAAATCAGAAGCTGCGCTGTATGCAAAAAAATATTTCAAAGACTTTTTTACTTCTGGAACAGAAAATAAGTACCCTCACGAACTTTCCGGCGGAATGCGCCAAAGAGTCGCCTTTTTGCGTACTTACATGCAAAACAAAGACGTTTTGGTTTTGGATGAACCCTTTAGCGCGCTCGACAATGTCACAAAGACCTCCATGCATAAGTGGTACTTAAACGTTATAAACCGATTTAAAAAGACTACTCTGCTTGTTACCCATGATATAGAAGAGGCTCTCCTTTTTGCGAGCACGATTTATATTTTGTCTTCAACAACTCACAAGTTTTAACTATTATTAAATGTGTTCAAAACGGTTTTTCCGAAAAAGATTTTATCCTAAAATATGAAAATTATAAAATATACATCGTATAGTTTCAGTATCTTTTATCAGCTGTAAAAAAAAACAAAAATGCCATAAAAATTAATTTGAGGTCTAATAAATCTCTTGCCTTCATGCTAAAAAAATGTGCATTGCCGCTACAGGACAAAGCTATCTTTATGTAACGGTTAAAAGTAGACTTGAAGCACTATAAGTAATGTTACTTATAGAGTACGGCTAAAGGCACCCCAGGTTTTGTTAAGTATAATTAACAAAACCGAGCAATAAAAAAATCTTACACTGGAGCAATTCGGGGCTTTGCAAGGTTGGCAGGGGCAGAAGGACTTGAACCCTCGGCACGTGATTTTGGAGACCACTGCTCTACCATCTGAGCTATACCCCTTTGTACATAAAATATTATACCGGACGTGGCGGAGTTTGTCAACAAATTTTTACGTCTGAACTAAACGATTCTGCTAATCCTTGCCTTAATTTAAAAAATTCATCAAAATAAAAAAGTCGAGTCCTTGATTATCACAAAAAAGCTTATTAAAATTGAAGATAACCTTGAAAACTGGGAAAGGTCCTGCCCTTATTCTTACAACAAGGGTAAGGTTGGTTCTTTATAGTTGTGCCCCATGTCTATTGGATAACACGCAGTTTTTGCAAGCGGCATCAAGTAAACTGGCAGAGGTGGTAATGGGACTAAAAAAGTAGATGCGTACAGCAGTAAAATCATGCGGGTTTTGAAGTGGAGCTGATAAGCGGATTCGAACCGCTGACCTCATCCTTACCAAGGATGTGCTCTGCCTACTGAGCTATATCAGCATGGTGACTTTATCTCAAAACGCAAAATTCCCTGCAAATCTCACTTTAAAAGTATACCATAAAATAAAAAAATTTCAAGTGGTATCAGGATTTTTGAGTGTAAAAGATATCATAAAAAGCTGCAGTTTGTCCTCCTTTGCGCGAGATCCGACTGCTTAAATTGCAAGTATAGACAAAAAACTTGGCGTGGGGTAAAATATAACTTAGCTTAAGTTTTTTGGGAGTGAATTTTTAAAGTTATGGACATGCAGAGGGCAGAGAGAGCCGTTTTTGACTTGCTGAGTGCACTTGGCGAAGATGTTGACCGGGAAGGCTTGCGAGAGACTCCACGGCGAGTTGCAAAGATGTATGCAGAAGTTTTGTCTGGGATGAAGGCCGACCCTTGCGGGCTTTTGAAATTTTTTGATGAAGAAAATTGCGAGTCTGAAATAATCACAATAACGGATATCCCTGTGCAGTCGATATGCGAGCACCATATGCTGCCGTTTGTCGGAGTTGCTAACATTGCTTATATGCCTCAAAAAGGCCGAATAATCGGGATCTCTAAGGTTGCAAGGATTGTGGATTGCTTTGCCAAGCGCCTTCAACTGCAAGAACGGCTAACGGACCAGGTTGCAAGGTTTATTTACGAAAATGCAAACGTGGACGGCGTTATCGTGACGATAGAGGCGGAGCACCTGTGCATGACAATGCGCGGCATCAAGGCGATGGGCTCCAAAACCAAGACCGCTGCTTTTTACGGGGCGCTAAAAGACGACATTCAAAAAAGAAACGAAGCTTTAAATCTACTAAAATGAGGATGATATCGGCAAATGAGGACATTTAACGCGGGCAAATTTGTTTTGGATTTGGACAAAAAGACCTATGTCATGGGGATTTTAAACGTTACGCCGGATTCTTTTTCTGACGGCGGCAAGTGGAATACTGTGGAGACCGCAGTGGCGCACGCTTTACAGATGCAAGGCGATGGTGCGGACATCATTGACGTGGGGGCGCAGTCCACGCGGCCGGGGTGCGTTAGAATATCTCCAGAGGAAGAGCTGGCGCGGTTGATGCCGGTTTTGCAGGCTCTTAAAGGACAAATTCGAGTCCCGATTTCTGTGGACACTTTTTATTCGGCTGTGGCCAAAGAGGCGCTGGCGGCCGGCGCAGACATAATAAACGACGTTACCGGCTTTAAGGATGCCGAGATGATTGATATTGCGAGCGGCAGCGACTGTGGTTGCATGATTATGCACGATGGGCCGCTGAATCAGATGAAAGCATTTTTTGAGGAGCAGATTGCTAAACTCTCGAAAAGAGGCGTGCAAAAGTGCAGAGTCTGCGTGGATCCGGGCATCGGTTTTGGCAAGAGCTATGAGGAAAATCTTTGTGCCATTAAAAATTTCAAAAATTATGTTGCGGGTGGCGTTGCGGTGCTGGTTGGCACTTCTCGAAAAAGGGTTATTGGCACGCCGTGCGGGGACCCTCCGTTTGAAGAGAGGATGCCCGGGACTATTGCCGCGCACACAATCGCCATTTTGAACGGCGCGGACATCATAAGGGTTCACGACGTTAAAGAGGCTGTGCAGGCGTCAAAAGTGGCAGACGCGATCTTGAGGGCCGAAATTGCCGATGAATAGTGTGGAGGGATGGTTTTGGATAAGATTATTATTAAGGGGATTAAGGTTTTTGCGTATCATGGCGTGAACCCCGAAGAGAAGGTGGACGGCCAGAATTTTATTTTAGATATCGTAGCATACATGCCATTGAGCAAGGCTGCCGCGACTGATAACCTCGATGATACGGTGAGTTGCGCTAAAATTTTTAAAATGGCTGTTAAGGTTGCCACCGAAAACAGGTACGATTTGATAGAAACCCTTGCAGAAAGCGTTGCACAGAGCATATTGCGAGCATTTGAGCCGATTGGCGCTGTGAATGTATGTGTGAAAAAACCTGAGGCCCCGATTACCGCTGCAGAGTTCGATTATGTTGCTGTTGAAATTTTTAGAACAAGAGAGGCACTCAATTAAATGAAAGAAGCCGTCATTGCGCTCGGAAGCAACCTTTTGGACAGAGAAGAAAATCTAAAAACGGCAATCGAATCTCTGAAAAGGTTGCCTGGCACCACAGTTGAGAAAATTTCTTCAATTTACGTTACAGAGCCATTTTTAGCGCCAGACAAGCAAGATGACCATCTTAATTGCTGCATAAAAATAAAAACGGAGCTTCCTCCAGAAGCCTTGTTGGGGTGCTGCCTAGGGATAGAAGCTGCGATGGGAAAAGTGCGAACTTATAAAAACGCCGCCCGGATAATTGACATCGATTTGCTATTATACGAAGGAGTAACGCTTAACACGAAGTATCTGACCCTGCCTCACCCCGGAATAAAAGAGCGCGCTTTTATGATGGTCCCTTTAAGCGATTTATATCCCGAAAAAGTATCTCTTGGGCTCAATTTTGGTGCTGCATTAGAAAAAGTCGGAACAAATGGGGTTTTGTTTTATAAAAAGGAACTTTAACTTTTTTACAAAGTCTTTACATGTTGATAGATTTATTAATTTCGATAAATATTAGGATCATTACCGTCATTTTGCTATGGATTATATGGAAACATTTAACAAATTATAGCGTGGTTTTATAATGTCAAGTTATACTTTCAGCGTACTTTATTGTATCAAAAGTATCGTGATTAGGCAGTTGAAATTCGCCTCTTTACTGAGGTTTTAAAATTTCTAAAAAAATTTTTTACATCTAAAATCATAAAGTTCTAACAGATTTTTAATATTTTAATAAGACAATTAAAAAATAAATATCACAAAGAAAAAGTGAGTTGAATATCTTTTGCCATATTATTTTTTCTTGTATTACTGATATGGGTAAACATCAGCTGTAGTTTCAAAGTCTGAATGAGCGAGCCAGGTTTGGATATCTTTCAATTCCCAGCCTTTGGCGTGGCATCAAAGGAGTTTAACCAGTGAAAACAGTTGCAATATATGGAAGTATGAAATTTGCTAAAGAATTGCGGCGAATAGCATTATAATCATCTTTAAATTTTAAAAATTGTGCTATAAGACTTAAATTTTATCAATCTCACGGAATAAAAATTAGCTCAAATTAAACATAGCTTGAAATATTCGCTATTTCGTACTAATTAAACTGTTTCATAATGATGCTTTGCGCAACTTCAAGTGCAGTGACAAGTGATATCGCTAATTTTTTCCGCGTTTCCTTGTCTAGTAGAGTTCCGTTGCACAAAATCCGGTTGTAGTAGATTGGCATGCATTCGTATTTCTAACACAAAATGGATTAAGAATGAAGCGTTTGTAAACTGTGGCAACTTGACCACAATATTTATTTTCAACGAATGTAAAAACAATTGGTAAAGAGGAGTTTGGCAATTGCAAGAACTTAAACAATATCTTTATGGAGTAACTGCGATATATATTGGCAGATAATTACAATAAATTTGAGTTATCAGAGGTTTTTTGTAATAAATATTTTAAGGGCAATGATAGTGAAAGTTTTTCAAGTGCTCCCAGTAATAGGCAATAAGCTGAACCTTGACTAAAGTTTGCCTGAAAAAACGGTGCTGCATCCCCCTTGCCTTGGCAGATGCGATTGATCATGAGTATACTTAATAATTAAAGTTTGACAAATGCTGCCGATGAGGAGCTTTCAGTTACTGAATGTTCTTTAATAAATATCAAATTTAACAATCGAAAGCTTAATTTGCTCAACTTATCCTATTCCGAAATCCGTATTATTAAGGAGTATTTCTACGTTTTTTTCATCTGCAAAGAGCGGGTATATCTTATCTTTAAACTGTTTTATGACACTCGGGCTGGGGGCAACCCTAGTCGTGTTTGGAGTCATTATGTTAACATATACATGTTCAAAATATTTAAGTGCAGTTTCCAAGTCAAGGAGCATGGACTCGGTTGTCTGCCCAGGCAGCCCAAATAATAAACAAACGCGGTCAAAATAGTTCGATATGGCGCAGGGATCAGATTCTGGGATTCCTTTTATTAAATACGATTCACGAAACAAATAGTCAAATGTCTCGACTCCTATTTTAATTTTTAAATCTACTCCAAGAGCTCTAAAATCCTCTTTGAGCCCCTTTATTTTATCTTTATACATCCAGTGAGACTCGCATATTAAAGTTGTAATCCCCACTTTAGTGCAAATTTCTTTTATGTAATTAACCGTCATAAAGTCAAGCTCAAAAAAACTGCCCGAATTTGCAACGTCCAAAATTCTAAACTCACCTGTAACTTTATCTAGCTGCTTTTTGTTTATAGAGAAATTTTTGTTAATATCCTCGCACGAATCAAGGTGATAATCGCAAAAACTGCATTTATGCCACTTGCATTTAGATGCCTTTAAAAGGACTAACTCTCGCTTTTCTTTTTCTGCCACCTTTGAGTACCTTATAAGACTTTTTGCCTTTTTCTCCGTCAAAAAAACTCATCCTTTTTGCTTTCACAAACAATTAAAAATTTGAAAACACTTTTTTGTTACGTTAATTTTCATCAAAAAAGAGACTAAATGTAGCATAAAATCAGCCCTAAATTAGCTTTTAATTTAGGGCTAAAAAGAATTAATCGCAGTGACTTTTATGAATGTGCTTTTAAACTTTAAAAGCAATCTTCACCCAAGGCTTTGCACAGCCAAACGTCGGCGATATCCAAAGCTTCATATAAACCTTCTTTTTCGCACTTTTTAATAATCTTTTTTCGAGGGCTAAGATCCGGATCGGTGCTCAAAAGTTGCACAGAAACTTTGCTAGCCGCGTCGCTATTAAACAATGTTTTGCTATCCAAAATATCCAGCTTAATAACGTATTCATCAGAAATATTGCCATAATAAAGAACATCGCCGCAACGAACCAACGGCTTATTTTTATATACAGCGGTTTTAAGCTCCACAGCACTTTTTTTAGGCAAATTAATTCCTCCAAACCACAAATATTTTACAATTAAGATATCTAAATCCTAATTAATATTCAAATAATTTTTAACCAAGGCCTTCAAAAGGTCATCTCGATCTACCTTGCAAATGAGGCTGCGCGCATTATTATACGTAGTGATGTAGGTCGGGTCCTGCGACAAAATATAGCCCACAATCTGGTTAACGGGGTTGTATCCCTTTTGCTTCAACGCCTCATAAACGACATTCAGCGTGTGTCTAATAAATTCATCCTTACTTTCATCAACAGAAAAAGTCATCGTCTTATCCAGCATAAAAGTGCCCCCTCACCTGCACAATACAATAATTATACACCAAATCCTCAAAATTTTCAAGCAGAATTTATAAATAAGTCAAGAACGAAGCGTGATATTCTGGGCTTCAAGGGCCTTAATAATTTTTTTAATCGCAGAATTTATTTGCTCTTCGGTCAAAGTAGCGCTCTCGGACTGCAAAGAAACGTTAATCGCAACGCTTTTTTTATCTTTAGGAATTTGCTCACCTTCGTAAACGTCAAAAATCGTGACCGCCGCTAAAAGCCTACCCGCCGAGCTTTCTATAATCTTTTTAACATCGCCAACAGGAGTGGGCTTGTCGCAAATCAGGGCTAAGTCTCGATTAACCGCAGCAAATTTTGGAATCGTCTTATAAACAACGTCAAAGTCCGCAGCGCAAAACAGAGCGCCGATGTCCAGCTCGATAATGTAGGCCCTGGTGCCTATTTCATAATTCTCGAGCACGGCCGGATGCACCTCTGCAACATGTCCCAGAAAAGTGCCATCACAACAAACCCTAGCGCAACGCCCAGGGTGAAAGTAGGCAATATCGGAACAGGCGACAAAATCGTAGTCCGTTATAAATAAGCTATCAAGCAAGTTTTCGCAAATCCCTTTAACATGCAAAAAATTGATACCCGGGCCATAAAACCCCGCAATAAGCTTGTGATTCTCCGTCGGTAAATCAGCAGCATTATCGTTTGGAATGTATTCTCGGGCGATTTCGAAAAGCTGAGCTGTTTCGTTTTTGTGATTATAATTAGAAGAGAGCACACCCAGCATAGAAACAACCGCAGTGGTTCGCATCAAACTAGTATCCTCACCAAGCGGATTCGAGATTACAACTGACTTCCTAAGCGGGTAATCATCTGGAAGCAAGATTTTATCGTATTCTCGCGGGCTAACAAAAGAGTAAGTTGTGATTTCGCTAGCACCCAGAGCCCTCATCGTAGCGTTAATTTTCTGATCAAAGCGCTGTCTATCGGTATATTTGCCATAGTGACTCCCGCGAAGCGGCGTAGAGACTATCTTGTTGTAACCATAAAACCTCGCAATCTCCTCCGCAATGTCGTTCCTTATCTTTAAGTCTGGTCGAAAGCTCGGCACAATAACCTCGCCATCAACAACTTCGCACTCAAGCTTAGAAAGAATACCGATCATCTCGTCGCGAGACAAATTTATATTCAAAAAACTATTGATAAAATCGGGGTCGAATGGGATTTTCGTAACGTGGCTGTCAGTGCTATCAACAGCAAAAATTTGTGAGCAAATTTCACCCGAGCCCAAAAGTTCAATCAGCTCGCAGGCCCGATTTAAAGCCGGAATGCAATTATTTTTATCAAGCCCTTTTTCAAACCGAAAGCTCGAATCCGTGCGCAAATTTTGTGCCTTCGAAGCCTTTCGAATAGCGATAGGATCAAAGATGGCAGACTCCAGCACAATATCGGTTGTGCCGCCAGCAACAGAGCTAAACTCGCCACCCATGACGCCGGCCAGAGCAATCGGCTTTTTGGCATCCGCAATAACAAGATTATTTTCGTTCAACTTGCGCTCAACCCCGTCAAGAGTGACAATTTCCTCACCGTTGTTCGCCCTTCGAACGGTAATCTGGCCGCCATCAATACGCCGCAAATCAAAAGCGTGCATTGGCTGACCATATTCAAGCATAACGTAATTTGTGATGTCAACGATATTGTTAATGGAGCGCAGCCCCGCGGCGCGCAGGCGCTCGCGAATGAAGAGAGGAGAAGGTGCAATCTTCACGTTGCGCACAACCCTGGCGCTATAAAACGGGCACAGGCTTTTTTCCGCCACGGTCACGGAAAAATCGGTGTGGTTACTGTCATTGTCGCAGGTTTTCACTTCTGGCGTGTGAAGAGTCAACTTTTTATCGAAGGTAGCGGCGACTTCGCGGGCAAGCCCGATAATAGATAAGCAGTCAGCGCGATTAGGCGTAATCTCGAACTCAACCGTGACATCGTCAAGCCCGATAACCTCGCGGATATCCCGTCCCAAGCTATAATTTTGCTCATCCAAAACAAAAATGCCATCCTCGACAGCGTGCGGAAAGTCGCCAGCGCTAAGGCCAAGTTCGCCCAAAGAGCACATCATTCCGCAGCTTTCAACGCCACGCAGCTTGCTCTTCTTAATTTTGGTGCCATCCGTTAAAGTTGAGCCATCCAAAGCGACCGGCACAACGTCGTTCACAGTCAAATTTTTAGCCCCAGTAACAATTTGCAAAGGCTCGCCGGCACCCACGTCCACCTTGCAGACAACAAGCTTATCCGCGTTGGGATGCGGGTCAATCGCCAAAACCTTGCCAACAACGACTCGGTTCAGATTTTCGCCCTCAACCGTGTATTTCTCGACCTTCGAGCCGCTCATCGTCATCTTTTCAGCGAACTCCCTGGGCGAAACGGCTATATCAACAAAATCTTTTAGCCATTTCATAGAAAGATTCATAAAAACCACCTTGAAATTAAAGTTAAAACAGTCAAAAACTGACAGAAATCAGAATTGGTTCAAAAATCGCACATCGTTCTCGTAAAATAGGCGCATATCGTTGATGTTATAGCGGCGCATTGCGATTCTTTCGAGGCCAACGCCAAATGCAAACCCGCTGTAAACTTCAGGGTCAATGCTGCAATTCTTAAGCACCACGGGATGCACCATGCCGCATCCCAAAATTTCGATCCAGCCTTCGTTTTTACAAAGTCGACACCCACGCCCGCCGCAGCTAAAGCATTGCACGTCAACTTCAGCAGAAGGCTCGGTGTAGGGAAAATGATGCGGCCGAAAGCGGACAACACAGCCTTGGCCATAGAGCGCCTGAAAAAAAGTCTCGAGCGTGCCCTTCAAATCGGAAAAGGTAATGCCGCGGTCAACGACCAAGCCCTCAATTTGATGAAAGAGCGGCGAATGAGTTGCATCAACGGCGTCCGAGCGGTAAACGCGGCCAGGAGAAATCATCCGAATAGGCGGCTCCGAGTTTTCCATAGTGCGAATTTGCACGCAAGAAGTCTGAGTGCGCAGCAGCGTGTTCTCGTCAATGTAAAAAGTGTCCTGCGTGTCGCGCGCCGGGTGGTGTTTTGGCATATTGAGAGCCTCAAAATTATAGTAGTCCGTCTCGATCTCCGGCCCGTCAACAATGTCAAAGCCCATTCCCACGAAGATTTCCTTAACCTCGTCCAAAACAATACTCAGAGGATGTTTGTGCCCCAAGGGTTTTCGCACGCCCGGCAAGGTAACGTCAATTTTTTCTGCGGAGAGTTGTTCATCCAGCCGAGCTTTTTTAATCTTTTTCATGCTATCGTTGATTTTTTCGCCGATAAAATCTCGGACTTCATTAGCCAGCTGCCCAATAACAGGCCGCTCGTCGTTAGAAAGACCACCCATCTGCTTTAAGATTGCCGTGAGGGCGCCTTTTTTACCCAAATATTTTACCCGGACGTCTTCAATATCCTTTGGTGTTTTGGCCGATGCAATCTCCCTTTCGGCCTCGACCTTAATATTTTTAAGTTGCGTTTGCAAAAAATCACCTCATAAAATAAAATTTCAAGTCACAATAAAAACCGCATAAACTCAAGCTCTGACAAGAAGTTTTTAACCGTAAGCTCAAAAAACCACGCGCATACTCGTTAACACCAATATAACACATTTATCAAGCTTTTTCAAGCGCAGTTGTGTCGGGCTCTGGCTTGATGAACTGCTTCAAATATACTATAATGAATAAATCGAAATTGGAAAAAAGAAAACCCCTCTAAACTGCAGCTTAGAAAGAGGACTTACTTTAAAACTAGTTGATTTATTATTTTATTGGTATTTTTGATTATGTATAATATTTAAAGAAAAACTACACGGCTTGGGCGGCTACAGAAAATTCCTTTAATCTTTCTTTAAACTCTGTTGGACAATTATCTTCCACTTCAATTTGCAACGGCCGCGATAAGTCCAGCCCAAAAATTCCCATGATAGATTTTCCGTTTATTATGTATTTGTCAGACAGCAGTGTAACTGGGAACTCGTACTGATTTGCCAAAGAAACGAACTTTTTAACGGCCTCAATGTCAGATAATAAAATATCCTTTTTATACATCTTATCCCTCCCAAAAATCGAACAACGAATTGTTACAGTCATATGGTACCAGCATAAGTCTAATAGGTCAAGGGAAATCACAAAAAAATTCAAATTTCTTAAAAAGCGATAAAAAAAGGAGAAACACATGAAAATTTTTATAGTAACTTTTGGGTGCAAGGTGAATCAGTATGAGTCTCAGGCGATTTGGGAGAAGTTCGCACGGGAGGGGTGGACGAAGGCTGCGTCGGTAACAGACGCCGACGTTGTGGTCGTGAACTCCTGCACGGTGACGGAAGAGAGCGACAAGAAGGTGAAGAGAGCTTTACATAAAATAAGAAAAGAAAATTCGGGCGCAGTAATAGTCCTCACGGGGTGCATGCCGCAAGCATTTTCGGCACGGTCGGACTTTATAGAAACTGTTAAAGACGCAGACATAGTCTTGGGCAACGCGTGCAAGTACGATATTTTGGCACACGTGCTAGAATTTCTAAAAACGAAAAATAAAATAGTGAAGGTGAAGGCTTTTGACGCGAAAAATCCCAAGTTTGAAAGCGCCATAATAAACGATTTTAGCGAGAGAACGAGAGCCTTCTTGAAAATCGAGGACGGTTGCGACAATTTTTGCTCATACTGCATAATTCCTTACGCCAGGGGTCGGGTGAGGTCTAAGCCGATAGATGAGATCTTTGCTGAGGTGCAAAATCTTGCCCAAAAGGGCTACAAAGAGGTCGTGCTGGTGGGGATAAATCTCTCAGCGTATGGCAAAGACATCGGCCTAACGCTGTGCGACGCGGTTGAAACGGCTTGCAGCGTTGACGGGATAGAACGCGTCCGGCTAGGGTCGCTGGAGCCAGATAAAATGAACGAAGCAGCAATTTTGAGATTATCTGCGCAAAAAAAGTTGTGCCCGCAATTTCATTTGTCGCTCCAAAGCGGGTGTGATGCGACTTTAAAGCGGATGAACCGGACCTATACCGCATCGGACTACTATTTGGTGGTAAAAAGGCTTAGGGAAAACTTCGAAAACGCAGCAATCACCACAGATGTAATGGTCGGGTTTGCCGGCGAAACCGACGAAGAGTTTGAGGAATCGCTAAGCTTTGTGCAGAAGGTGGGGTTCGCCAAAGTCCATGTTTTTGCGTATTCCAAAAGGGCGGGCACCAGAGCGGCTGCGTTTGCAAATCAAGTTGATCCGGCCGTTAAGAAAATCAGAAGCAAAGCCATGATAGCGGCAACAGAGAGATCGCGCCAAGAATTTTTTAATTATCAAATAGAAAAAACAGAGCCCGTGCTATACGAAACACGCGATAGCAAGGGCTTTTGGCACGGGCACACAAGAAATTACACGCCGGTGGTGGCTAGGGTGGACGCGGCTGCGCAGGACTTGGATTTGCACGCGAAAATAGTTTTGACAAAGCTCATAAAAGCCGAAGCGGACTATTGTGTTGGTAAGATTATTGAGGGCTAGCCGAGCCTTTTAAAGCAGGGAGTCAGGTTGGATATCTCTCTGGCGGCGTTTTCGTCTTTAAAGGATTCAACGGAATACAGCATCACACCGTCGCAGCCAAGATTTTTGCAAAGATTATATTCTCGTTGCAAGATATCATCGTGACTTTGCCAGGTGCCTGAGTCTGCAGTCTCGCTGCCGGCCTTGTATAGCGCCAGACCAAAATAAGTCTTCAGCTTATCGTGCTTTGGCAGGTCTTTAAATTGCTTCGTGGCTGTTTCAAACGGAAGAGTGGGATGGTCGAGGCTAAAATATACTTGCGGGCAGATGTAGTCTATGTATCCGAGCGTTTTGCACCAGGTTGCGATGTCCGCGCCGATTTTCGCGTTGTGAGCCCGGTTGCCAGAAGGGGAAATGCCGAAAACCACATCCGGATTGATGCTCTTAATTGCACTATATACGCCGGCAATAAGTGAGTTAACATTTGCAAAGCGCCATTCTTGCTGAGAAAGCGGCTGAGTATTTCCCGGAATGCCGCAGTAATTCTGATAGCAGACTTTATCACATTCGAGGTCATTTTCTGGGTAAAAATAATCATCAAACTGGACGCCATCGACCTCTGGGTAATTTGTTAAAATCTCTCTTACGCCATCTATAATGAGCTTGCGGGCCTTTTCGTAACCAGGATTTAAAAATTTATCATTGCCGCTTTCCATTACGATATCTTCGGGATTGCTTTCGTCGTTTTTCAAGGTATAATAAGGGTTTGACTCACACAACGAAGGCGGATTACCGTTAACTTGGATTCGCAAGGGGTTTATCCAGGCGTGAAACTGCATCCCAGCTTGATGGGTAGCTTCTATCATGTACTTAAGCGCGACAAAGCCTGGGTCTTTGCCTTGTTCGCCGGTTAACAAGTGTGAATGAGGGTAAATTTTTGAGGGGTAAAGCGCATCGGCAAACGGACGCACATGGACAATCAACGCATTTATTCCGTGGTTTAAGGCCGTTTTAATTATTTCGTCGAATTTGGCCTTAAATGCGGCTTCGCTATAATCCGTTCCTTTCATGTTCAGCGACATAAACGGTACCCAGACTGCGACCATCTCGGCTTCGCTGTTGTTATGATTTAAGTTGGCAGAGACAGTTTGAGCAGAAAGTTCCGTGTTAATCGCAGCGTCGGCGTTGTTCTCGCGGGATTTTGATTTTACATATGTAGACAAAATCAGCGCCGCAACTAAAAAGAGAATCGAAATAAGCATGGGTTTGTTCTTTATTTTTACCATTACTTTTACCATCCTTAAAGGTTTTATCGTAGTTTATGTTAATTCTTTGCTAGAAAAATGTAAAGAGTTTTATCTTCGATTTTTGGTCTTTTAAGTTTATGAAAGTTGTGATATAATTATTACAAAATCTAGAATTAGTGGTGAGGAGAGGCTCTTTTGCTAGCACATGTAGAAACCTTTAAAAAATATAAATATCTGCTTAAAAATTTGATTATGAAAGATATCAAATTAAAGTATCGGCGGTCGATTTTGGGGATATTGTGGAGCGTTTTGAACCCTTTGCTGATGATGATTGTTATTTCGGCTGTTTTTTCAAATATATTCAAGTTTAGCGTTGCAAATTTTCCGATTTATTATTTGACGGGCTCCACTTTGTTTAACATGCTTTCGGAGACTACCAACAGCGCCATGATGTCTATTTTGGGGGCGAGCAGCCTCATTAAAAAAGTTTACATACCTAAGTATATTTTTCCGCTCGAAAAATGTCTGTTTGGCTTTATAAATTTTCTTTTTTCGATGATCGCGGTTGCCATTATGTACGTGATTTTGGGGTATCCTGTTTATTGGACTGCTTTGCTGTTCCCGGTTCCGGTGTTTTATACTTTGGTCTTTGCCATCGGCATTAGCATGATTTTATCGGCACTTAGCGTGTTTTTTCGCGACATAATTCACCTATATTCGGTGCTGCTCACGGCGTGGACGTATTTTACGCCAATAGTGTACCCGCAAGAGATTTTAAGCGACAAAATAAAGGCCATAATGGGTCTGAACCCGATGTTTCATTATGTGCAGTATTTTAGAGACGTGCTGATGTATAACACGGTGCCGGGATTTGAAGAAAACTTAATCTGTGCGGCAATCGCCCTTGGGACGCTGATTGTAGGGCTGCTGTTTTTTAAAATTAAACAGGACAAATTTATTCTTTACATATAATTTTGATTTTTAATTTTTGCGCTTTAAGGCTATGAATGTGAGGATTTGGTGAGATTTTGAAAGATAAAAACGTGAATATAATCGAAGTTAAAGACGTTGAAATGCATTTTAACATGAATAAAGAAAAAATCGATAGTTTGAAGGAATACCTCATAAAATTGGCTAAACGACAGCTGATGTACGAGGATTTTGTGGCGCTCGATAAAGTCAGTGTAGACGTTAAAAAGGGCGAAGTTTTTGGGATAATCGGCTATAACGGTTCGGGCAAAAGTACGCTTTTAAAGGCTATTGCGGGCATTTTAAAGCCGACTTCTGGCAGCATAAAGGTTTATGGCACTATTGCGCCACTTATTGAGCTTGGTGCGGGTTTTGATTTGGACCTTACTGCGCGCGAAAATATCTTTTTAAATGGCTCTGTTTTGGGATTTTCTAAAAAAACTATAAGCGATAAATTTGATGAGATTGTAGACTTTTCGGAGCTTAGGGACTTTTTAGACGTGCCTATGAAAAATTATTCTTCTGGCATGGTGGCGAGGATTGGGTTCTCGGTGGCTACTATGGTTCGGTCGGATATTTTGATTGTGGATGAGATTTTGTCGGTTGGAGACATGCTTTTTCAGCAAAAATGCGAACAACGAATCAACGCTCTCATGCAGGGAGGAACTACGGTGCTGATCGTTTCGCACAGTTTGGAGCAAATCCGAAGACTGTGTAGCAGGGTTTTGTGGCTAGATCACGGCAAAATAAAGATGCTTGGCGACACAAAAACCGTTTGCGATGCTTATGAGACGGGCAGACCGGTTAATTGAGGAGCATTTTGGTGCTTGAAAGACAGGTTTAAAAATGTTAAAATTTGTGGGTATTATGTTGTTTGGGGGATTTTGCCTTGAAAAATGTTGGAGAGAGCCTCTGCGCACCTAAGTTTGAGGAGTATTTTGGTTTAATAAAAAATTTGTTGCATCAAAGAGTCAATTTTCGGACTCCGCGGGCTTTTGTGCGCACTTATGGTTGCCAACAAAACGTTTCGGATTCCGAAAAAATAAACGGAATGCTGTTGGCCATGGGCTTCGAACTTGCTCAAGGTTGCGAAGACGCCGATATTATTGTTTTTAACACGTGTGCCGTGCGCGAAAATGCCGAGGATCGGGTTTTTGGCAATGTGGGAGCTTTAAAGGCTTTAAAAAAGAGGAATCCTGGGCTGATTATTGCTTTGTGCGGCTGCATGACGGAGCAGGCGCACGTTGTGGAGAGGTTGAAGCAGAGCTTTCCTTTTGTTGACCTAGTTTTGGGGACTAATTCGCTTGAGAGATTCCCGGAGCTAATTTATAAAATTTTGACCGAGAAAAAACATATTTGGCCGAGCAAGACCGAATGTGATACTTACAGTACGGACGCAAATGCTAGTGATGCTCAAGTTTACGAAGGCTTGCCGATTGAGCGCGCTAGCAAAATAAAGGCCTTTTTGCCGATAATGTATGGCTGCGATAATTTTTGCTCTTATTGCGTTGTTCCGCACGTGCGCGGAAGAGAGAAAAGCCGCAGTGCAGAGGCGATTTGCGAGGAGTTTTCTCAGCTTATTGGCAGCGGATATAAAGAGGTTACTCTTTTGGGGCAAAACGTGAATTCTTATGGGAAAAATCTAGATGAACGCGTAGATTTTGCGCAGCTTTTACGGCGATTGGATCGCACTCCGGGGGACTATTGGCTGCGGTTCATGACTTCTCACCCTAAGGACGCGACGCCGAAATTAATCAACGTTATGGCCGCGGGCGAGCATATTTGTCACCACTTGCACTTGCCATTTCAGGCCGGCAGTGACCGGGTTTTAAAGCTAATGAACCGTGGGTATACTCGGCAGGGGTACCTTGAGATTATCTCTTACGCGAAGGCCAAGATGCCGGACGTTTGCCTGACGAGCGACGTTATTGTGGGCTTTCCGGGCGAGCGGTATGAGGATTTTTGCGAAACTTTAAGCCTTATAAAAGAAGTTGGCTTTACATCGCTGTTTACCTTTATTTATTCTAAACGAAGCGGTACTCCGGCGGCTGAGATGGATGATCCTATTTCTGAAAAAGAAAAATCTGCGTGGTTTCGCGAGCTTTTGGAGGTTCAAAATGAGATAACCACCAGGCAATGTCAAAAGTACGATGGCGAAGTTGTGAAGGTTTTGATTGAAGGCAAGTCGACCAAAAAAGGCTCTTTAACAGCGCGAACGCAAGGGAACATGATTGTTGATATTGCTGGGGAAGAGGACTTAGTTGGCAAGTTTGCGATGGTTAAGGTTACGGGGGTTAAAAATTGGTTTTTGACAGGAGAAATAACCGCGGTTTTATAGGCTTTATGACGAGAGGGGGCTTTGAAATGGCCGAATTATCGCCAATGATGCGACAATATTTTGACTTGAAAGAACGATGTAAGGGCTCGATACTGTTTTTTAGATTAGGCGATTTTTATGAGATGTTCTTTGACGACGCTATTTTGGTGTCGAAAGAACTGGAATTAACGCTGACTGGGCGCGACTGTGGCTTGGAGGAACGAGCCCCTATGTGCGGCGTGCCTTACCATAGCTGCGAGGGTTATATTGCTCGGCTGGTTGATAAAGGTTATAAAATTGCCATTTGCGATCAATTGGGGGATCCTTCTGCTAAGGGGCTTGTGCGGCGCGACATTACGAGGGTTATTACACCTGGGACGGTTATCGAAGGCGCCATGCTTGACGAATCTAAAAACAACTATATTTGCTCGATTTACATTGACGAGATTAATATTGGGATTTGCTTTTGCGACGTTTCTACGGGCGACCTTTTGGCGACGCTGCTTTTTGGCGTGGATGTTTATCGGCAGGCAGTTAACGAGCTCTCTAAATTTAGCCCGCGAGAGATAATTGTTAGCGGCAATGTGGAGAAGTTTAAGGATTTTAAGCAGTTTGTGAGCGATAAACTTAAAAGTACGGTTGAGATTAAGCCGCTGGCAACGAGTTTGGACGTTTGCAAACAGACGGTGCTTTTGCAGTTTGAGCCGCGCTCTTTGAATGACCTTAAGCTAAGCGGCAAAAACGAGACTATTGCGGCTTTGGCGGTTTTGTTTGATTATTTGAAAGAGACGCAAAAAAACGGGTTGGAGCGGATAAACACTTTGGATGTCTACTCCGAAAGCCAGTTTATGCGGTTGGACTTGACTACGCGCCGCAACTTAGAGCTGATTGAAACCATGCGTAACAAAGAAAAACGGGGTTCGCTCCTTTGGGTGCTGGACAAGACCAAAACCGCGATGGGTAAGCGGCTCATAAAGACTTATATTGAGCAGCCTTTGGTTAATGTTGCTGCAATTTTGAGGCGGCAGACGGCTGTGGAGGAGATTTGCTCTGACGTTGTGCTAATGGACAACCTAAAGAGCGAACTTAGCGGTGTGCATGACCTTGAGCGCTTGATGACTCGGATTGTTTATGGTTCGGCCAATGCGCGCGAACTTCGCTCTTTGTGCTATGCTACTTCTAAGCTTCCGGCCGTTAAAGAGGTGCTTTCTCGGGCAAAATCGGAACTGCTTGTTGAAGTAAATGATGACATTGACGCTTTGACGGACATTAACGCCTTGATTGATGCTGCTATTGTGGAGGAACCGCCGATCTCGGTAAAAGAGGGTGGCATCATAAAGCATGGATATAACGGCGAGATTGATCTTTTGCGCGGTGATATGTCAAGCGGCAAAGATATAATGGCGGAGTTGGAGATTAAGGAAAAGACAAAGACCGGCATACCGAAGCTTAAGATTGGGTATAATCGTGTTTTTGGCTATTTTATTGAGGTTTCGAACTCTTTTAAGGATAAAGTTCCGAGCGAATACATACGTAAGCAGACGCTCTCTAACTGCGAGAGGTACATCACAACGGAGCTAAAGGAACTTGAGGGGCGTGTGCTTGGCGCCAAGGATCGGGCTATTCAGCTGGAATATGAGTTGTTTTGCAAGATTCGTGAGCAGGTTGCGGGCAATTTGAACCGAGTCCAAAAGACGGCAAAGGCTATTGCTTTGCTGGATGTTTTGCTGTCTTTTGCGACAACTTCGTACGAAAACCGCTTTGTTAAGCCTGTTGTTAACAATAGCGACAAAATTATTTTGAAAGATTCTCGCCACCCGGTGGTTGAGGCCTTGATGAAGGATTCTTTGTTTGTGCCAAACGACGTTACTTTGGACACGGGCGAGAACATGATTTCGGTGATTACGGGCCCCAATATGGCGGGCAAATCCACATATATGCGGCAGGTGGCAATTATCGCTTTGATGGCGCAGATTGGCTGCTTTGTGCCGGCATCTTATGCTGAAATTGGCGTGGTTGAGAGCATCTTTACTCGCGTTGGCGCTTCGGACGATTTGGCGAGCGGGCAGTCGACGTTTATGATTGAAATGATGGAAGTTGCGCAGATTATGAACTTTGCGAACGCAAACAGCCTGATTATTCTTGACGAAATCGGGAGGGGGACTTCTACGTTTGATGGCATGAGCATTGCGCGCGCGGTGATTGAGTTTATTGCTGATCGCAGCAAACTAGGTGCGAAGACTCTTTTTGCAACGCATTACCACGAACTGATTGAGCTTGAGAACTTGCTGCCGAGCGTTAAGAATTATAATATAGCCGTCAAGAAGCGCGGGGACGACATTACGTTTTTGAGGAGGATTGTGCGCGGCGGCACGGACGATAGTTTTGGCATAGAGGTGGCGAAGTTGGCCGGTGTGCCGGGGTGGATCATCGATAGGGCCAAGGTGATTTTGAAGGAGATTGAGAACGGAAATATTGCCACTAATATAAAGATTGCCAGCGAAAGTAGCAGCGGCGCAGAGGATAGTTTGTTTGAGCAAGGAGAAATTAACGAAGACGCTGCTAAATCTGGCGAAAAAGAGGTTATTAAGAAGCTTTCAAACTTGGACGTCAACACGCTCACGCCGCTTGAGGCCATGGCACAGCTGTTTGAGCTTGTTAATTTGCTTAAGAAAGGCTGACTTACTGTTTTTGTAGAGGAAGATAATCATGGGGAAGATAAATGTTTTGGACAAACACATTGCCGAGTTGATCGCGGCGGGCGAGGTTGTGGAGCGGCCGAGCTCAGTAATAAAGGAGCTTGTGGAGAATTCAATTGACGCTGGCGCTAAAAATGTTACGATAGAGATCAAAAACGGCGGTGTGTCGTATATGCGCATCAGCGACGATGGCTGCGGAATCGAAAAAGATGACATAAGAAATGCGTTTTTGCGCAATGCGACGAGCAAAATTAGGGTTGAAGATGACCTTAACAATATTGCTACTTTGGGGTTTCGCGGGGAGGCGCTTTTTTCTGTCTGCGCGGTTTCGCGGGTCGAGGTTATGACTCGGCCGAAGGAACAGGAGATCGGTATGCACTACAAAATTGAAGGCGGGGCGGAGGTTCTGTTTGAAGAATGTGGCTGCTCTGCCGGCACGACGATAATTGTGCGGGATTTGTTTTATAATACCCCCGCTAGAATGAAGTTTTTGAAAAAAGATAGTTCCGAAGGCTTGGCGATTGAGAAAATTTTGGATAGGGTCGCGCTTTCGCACCCTGAAATTGTCTTTAAATTTATAAAAGAGGGCAAGCTGCAGCTCAACACGCCGGGAGACGGCAAGGTCGACTCTGCCATTTACGCTGTTTATGGCAAGGAGTTTTTTACTTCGCTGATGCCGATGGACTATACGCTTGGCGGCATAAAGGTGAGCGGGTTTATTAGCAAGCCGACTTCGCCGCGGGCCTCTAGGAACATGCAGCATTTTTTTATAAATGGCCGCTATGTTAAGAGCAAGACTGCGATGGTGGCGCTGGAGGAGGCTTTTAAGGGCTCGATTATGGTTCAAAAGTTCCCGGCTTGCGTTATGTATATTGACCTGCCCTTCGATAGCATCGACGTTAACGTGCATCCTTCTAAGGTGGAGATCCGGTTTGTCGACGAGCGTCCGATTTTTGACGCTATATATCACGGCGTGAAAACGGCGCTAATTAACAACGGTAGCCCTGCGCTTTTGCGTAGTGAGAAGGCTCCTGCGCCGGAGGTTCAAGCTGCAAAGAATATCGATAAAAGCAAGATGATTAACGGTGTGAACAATCTATTTAAGATGATTGATTTTTCGGCTAAAGCGGATAAGGCGGCCAATTTTAAAGCGCCGGTTTTGGATAAATTCAGCACAGGAGATGTTGCTGAACGTGAGAACGAGGGTGAAGCTGATTTTCCAGAGGTTTATGTTCCAAAGAAATCCGAAAATGTTTACCTTAAAAAGCCAGATTTAAAGAGCGAAACGGCTTGCAACATTTTGAATATTAAAGAGGGTGCTTCGAAGGCTAAAAATAGCGCGAATGCGAATACTGGGCCGGCCGAGGGCATTTCTCTTTCGTCTTTTATTGATGAGAGCGCGCTTGACAAAATTTTTCCTATTGATAACGCAAAAGCTGAGCAGATTGCCTTGGTTCCGGATAATTTTGACGTTAAAATTGTGGGCGAGATTTTTAGCACGTACATTGTTGTTGAGAAAAACGCCGATGAGGTGGTGTTAATCGACAAACATGCGGCGCATGAGAGGATGATCTTTGAGGAGCTTACATCCGAAAAAGACGCGCCGCTGTCGCAGTTATTCTTGGAGCCAGTTGTTGTGTCTTTGAGCAAAGGCGAGTACGCCGCCATTCTTGACAATATTAGCTTGTTCGTTAACGCTGGCTTCGAGCTTGACGATTTTGGAAACGGTGCGATTATCGTTCGGGCGGCGCCGAGCTATCTTGACAACGTTGACATTAGCGACATTGTCACGCAGATGGCGAATTATATTTTGGAGCACAGGAAGGATGTTCGCAGCGACTATGTTGAGTGGCTGTACGAAAACATCGCATGCCGTGCGGCGATTAAGGCCGGCAAAATGGCAAAACCGCAAGAGATGCAGGCTTTGGTTAAACGGATAATCAAAGAGGACCCCAGGTTTTGCCCGCATGGAAGGCCGATTGCTGTTACTGTTAAGCGGCGAGAGATCGAAAAAAGATTTGGTCGGGTGTGAGTGAAATTACGAATAGTGCTGGTATTTCTAAAAAAGAAAAAATGAATGTTGTGGCCATTGTGGGCCCGACGGCTTGCGGCAAGACGAAAATAGCGATTGAGCTTGCCAAGTTGGTTGATGGAGAGATCGTATCTGCGGATTCCATGCAGATTTACAAAGGTATGGACATCGGCACGGCGAAGCCGACTGCTGCTGAGATGGGCGAAGTACCGCACCATTTGGTTGATTTTTTGGGCACTGACAAAGAATTTAGCGTAGCGGATTACGTAAAAATGGCGAAGGAAAGCATACTTGAGATAACAGATCGGGGGAAATTGCCATTTATTGTTGGCGGAACGGGACTTTACGTGAGCTCCTTACTGAATAATGTTAACTTTGCTGAGCAAAAACCGGATCTGGAATTACGGAAAAGTTTGGTGAAAAAGTTAGAGACCGAAGGAGCGGCCTCTTTGCTAGCAGAGCTGGCTTCTTTTGATGAAGAAATGGCTAAAAAGCTGCACCCGAACGACACTCTTAGGATTATTCGTGCGATTGAAATTTATAAAACAACTGGAATTACTATGACAGAGCATATTGAGCGCTCTAAAAATGAGGAGCCGCCGTATAATCCGGTGATTTTGAGTTTAACCTACCGAAATAGAGAGCTTTTGTACGACCAGATAAACAAGCGGGTAGACAAAATGCTCGATGCGGGGCTAATTGACGAAGCGCGGCGGGTTTTGGCCTCTGACTGCAGCAAAACCGCGATGAACGCTATTTGCTACAAAGAATTGGCACCTTACATAAATGGCCAATGCGATTTGAGCGCGGCGGCTGAAAATTTAAAACAGCAAACACGAAGATACGCCAAGCGGCAGCTCACTTGGTTTAGAAAAGATGCCCGAGTAAACTGGGTTTTTATTGATGATTACTCTGACTTTGAAGAACTGCTGCGGGTTTGCGCGGGAATCATAAAATTTTAAAAAGCGTTAATTTTGTGATATAATACTATAAATGTTGGGTAAAAAGTTTAATTTAAAACGACTTTTGGAGCGAAATGATGGGGAAAGTTGCTAAGAAAATTGTATGGACTTTTTTTGTTGGGATGATTCTGGTTTATGGGTCGTACCATGTGTTTGCTATGCTTTTCCCGAGCGTGAAGACCGAGGTTGCGCACATTGCGCGGGTTTATGACGCTATTGACGCCGATGGCTATATTATTCGGGACGAGCGGGTTATTCCGGACGATTTGTCTGGCTTTATAAGTTTTTGCTTGAGCGATGCGGATAAAATTGAGAAGGATGGCGTTATTGCGCGGGTTTATAGTTCTGAAAGCCAAGGAATTTTACATAAAAAGGCCGAAGAGCTTGAAAAGGAAATTGCGAGACTTGAAAACCTCAAAAATTTTGGTTTTGCGCTCTCCTCAAACCCCGCTTCGATCGACCAGCAGTCTTATTTGGAGTTTAACAGCTTTATTAAAAATGTGAATAATTGTGAGTTTAATGCATTGCTCAAACATCGCGATAATATTTTTTATTTGCTAAATGAGCGCCAGATTGCCAGCGGGCAGGACTTGAGTTTAGATGAAAAAATTTCTGGTTTGAAGAATGAGCTAAATAAATTGAGCTTGCAGGAGAATAGTAGTGCTATTAAGAAGATTTTGGCACAGCATTCGGGCTATTTTATGGGGACTGTGGACGGCTTTGAGGATGCTTTTAATTACGACAGCGTGAAAAATATAACCGCAGAGCAGGTTAAAGCCTTGCTAAATGAGAGCTCTGCTCTTGCGCAGAGTAGGACTCAGAATGCCGCTAAATTGGTGGTTAATTCGAACTGGTTTGTTGTTTGCGCTTTAAAACGGACGGATGCTTTGCAACTTAGTTTGGATCAATACGTGGAGCTGGTTATGCCGCTTGCTAGCGCAGAAAAAATAAGGGCCAAGGTTGTTGCTATTAATCAATCGGGCGAGAATTCTGAATCGGCCGTCGTTTTTCAGTGCGACTATATTGACAAGAACACTTTGTCTATTCGCAATGAGCCCATTAAGATTAATATTTCGGAGTATCGGGGGCTCTCGGTTAGCAAGAGCGCTGTGCACGAAAAGACTTTGAGCCGGACTATTGCTGACGAAGCGACGGGGCAAGAAAAGGTTGTGCAAAAGGCTGTTAAGGGCGTTTATGTGCGGCGCGGCAAGCAGCTTGCTTTTAGGGAGATTGACATTATTTTTTCTGGCGACGATTTTGTTATTTGCAGTTTGGATGCGGATAAATCTAAACTTTTTTCCGAAAATACTATTAAAGAGTACGATGAGGTTGTTGTGAAGGGCCGCGACCTTTATGATGGTAAATTTGTTTAAGTTTTTCTTTTTCGTTACTATAAAATTACCAAAAAAATTTTGGACGTTTTCATAAAATGCAACGTTTATTTGTTGACATTGAGGAAAAAATTGTTCATAATATTATTAATTGGGTTTGCGCCTTTATTTTATGTGAACCTTTTTGCCTTTTGAATTCCGATTTTTTCTAAATTGGAATTTAATTATAAAAAATTTTGGGAGGCTAAAATTATGCCAGGATTAGTACAAAAATTTAAGGAAATGTTAACCCCGCCAGAAGACGAATTTGAGTATGATTATGAACAAGACAGTTTTGAAAGTTGGACTAATAAAAAGAACGAACAAAAAAATTCATCAACACGCGCCAGTGCTCAAAATAATAAGGTTGTAAATATCCATGCTACGGCTCAACTTCAGGTGGTTTTGTTTAAACCGGAGCGCTTTGGCGAGGATACTCGCGCTATTGCGGACGAACTCATTAAAATGCATACTGTTGTTTTGAATCTTGAAAACACTGACAGGGACGAAGCTCGCCGGATTCTTGACTTTTTGAGCGGCGTTGCTTATGCTAACAGCGGCCAGATTAAGAAGGTGGCCACTAGCACTTATATCATTACGCCTTATAACGTTGGTTTGACTGGGGACGATCTTTTGGATGAACTCGAGAATAACGGCGTTTATTTTTAATGAATTTTGCACAGCGTTGGAGGAATTTTTATGTTGACTGTTAATGATATTAAGGACGTCAAATTTGGTAAATCGGGCTTTGGCGGCTACAAGGCCGAGGATGTTGATAATTTTTTGGATGAGGTTCAGATCTCTTACGAAAAGCTTCAGAAGGAGGTTTTGGACCTGACTGAGAAAATTAAAATTTTGGCCGATAGGGTGGGGCAATACCGCGAAGATGAAGATAGTGTTAAAACTGCTTTGGTGAGTGCTCAGAAGCTGTCTACGGCGGCTATTGCGGACGCCAAGAAAGAGGCTGACGCTATTATTGCTGACGCTAGGCTTCGTGCGGACCAGATATTAAATAGCATAAACGGCGATGTGTTGCGGCAGAAAGAGACTTTAGCCAGCATGAAGAAGGCCGTTAAGGACTTTCGCTCTAATATTTTGTCTTTGTACAAGGAGCACTTGAAGTTGGTGAACTCCTTTAACGCAGAAGATCGTCTGCCCGCCGATTTTAACTCTAAAAATAACGCTAGTGCCGCTAATAAGCCTGCTGCTAAAAATGAGACTGCTATAAATAACGAAAAAGTTGTTGAGCCACCTGTGCCTACAGTTGAGGCCGCTGCAGAGGATCCGAGTGCTGAGATGCCGGGTTCGAGTAAATTTGCGGATTTGCAATTTGGCGAAGATTACAGTATTAGCGAGCCTGTTAAATGAGTGAGAATTGGCCAAAGTTGAATATGTGTGAGAATTTTTGAGGAGAGTTGTTATAGATGCCTGAGGATTACAATGCTACGCTGAATCTTCCTAAAACGGAGTTCCCGATGCGCGCGGGGTTACCGCAGCGCGAGCCTGGACTTTTGGAAAAGTGGGAGAATGAGGCTTTATACGATAAATTGATGCAAAAAAATGAGGGAAAACCGCTTTATATCATGCATGACGGCCCTCCTTACGCCAACGGCAGCATACATATTGGCCACGCTTTGAATCATATTTTGAAGGATTTTATCGTTAAATATAAGAATATGTCGGGCTTTAGGGCGCCTTTTGTGCCGGGGTGGGATACTCACGGGCTGCCCACGGAACTTAAGGCTCGCAAAAAGGCCGGCGTTAGCAATTCTGCTGAAATTTCCGATATGGAACTTCGCAAGCTGTGTCGAGACTTTGTTTTGAATTATATCGATGATCAGAGGGGGCAGTTTAAGCGGCTTGGCATCTTGGCGGACTGGGACAATCCGTATATTACTTTGCAGAAGGAGTACGAGGCCAAGCAGATTGAGGTTTTTGCCAAGATGGCTTGCGATGGGTACATTTATCGCGGGCTGAAGCCGGTTTACTGGTGTTCGGATTGCAAGACGGCGCTTGCTGAGGCCGAAATAGAGTACGCAAATGACGTTTGTTACTCGGTTTATGTGAAGTTTAGGGTCAAAAACGATAATGGAAAGCTCACAGCGCTTGATGTGGATTTAAGCAAGACTTATTTTGTCATTTGGACGACCACGACCTGGACTCTACCGGGAAATGTGGCGATTTGCGTTGGCCCGGACTTTAAATATAATGTGGTGAAGGCTGGCGATGAGTTCTACATTATTGCCGATAAGCTTTGTGAGTCTGCAATGGGCAAGGCGAGTATCGACGATTATAAAGTGATTGCCTCTTTGACTGGCACTGAACTTGAGCTTATGACGGCGGAGCACCCGTTTTTAGACCGAAAATCTTTAGTTATTGTGGGAGATCATGTGACTTTGGAGTCTGGCACGGGGTGTGTTCACACGGCGCCGGGGCACGGAGTTGAGGATTTTGACGTTTGTCAGAATTACAAGCAGATTGAAGTTATTGTTCCGGTTGATGAGAACGGCATATTGACAGCGGAGGCCGGGCAATTTGCGGGGCTTTCGACCGAAAAGGCCGGCGCAGCGATTGCCAAGCACCTTGAAAGTACGGGTGCACTTTTTGCGACGGAAAAAATTGACCACCAATACCCACACTGCTGGCGTTGCAAACATCCGATTATTTTCAGGGCTACTGAGCAGTGGTTTTGCTCGGTTGAAGATTTTAAGGACAAGGCTGTTGACGCGATTTGCAGCGTTAAGTGGCTTCCGGCTTGGGGCCAGGACCGGATTACCTCTATGGTTAAGGACCGAAAGGACTGGTGCATTTCTCGGCAGAGAAAGTGGGGCGTGCCTTTGCCGATTTTCTTTTGTAAAGACTGCGGCGAGCCTTTGATCGATAAAGACGTTATGCTGCATGTGGCTGATATTTTTAAAGAAAATGGCTCAGATGCTTGGTTTGAGCGACCTGCTGAAGAACTTTTGCCAGAGGGTGTGAGATGCCAAAAATGTGGTAGCTGTGATTTTAGGAAAGAGACCGACATTATGGACGTTTGGTTTGACTCAGGCGTCTCGCATGCCGCAGTTTGCGCTTTGAGGGATGACCTTACTTGGCCAGCAGACCTATATTTTGAAGGAGCTGACCAATATCGCGGTTGGTTTCAGTCTTCGCTTTTGACTTCTGTCGCCACTACGGGCGCGGCGCCTTATAAAATGGCTATTTCTCACGGCTGGGTTGTTGATGGCGATGGCAAAAAGCAGTCGAAGTCTTTGGGTAATGGAATTGAGCCGCAGCAGATTGTTAACCAGTATGGCGCAGATATTTTGAGGCTCTGGGTTGCTTCTTCTGATTATCATGCGGATGTGCGGATTTCGCCTGAAATTTTGAAGCAGCTTTCGGAGGCCTATCGAAAGATCAGGAATACCGCTAGATATATTTTGGGGAACCTCTATGATTTTGATCCGAATGCGGATATGGTCGACTTAGCCGAGCTGATGCCGATGGATAAATGGGCGCTTGACAAGCTCAACAAGCTTATTGACAAGGCCGAAGATGCCTATGAGAATTTTGAGTTTCATCAGATTTACCACAGCGTGCGGAAGTTTTGCGTGGTGGATATGTCTAATTTTTATTTTGACGTTTTGAAGGATCGCCTTTATGTCGAGGCTGCGGACAGCTTGTTGCGAAGGGCTGCTCAGACCACTATTTACTATATTTTGAATGTGATTACCCGATTGTTGACGCCGATTCTTGCTTTTACGGCAGAAGAGATTTGGGGGCATATGCCTCATGCAAAAGGCGACAATGTCGGCTCGGCTTTGTTTAATCCTATGCCGGAAAAACTCGATATAAACGTTAGTGAGGGCTTTGTTGAAACTTGGGACAAAATCGAACAATTGAGGGAATCTGTTCAAAAAGCACTAGAAATGGCAAGAGAGGCCAAAACGATCGGTTCTTCTTTGGAGGCATGCGTAGTTTTGCACTGCGACGGAGAACTTTACGATTTTGTTGAATCGATGGGGGATGAACTTAAGGAAATTTTCATTGTTTCTCAGATTAAGCTAGATAAAACCGGCAAAGGAGAACATGTTGCAGAGAATATGCCCGGTTTGTCGGTTACTATTACTCGCGCTGAGGGCAAAAAATGCGAGCGCTGCTGGACTTTTAGCACTACTGTTGGAAAAAACGCCAGTGGTGAAAATGTCTGCAGCCGCTGTGCAGCTATATTGTCTAAAAAGTAAATTTAGAAGATTGCGGTGTGTCTTGGTTTGTTGAGATGCGCCGTTAATTTTAAAGCTTAAGACGGTAGGGAGGGCGAGATTTATATGATGAAGTGGATTTGGATTTTTGTTTTGGAGCTTGTGGCGATTGACCAGAGCCTGAAGCACATTGCCAGGACTCGTTTTAAGTTTAGCGAATATCTTAGTGTTATCCCCAATTTGCTGGATGTTACTTACGTTGAAAACAGGGGCGCCGCCTTTGGAATGCTCCAGAATCAGCAATGGTTCTTTATTCTTTTTGCTTTTAGCGTGATTGCGGCTCTTGTTTATTTGATAAAGTTAAAAAAAGTTAAGCACAATCTTTTTTTGATTTCGGCTACTCTGCTGATTTCTGGTGGGATTGGGAACCTTATAGACAGGGTTTGTTTGGGCTATGTCGTGGATTACATGAAGTTTTCGTTTTTTACTACGGTTTGCAATTTTGCCGACATCTGCATCGTTGCGGGCACCGTGCTTTTGAGCGTTTATATTTTGTTTTATCATAAATCGTCAAAAATTAGGGGCTAGGTTTTTGTGAGTGAGATTATTGAGTTTTTGGTTGATGAAAACGGCGCAGGGGAGCGGCTGGATAAGGTTATAGATGCTAACGTTTCGCAGGTTACGCGCTCTTATGCGCAAAGGATTATAAAAGAGAATGGCGTTGCCGTTGACGGGATTATTGTTACGGATAAAAATTACAAGGTGAAAGTGGGGCAGAAGATAACGATTGCTTTGCCAGAACCCGAAATTTTGGCCTTGACGCCCGAAGATATCCCTATTGACATTGTTTATGAGGACGACGATTTGCTGGTTGTGAACAAGGCTAAGGGGATGGTTGTGCACCCGGCGGCTGGGAACTTTGGTGGGACGCTTGTTAACGCGCTTATGCATCATTGTGGAGGGCGATTATCGAGCATAAACGGGACTATCCGCCCGGGGATTGTTCATCGGATTGACAAGGACACGAGCGGACTTTTGATTGTTGCTAAGAATGATTTTGCTCACAAGAATCTAGCTGATCAAATTAAGAGCCACGATTTTTCTAGAGAATACGAGGCCGTGGTTTATGGAAGTTTGAAGAATGACGAGGGGCCGGTTGATGCACCCATTGGGAGAAATAAGAATGATCGCAAAAAGATGGCTGTTACCTGTGAAAATTCTAAAAACGCAATTACGCATTACAAGGTGCTGAATAGATATGGCGGGTTTACTCACGTGCGGTTGAGGCTCGAGACCGGCAGGACGCATCAGATAAGAGTACATATGGCTCATATTGGGCATCCGGTTGCGGGAGACTTTGTTTATGGCCCAAAGAAAGTCCTCAAAAGCCTCAATGGACAGTGCCTGCACGCTAAGCATATTGGGTTTGTTCACCCGCGAAGTTTAAAGTATATTGAGTTTGAGAGCGATTTGCCGGACTATTTTAAGGATTTTTTGAGTACGATTAAAAAGATTTAGGCAAAATAGGGGGGAGCTTGGTTGGAAAAGAAGAAGACTTCGAACATGACAGCGCTTATAAGCATTGAGCCTGGCTTAGTTAGGATGAGGATCTCGAAGCTAAAAAATGACGCGTTGGTGGACGTTGACAGGCTTGAGAAACAGACGAAACTTGGACACGAAATTTTTAATAATAAGAAAATAAGCTTTGAGACTTTGCGCGAAATCTCTGGCATTTTGAGGAATTATTCTAGCGTTTTGAAGGAGTATAATATAAAGAATTGCCGTGTTATTGCGTGTGCGCTGCTGCGCGAGGCCGAAAATTGCGCTTATATTGTTGACCAGATTAAAATTCAAAACGACATGAACGTTAGGATTTTGGAGGATCGGCAGGAGAAGAGCCTGGTTTATTTTGAGATTTTATGCGCGCTTCAAAGTTCTAAATATAAAAACCTCGATAAAACCTTGATTTCCTATATTGGCGCCGGGAATATCGGGTTTTCTATTTATGATCGGGAAAAGATCTTGTTTTCGCAGAATATTGATATGGGCTCCTCGAAGCTTTACGAACTTTTGGAGCCGGTTCGGGAGCAGACTGCGGATTTTAGCTTGGTTGTTGAAGAGTACTTGGAGCGGATGATTGGCCGGATAAAGTTTCCTCTGGATAATTCGGAAATCGAAAATTTGATTGTTTCGGGGAGCGAGATAAGCTTAATTGCGAGTTTGTGCGGCGCTAAAGAGGTTGACGGCATTTACGATATTAGCCCTTCGGCGGTGAATGGGCTTTATGACCAGATTAAAAATATCTCGGTTCAGGCCATTAGCGACCGGTACGACGTGAGTGTTAAGAATGCTCAGCTTTTGTTTACGGCTTTGGCCATATATTCTCGGATTTTAAAAATGACGAACGCTAAGAGGATTTTGTCGCCAAAGGTCGAGCTTTGGGACGCGGTTATGAAGCAAATTTTATCTTCTAAAATAGAAAAAAAGTTCGAGGAACATATCGGCGTCAGTGCTATTTTTTGCGCAAAGGTCTTATCGTACCACTTTTATTTTAGCCAGGAGCATATTGAGGCCACTCACCACTACGCTACGCTTATTTTTGATAGTCTAAAAAAGCTGCACGGGCTTGACAAGCGGAAAAAATTATTTTTGGACTTGGCTGTGATGCTGCATGAAGTCGGTTATTATGTTAACTCTAAAGACCCGCGGGCTAGCACTTTTGACATAATTAAAAACGTGGATCTTTACGGCCTCACCGAGGCGGATGTGCTTTTGGTTGCGAATATCGTCCGCTATAATGAGCTTACCACTCCTACTTTGGAGGACACCGAGTACCGGCGGCTGACTGACTCTGAACGACTGCTGGTTTCTAAACTGGTGGCGATATTTCGGCTCAGCAACGCATTGGATAAATCGAAAAAGCAAAAGCTCAAAAATATAAAGATAAAAGTTTTGGACGAGAGCCTTGTAATTACGGCCGAAAGCGACGATAATGTGTACTTGGAGAAATGGGCTGTTGCAAAATGCAGCGAGTTTTTTGAGGAAGTTTTTGGGCTAAAGGTGCGGCTGGATGTAAAGAGCGGGCTGATATAATTTTGCCTTTTGGAGGTGCTTTTTCATGGAGAATCGCAAGCGGATCCCTTATAATAACCGGGAATTGAGCTGGCTGGACTTTAATTATAGGGTTCTTGACGAGGCTTTTCGGAAGGATAATCCGATTTTTGAGCGGGTGAGGTTTTTGTCGATTGCGGCCTCTAACTTGGACGAGTTTTTTATGGTGCGCGTGGCCGGAATCATGGAGCAAATTAATTTGGGCTATAAGAAAAAAGACCCGGCGGGCCTTACGCCGAAGCAGCAGCTTTTTAAGATAAATGAGAAGGCTCACAGCTTTTTAAATAAAATTTATCAATGCTTTAAGAAGTCGATCAAACCGGCATTGGCGCAGAAAAATATTCATTTTTTGGAGATTAAAGATTTAAATCCGACTCAAAAAAAATTTGTTGACGACTATTTTAACAAGATAATTTTTCCGGTATTGACGCCGCTTGCTGTGGATCAGAGCCGGCCGTTTCCGCTACTTTCGAATAAGAGCTTAAATTTGGCGGTGAGGCTTTTAAAAAATGGTGAGACTAATTTTGCGCTAGTCCAGGTGCCGTCTATTTTGCCGCGGTTTTTAGAGCTACCCTCTACTGATGAGGAGAAAAAATTTTTTATTTTGATCGAGGATATCATAACAAAAAAGTTGCCGCAGCTGTTTGAGCTGCACAAGATAAAGGCGTGCTGCCAGTTTCGGGTTACTCGAAATTCGGATTTGGAAATTGACGAGGAGGCCGCAGATTTGTTGGTTGAGGTGCAGCGGTCGATAAAAAAACGGCGTCGTGGCGAGCCTGTGCGGTTAGAGTTGTTGAAGGGGTGCGACAAAAAGACGAGAGAGTTTTTGGTGAGAATGCTTTCGATGCAGGAGGAGGACATTTACGAGCTTTCGGGGCCGATTGACCTCACGTTTTTAATGAGATTTTCGCAACTTAGCGGGTTTGATAAATTCCGTTTTGCGCCGCTTGTTCCGGTTGATCCTCCTGCTGACTTTTGGGGCTGTGACTCCATTTTTGACGCGATCAAACAACGGGACCGCTTGGTGCATCATCCGTACGAAAGTTTTAATGCGGTGGTAAGATTTATAAATCAGGCCGCCGATGACCCCGACGTTTTGGCCATAAAGCAGACGTTGTACCGAGTTAGCGGGAATTCGCCGATAATTGATGCTTTGATAAAGGCAGCAGAAAACGGCAAGCAAGTCACGGTCTTGGTGGAGTTAAAGGCTCGATTTGATGAGGAAAATAATGTGAACTGGGCCAAAAAACTTGAGCGTGCCGGTTGCCACGTTATTTATGGCTTATATGGGCTTAAGACGCATTGTAAGATCTTGCTTGTTGTGCGCAAGGAGAGTGACGGCATTAAGCGGTATGTTCATATGTCCACCGGCAATTACAACGATTTCACCGCGAGGGTCTACACCGACATTGGCTTTTTTACCTGCAGAGAGAGCTTCGGCGCGGATGCTTCTTCGCTGTTTAACACTTTGACGGGGTATTCTCGGCCGCCGGAGTACAGCAAGCTGATTGTGGCGCCAAACAAGATGAGAAGTTTTTTTGAAAAGATGATAGAAAACGAGCTAAAAAACGCGAAAAAAGGCTTGCCCTCGGGCATTACTATAAAGATAAATTCGCTTGTGGATGAAGAGATGATTCGGCTATTTTACCGTGCGTCCCAAGAGGGCGTGAAGATTAACCTGATTGTGCGCGGAATTTGCTGCTTGATTCCCGGCCTTAAGGGGATTAGCGAGAACATCAGCGTTCGGAGCATTGTTGGGCAGTTTTTGGAGCACAGCCGGATTTATAAGTTTTGCTGTGGCGGTAATCCGCAGATATTCATCGGCAGCGCGGACTTGATGCCCAGGAACCTTGACAAACGCGTGGAATTGGCCTTTCCGATAGATGATGAGCAGATAAAATTGAGGGTTGATGATATTTTAAACGTGATGCTAAAGGACACTACTAACGCCAAAATTCAAAATTCTAATACGGAATATTCAAAGCTCGATATGCGCGGCAAAAACAAGGTGAACAGCCAGCAGTACTTTTTGAAAGAGGCAAAGCAGCGGCTGGCTAGCTTGGAGCAGAGCGTCGAGTAATATTAAAACAGCGAAAGCGAGAGGCACTTTTATGGATAAAATCGAAAGTTTTAAGGTTGACCACACGAAGATATCGCAGGGAATGTATATTTCTCGGATCGATGCCGACATTGTAACCTACGATATACGCATGGTAAAGCCGAACACCCCGCCTTTTTTGGAGGACGCCGGCCTGCACAGCTTTGAGCATCTTTTGGCTACTTTTGTGAGAAATAGTGCGCACGGCAAGAATATAGTCTACGCCGGGCCAATGGGCTGCAGGACTGGGTTTTATCTGCTGGTTAGAGGGATTTCTCACCAAGCGGCTTTAAATTTAGTCAAGGATGCCATGGATTATATTGCAAATTTTGAGGGGCCTTTGCCCGGGAGTTCTGAAGCTGAATGCGGGAATTATCTGTGCCACGACGTAAACGCTGCGAAGCAGTACGCTAAAAGGATGATTCCTATTTTGCAAAACTGGAAAGTAGAAGATCTGGCTTATAAAGCGTAAGACATCTGAATTTGGGACGTGCTTTAGTTCTTATAAAAAATTTAATGTTTAATGGTGGCAAGAAAATGGTAACGGTCGAATATGTAGAAAAATTTGAGGATATTGATAAAATTGCGGATAAATTGCTTACGGAATATGACAAAGAAAATGAAGTTGAGTACAATTTTAAAAAGTTTAGTTTTGTGGCAAAAGAAAACAATAAAATTGTGGGTTATTTAACTGGCTTTAGCTATTACGCTGAAGTTACGATCAATAATTTGGTCGTCGAAAAGGAGTGCAGAGGAAGAGGCATTGGCAAAAAGCTTATAGATCATGTGGTAAGATGCTTTAACGGCAGGGAATTTAACAATGTTAATCTTGTTACAAATGCGTTTCAGGCCCCTGGTTTTTATAAGAATTGTGGCTTTGAGCTGGAATTTGTGCGAGAAAACAAGAGTAATCCAAAGCTGACAAAGTACTTTTTTGTAAAATATTTATAAGAATGAAGAAAATTTGCTTGAGTAATTTTCTGCGCCTGGGTTTGACTGAATTGTATGAGTGTAATTTATGATTTCTTGCTGTTCGTCTGGAGATAAGGTGCCAAAATATTCGATTGCATCGCTGGTTTGCTCTGCCGCCAAAGATAGGCTGACCGGAATATTCGAGATATTTTTGTTGTTGTTAACCGTAAAAACCACCTCCGCTTGAAGATGAGATTAGTTTTTACTGTTTGAAAAATTTTATGCCAAGAGATTTTAAAAATATTTTCTTGCGCCAATTATATGAATAAACCTCAGTTTGTCAAAATCATAAGTATTTAGCGGGCGCATATAGGAGTCGTCGCTATGGGCACTCACAAAAATTTTATTTTTTTCAATTTTATTTATAATCACATTGTGGTAAAATTGGCCATCGCTGTTGCCAAGCTGGATTATATCTGCCGGCTCGACGTTTGTTATGGCCGACTCTATTCCAAATGGGCCTGTGGCTTTGTTATCGATTAGAAAGTTATATAAAAACTCAACACCGCTCCAGGACGGCGATCTATCGTAACTGCTTTTGTAATACCAGCCGTATATCGGGGTGTAATTCATTACGCCGCACCCTGCGTAGATACATTGAGAGACGTAGCTTGTGCAGTCGCCGCCAATTTTTTCAAAATTCAAATACTTTGGGTTGCGCTTAAATGCCCATTCTTTTGCGTATTCCAATGCCTTTTTTCTGTCATATTTAACCTCTTTTAACATACTTTAACCCTCGCCTTTACGTCTTTTTCACATTATATGAGGCGTCGGCTTAAAGTGGTGATTAAATCAAAATCCGCTTTGTTGTGACATTAAACGCAGTTGAGGCATTAATTTTTGTTTGTCCCTTGACGTTTAAGCGAAAATTTGGTATACTTGACATTAGTAATTTTCATATTTTTTGATGTTACATCCTTACTCCGGCCGGGCTTGTGCAAACAACTGTTGTGTCGGGGTCTAATGTCCAAAAGGAGGTGCTATATATGTCTGAGATTAAGAATGCTTACGAGACGGTTATTGTTTTTTCTGTAAAAAATGGTGACGATGCTGTTGCGGCGTTGGTTCAAAAGTTTAAAGAGCTTATTGAAAAAAATGCTACTCTTGACGCTGTTGACGAATGGGGCAGAAAAAGGCTTGCTTATCCGATTAACAAAGAGGCAGAAGGTCATTACGTTCTTTTTGACTTTACTTGCGGACCGAGCTTTCCTTCTGAGTTGGATCGTATCTATAAGATCACCGATGGAATCCTTCGTTCTTTGATAGTTAAGAAAGAGAAAAATAAGGAGGCTTCTGATTCTAATGCTGAATAAAGTAATTTTGATGGGGCGGCTAACGGCTGACCCGGAGCTTCGGCATACGTCAAATGGCATCGCTGTTACTAGCTTTACTTTGGCTGTTAATCGGTCTTATGCTAAAGAGGGCACGGAGCGCGTTACGGATTTTATTGATATTGTTGCTTGGCGAAACACTGCGGAATTTGTTACTAAATATTTTACAAAAGGTCAGCTGGTTGCGGTTGAGGGCTCTATACAGACTCGCACTTATCAAGATAAAGACGGCAACAACAGAAAGGTTTCTGAAGTAGTTGTGAGCAATGTTTATTTTGCAGAAGCTAAGCGAGACGGGGCTACTCGAGGCGATTTTGGCGGCTCTAATGCGCCCAGCGGAGGAAATTATCAACGCCAGGGCGAGCCTGCACCGTCTTTTGAAAATGGTAATGATGATGATTTTAAGGAAATCCCGTCTGACGATGATTTCAAGGAAATTCCACCTGATGATGATTTGCCGTTTTAGGCTGTTTGAAATTTAAATAAAAAGGAGGAGGTTGTTTTAATGGCTGAAAAAGTAGAAAAAGAAGGCCGCAGAATGAGCGCGCGCAGAGGAAGAAAGAAGATTTGCACTTTTTGCTCTGAAAAGGTTACGCAGATTGATTATAAGGATGCTGCTATGTTGCGGCGGTTTATCTCGGAGCGGGCTAAGATTCTTCCGAGAAGAGTTACCGGTACTTGCGCTTGCCATCAACGCGGGTTGACTCAAGCGATTAAGCGAGCCCGCCATTTGGCTTTACTGCCTTTTAGCAACGATTAATTTGTTTTTGAATTTGTACGCAGTGACTTAATCATAAGTTGCTGCGTATTTTTATACAAAAAGGGGAATATTAAAGCAAATGAGGACAAATTTGGATTTTTATAATTTAAGCGCGATTGAGCTTGCGCCTAAATTACTGGGAGTGAAACTTTGCCGAAAAATTAGCGGCAAAACGATAAAACTCAGAATAACGGAGACTGAGAGCTACTTTGGTGAATCCGACACAGCCTGCCATGCGCATAAAGGCAAAACTGAACGGACGAAAATTCTGTATGAGCATGGGGGAGTGGCTTACGTTTATTTGTGCTATGGGATTCACAACTTGCTTAATATTGTCACGGGCGAGAAGGACTTCCCTCAGGCGGTTTTAATACGCGGAGTAGAGGGTTTTGGCGGCCCTGGGAAATTGACAAAAGCTCTTGGCATTGATAGGACGTTAAATGGTGAGGATTTAGTAACGTCAAAAAGCCTGTGGATAGAGGATGACGGCTGCCGATTTAATTATAATGCGACAAAAAGGATCGGCATAGATTACGCTACTCCTGAATATCGAGACAAATTATGGCGATTTGTCAAAAAATAAAATGAGGCTATACCTAAAAAGTATAACCTCATTTTTTTGAGCGGCATCGGCTAAACTTCAACTAAACAAGCTACCGATAATTCGTCCTTTTTTAAATTTATTTTTCCAAGCCCAATAACGCCAGTTTCCACGCTGTAAACCCGAACAATCTCGCTGTCGATTAGCTCTTGGCCATTATTGAAAGAAACTCTATCTAAGCTTAATGCGCCACCGTTGCGGAATCTATTTGCTTGCGGCAGTGTAATATTCGCGGAGTTAAAGGCCTTAAAGGGGAAGTCGCAAGGCAAGATATATTTTTGCAGGTTATTATTAACCGCAAGTTCTCGGGCTTCGTCAAGAGATATGCTGCCTTTTAAGCTGAATCCACAAGCTTTTGTTCGTTGTAACTTTGCTAAAACGGCTCCACAACCAAGCTTTTTGCCGATATCATCACATAAAGTGCGTATATATGCACCCTTGGAGCAACTTATCGATAACTCTCCTTCCTGCAACGCCTCATCAAACCGGAGTAATTCTAGCCTACTTATCACAACCTTACGAAAAGAACGCTCAACTTCGATGCCTTTTCTCGCAAGGGTATATAGACGTACGCCGTCCTTTTGCACGGCAGAGTACATCGGAGGAAGCTGATCTATTTCTCCGACAAATGATTCCAAGGCTGTTTGAAATTCCTTTTTTTTAATGCATATAGAGACCGTAGAGAGCACTTTTCCCGTTATATCGAGGGTGTCTGTGGCTAAGCCAAGTTTGATTTTTGCGATGTATTCTTTTTCGGTTATAGGCAAAAAGGCCTGTAGCTTTGTGGCACGCCCCAATAAAATCGGCAAAACGCCGGTTGCCATAGGATCCAACGTGCCGGTGTGCCCAACTTTTTTTTCGCCTAAAAGTTTTCTCATAACGGCGACGACGTCGAACGAAGTGTAGCCTTCGGGTTTGTCTACTATTATTATTCCGTTCATATTTAACCCTCAGCATCGCGCAGATAGCGCTCAATTTGCGAAATAATCCTGTTTTTAACATCAACTAAATCCCCACAAATGGTGCATCCTGCCGCGCATCTATGGCCACCGCCGTTAAAATTAGCACAAATTTTCGAAGCATCAATAGCCGCGTCAGTCCGCATCGAGACTTTAAATATCCCCGGTTGCTCTTCTTTTGCGAAAACCCCAATAAGCACGCCCTCAATTTGCCGCGGAATTGCCGAAAGCCCGTCAAAATCGCTGCTACAAGCGCCAGAACGTATAATCTCTTCGTTTGTAAGGGTAATCATCGCGCATTTATTGTCGTAAAAAAACTCAAAACTTTCAAGCGCGACTTTCTCAAGACTAAGTTTGGCGCGGCTTTTAGTGTCGAACATAACTTTATTTATCTCAAAAGCGTTAGCGCCGCGGTCGATCATATCTGCAGCCACCCGGTAGGAGTTCGAAGTAGCGTTTGAGTGCCGAAAACATCCAGTGTCAGTAGAAATGCCGGTATATATGCAGCTTGCAATATCCGTGTCAATATTGACGTCAAGCGCGTTTATAATTTCATAAATTATCTCCGCCGTAGCAGCAAAGCCACTTTCCACATATGAAATCCTCGCAAAATGCTGATTCATCAGATGATGATCAATGCACAAGTCGACACGATCCGCGTAGCAAGAAAGATTCTCGCCCAAAAGCTGAGTATCCGCAACGTCCACGCTGATTATATAGCTCGGTTCAAAATTTTGATTCTTAACATACTTAAACAAAAATCCATATTTCTTCGGAATTTCGTCACTACAAAGAACCATTGCATTCTTGGCCATCTTTTGCAAAGCAAGACACAACGCAGCAGCAGAGCCCAATGTATCGCCATCCGGTGACTTATGGGTCAAAATGTAAAAATTGTTATTATCTCTCAAAATCTTAGCAATGTCGTTAATTTCTATTTTCATAAATCAAGAATCCTTCAATCTCTCTAGCTTTTTAAAAAGATCCGCGCCATATTCGATAGAATCCGTTGCAAAAAATATTGGTGCCGGAGTGTTACGAAGTTTAAGCCGTTCCCCAAGTTCATGTCGAATAAATCCAGAAGCAGATTTTAATCCCGCAACAGCCTCTTTAGCCATCTCTATGCCGCCCATCGCGCTTACATAAACCTTGCAGAAAGACAAATCCCTGCTAACGTCAACCTTCACAATGCTAATCATGCTTTGCGTCACTCGAGGATCCTTCAACTCCCTAAAAATCGCAGTTAACTCGCGTTTAACGTCCTCAGTAATTCGCTCAAATTTATGTCCAGGCATAAAAAACCTCCATTTATTCGCGATATTCCTCCATAATGAATGCCTCGAAAACATCGCCTTCCTTGATATCATTGAACTTCTCGAGCCCAATGCCGCACTCATACCCCTGAGCAACTTCTTTAACGTCGTCTTTAAACCTGCGCAAAGAGAGCAACTTATCTTCTGCCACAACGATTCCATCGCGGACAACGCGGATCTCTGCGTTACGAGAAATTTTCCCGTCAACGACATAGCATCCAGCAATAACGCCAACATTCGAGATCTTGTAAACCTGGCGGCATTCCGCGCGACCAAGCTGAACTTCTTTATACTTAGGTGCCAAGAGCCCACGCATAGCAGCGCTAATTTCATCAATGCAATCATAAATAATCCGATATAGCCGCAAGTCCACACCGTTGCGCTCAGCATTTTCCGCAGCGACGGGGTCGGGACGAACGTTAAACCCAACGATAATAGCATTAGAAGCGTTCGCCAGCATAACGTCGGACTCGCTAACAGCGCCAACCGCGCCATGAATCACATGAACACGGACCTCGTCGTTGCTAAGCTTTTCTAAAGATTGCGTAACAGCCTCAACCGAGCCCTGCACGTCGCCCTTTACAATCACTTTAAGCTCCTTAATTTCGCCCATTTTCATCTGCGCAAACAGGTTGTCAAGCGTAACCTTAGTCTGCGCGCTAAATTGAGCCTCTTTCTGCTTGATTTTTCGCTCTTCAACCAGCTCTCGAGCCAACCGTTCGTCAGAAACGGCGTTAAAAGTGTCCCCACCGACCGGCACAGAGTCAAGCCCAGTGATCTCAACAGGCACAGAAGGTCCTGCCACTTTCACTCGCTCGCCACGCTCGTTTAACATAGCGCGAACTTTGCCAACCGCCGTCCCAGCAACGATTATATCTCCAACGTGCAAAGTTCCATTTTGAACAAGCACGGTAGCAATAGGCCCGCGGCCTTTGTCAAGTCTGGCTTCAATGATAGTTCCTTTAGCGGAGCGATCCGGATTAGCTTTGAGCTCCTTCATATCGGCAATAAGCATAACCATCTCTAGCAAATCTTCGATTCCTTCGCGCTTTTTAGCAGAAATAGGTATGCAAGGAGTGTCCCCGCCCCATTCTTCGGGGATAACCCCGTGTTCGGTAAGCTGCTGTTTGATGTTTTCGGGGTTCGCGCCAGGTTTATCCATCTTATTAATCGCCACAATTATAGAAACCTCGGCCGCCTTTGCGTGGTTAATCGCCTCAACGGTCTGCGGCATGATGCCGTCATCGGCCGCCACAACTAAAATTGCGATGTCAGTAATCTGAGCGCCCCTAGCACGCATGGTAGTAAAGGCCTCGTGCCCCGGTGTATCGAGGAACGTGATGTCGCCCTTATTTATTTTCACGCGATAAGCGCCAATATGCTGGGTGATTCCACCAGCCTCAGTAGAGATAACGTCGGAATGGCGGATCGCGTCCAAAAGAGAAGTCTTGCCGTGGTCAACGTGGCCCATAACAACCACAACCGGAGCCCGCGGAACCAGGTTCTCATCGGAGTCTTCGCTGTCGTCAATGATGCGCTCTTCGATGGTAACAACGATTTCCTTCTCAATTTTAGCGTGAAACTCCATTGCAACGAGGCTGGCCGTGTCAAAGTCGATAACGTCGTTTATAGATGCCATAATTCCCATCATCATTAGCTTTTTGATAACCTCAGCCGCCGTAGCCTTAAGCCGGCTGGCAAGCTCGCCAACAGTAATGTTTTCCGGAATCAAAACAGTAATCGGTCTATTTTTACGCTCAAGCGCAATTCGACGCAGTCTCTCAGACTCAGTTTCTTTTCGAGAATTCCTCGGCTTGCCTCTTTGTTGCGACTTCTGCGTAATTTTCTGCTTCCGCACAGTATTGTCAATCTTCATCTTCTCCGAAGCAAGGCGGTCGTACTTCTCATTATATTTCTCAATATCAACATGTGCCGCGCGAGTGTCGATAATCCTGCCGGCGGGCTTGTTTTTTGAATTCGCAACCCCGCCATTGTTGCCGCTAGCCTTTTTAACAGGATGCAAACTCGAGGATTTAGTAATAGGAGAGTCACCCCGCCCACCGCCAAGGTCAGCCCTCTTAGGTGCACCTTTCTGCAGAGATTTATTCGTTTCTTTCGTTACCTTGTCAGTTAAGCCTCTACTACTGTCGCTAGACTTCTTCGTGGGAGGTGCCACCGCAATTTTGGCCTCTTTTGTTTCTACTGCAGGTTTAGCTTCCTCAGCGGCTGCTTCTTCCTTTTTCTTCTTGCGCTTAGCATCGGCCGTCTTAATGTCCAGCTTGCCCGATAAGTAGTCATCCAAGTTCTCAACTTGCTTGGCCCGCGAAAAATGCTCAAACACAACATTAAGCTCATCCTCGTTCAGAGCCGTCATGTGCTTTTTTTCGGCCCCCGTAGCGGCCTTAATAATCTCAATAACTTCCTTGCTCGGAACGTTAAAATCCTTCGCAACCTCATGAACTCTATATTTTATTATCATATATTGGTACCCTCCTGCACGTAAATGTTATCAATATTCAAAAGAGATCGAATTTTCTTTGCAAACCCGGCGTTATTAACAGAAATTACCCCGCACGATTTTCCAACGCATTCGCCAATTTCATCCATAGATAAATCGGTCAAAACAATCAAATCCGCAGCCGCCTGAGCTAATTGGCTGTATAATTTCTGCCTCGTGTTTGCCGATAAATCCTGCGCAACCAAGATAAGACAAGATTTTCCAAGTGTAGCCGATTCAACACAAGCGTCAAACCCCAAAGCCAAGTTTCCAGACTTTTTGCAAAGCCCCAAAACAGACAAAACCTTACTGTTGCTCAACCAAAATCTCCTCCTCAATCTGCAGGTAAACTTCATCCGGAACCTTACAAGAAAAAATCCTGTCTATCCGCCTAGACTTGCGAACTCTCTTCAAACAATCAAGGTTCTTGCACAAATAAGCCCCTCTACCAGCCGCCTTAAAAGTTTTGTCCACAAAAACATTGCAGCAGCCATCGTCACTCTTGGCCCTAACAATCCGCAAAAGATCCGCCTTAGGCTTCATCTCATTGCAGGCCATGCACATACGCAGCGGAACATGTTTATTTGGCATAAATTAAACCTCTCTTTTTGACATATAAACTTAAATTAGAGACATAAGCGCGCTAATTTACCTCATGTTCAGGCTTTATATCTATCTTAAAGCCCGTCAACTTAGCGGCCAGCCTAGCGTTTTGCCCCTTGTTCCCAATAGCCAAAGAAAGCTGATTATTTGGCACAATAGCAGTGCAAGAATTCTCGACTTCCGGGTCAATATCAACATTCAAAACCTCCGCCGGAGCAAGCGCCGCAGCAATAAACTTAACAGGATCCTCGTCATACTCTATAATATCGATCTTTTCGCCACCTAATTCCTCAACAATAGCGTTAACCCGGGCGCCCTTAGGGCCAATGCAAGCCCCAATAGCGTCCACGTTTTTATCCTTACTCAAAACGGCAAGCTTAGTTCTTGCGCCAGCTTCGCGTGCAACCTGTTTTATCTCTACCGTTCCGTCGTAAATTTCCGGCACTTCCTTTTCAAACATCCGGCGAACCATATCCGGGTGCGTGCGAGAAATAAACGCCCAGGGCCCCTTATCGCCCTCTTTAACGTCCGCTATGTAGACTTTAATATGATCGCCCTCTTTAACGTCCGCTATGTAGACTTTAATATGATCGCCCTCTTTAAGATCGTCGCTATTTAGCTGTTCGTTTTTAGGCAAAAAAGCCTCAGACTTTCCAATCTTCAAAGTTGCCGAACCCGACCGCGGATCAACCTTTTCAACAATGGCCGTTACAAGCTCCTGGCGTTTACTTTCAAACTCCTGCAACATAAGGCCACGCTCGCCATCGCGAATCCCCTGACGAATGATGTTTCTAGCCGTCTGAGCCGCAATTCGGCCAAACTCCTTAGTGTCCAACTTAATAGAAACTTGCTCACCGATGTCTGTACCGGGGTCAATGGCCCTAGCGTCGGCAAGAGAAATCTCTCTCCCAAAGTCAGAAACAGTCTCTACAACAGTCTTGCGCAAATAAACTTCAAACTTCCCCTTATCCTCGTCAATGTCGATCAAAACGTCATCGTTACCATTGTAACTATTTTTGCACGCCGTCACAATAGCCTTTTTTATTTTATCAAACATAAAGTCTGCCGAAATACCTCTTTCAACCTCAAGCAGCGAGAGCGCTTCAAATAATTCCTTATTGTTTTTCATTTTATAATTACCTCCAATTTAAATTTTAAAATTAATAATATGCTCGATTTAATCGTCAAAGTCGTCGAGTTTAATAAACGCAATATTTTTTCTCAAAATACAAATTTCTCTAGAAGAATCGCAAGAGTCATCACAGCTTTCGCAACAAGAGACCTTAATTTCGTCTTTATTAAAGGCGGCAAGAGTGCAATTTAACTCTTTAACGCCATCCTCAAGCGGCCGAATCAACCTCACAATAATTTTATGACCAACAAACTTTTCAAGATGCTCATCTCTGGTTAACTCTCGGTTAACACCAGGCGAGCAAACCTCCAAACAATAGTTTTGCACAATAGGGTCAAGTTCGTCAAGCGGTTTATCCACAGCGCGGCTCATTTTTTCGCAGTCGTCAATAGTTATTCCGCTGTCGCTATCAATAAAAATTCTAAGGTAATACTCGGGGCCTTCTTTTACAAATTTAACGTCCCAAAGCTCCAGCCCCAAACTTTTAGCAATAGGTTGAGCCAAGCCCCAAACAGCCGACACAACGTTATTGCCGTGTTTTTTTTTAATCAAAACACAATTCACCTCAAATACAAACAAAAGAGCGGGCGACCCCACTCTTACAAAAGCAAACGAATAAAACTTTAAATTAAGTATACCATAACATTATACTTATTTCAAGAGGAAAAATCAAATTTATTTTTTGGACTGTATTTTCGGCAAAAATCGCTAATTGGCGCGCTGCGCGTAGGGCGCGAAAGTGAATATATGTCACAGAAAAAAGTAACTATCTGTGTTTTTTTGTAAAATAAACTTGATTTATACTAGGTTTGGATCTTTAATTGTAAAAAGGTGACGAAATGCTATCACAAAAACTAAAAAAACTACGAGAAAATAGTGGCTACACCCAACTCCAAATCGCAAACGCCCTTAGTATAGAGCGCTCTACTTACACTTATTACGAAACTGGCAAAACTACTCCAGACATTAATACTATTATAAAGCTTGCAAAAATCTTTAATGTCTCGTATACCGACTTGTTTGAAACTGAAAAAAGCGAAGATAAAAAGACTTTAAAGGATTCGGGTGACGATCTTTATTGTTGCTACGATTCTAAACGGTTTAATCATATTTATGAGTTGTCTAAAAAAGAAAAAACTTTAATAAGCTTATATCGGGTACTCCCGGCCAAGGCTCAAGAGGATATCGTCAGCTCTTTAAAAAAAATCGTTGACGAAGGGTCTAAAAAGAAAAAGAAAGACAGCGGCAAAGAGAACAAAAAATAGGTTTTGCAAGTGCAAATTTGAGAGGCTTTTGAGGAAGCCTCTTTTGTTTTGTTGACAACAGCGCGCCGCGGTGAGATAATATTTAAAGTGAAACGAAAATTGTGAAAAAGAAAATAAAAAGGAGTTGCAAAATTTGAGCAAAGAACTTTCGAAATCTTACGACCCCAAAGAGGTTGAAGACAAAATATATAAATTTTGGCAAGATGGCGGATATTTTGGAGCTAAAATCGAAAAAGATAAGAAGCCGTATACTATTGTGATGCCGCCGCCAAATATAACGGGTCAGCTGCACATGGGGCACGCTTTGGACGAGACTCTGCAGGATATTTTGATTCGCTTTAAGAGAATGCAGGGCTATGCGGCTCTTTGGGTGCCAGGCAAGGATCACGCCTCGATTGCTACGGAGGCGAAAATTGTGGAGGCCATGCAGAAGGAAGGCATTAAGAAGGAGGACATTACCCGCGAGGACTTTTTGGAGCGTGCTTACGCGTGGAAAGAGAAATACGGCAACAAAATAAGCGAGCAGATAAAGAAAATGGGGGCTTCTTGCGACTGGTCGCGCGAGCGCTTTACTATGGATGACGGCATGAAGGCCGCTGTTAACGAGGTTTTTGTGCGGCTTTACGAAAAGGGGCTTATTTATCGGGGCGAGAAGATAATTAATTGGTGCCCGGGGTGCAAGACGTCCATTTCTGACGCCGAGGTCGAATTTGCCGAGCGCGACGGGAATTTTTATCACTTAAATTACAAATTGTCCGACGAAACAGGCTATGTTGAGATCGCCACCACTAGGCCAGAGACGCTTTTGGGCGACACCGCCGTTGCAGTTAATCCGGACGACGACAGATATAAGCACTTGATTGGGAAGACCGTCGTTTTGCCGCTTGTTGGGCGAGAAATATCGATAATTGCGGACTCGTATGTGGATGTGGAATTTGGAACCGGCGTTGTTAAGATAACTCCGGCGCACGACCCGAACGATTTTGAAGTCGGCCTGCGCCATAACTTGCAGGTGATCAATGTTATGGACGAGAACGCCGTAATAAACGAAAACGGAGGGGAATATTGTGGTCTTAACCGCTTTGAGGCGCGAAAAAAGATCGTGGAAGATCTAAAGCAAGCCGGTGCTTTGCTGAAAATCAAGCCGATTAAGCATAATGTGGGCGCTTGCTACCGCTGCCACGAGGTTATTGAGCCGCGGGTTTCCACTCAATGGTTTGTGAAGATGCAGCCGCTGGCGGGTCCTGCTATTGACTGCGTTAAAAATGGCGACACGCGGTTTGTTCCGGCCCGGTTTGACAAGATATATTTCAACTGGCTCAACAATATTAAGGATTGGTGCGTCTCGCGCCAGCTGTGGTGGGGCCACCGGATTCCGGCTTATTACTGTCGGGCTTGTGACAACATGATGGTTTCTAAAACCGGCGTAAAAACTTGCGATAAATGCGGATCTGGCGACGTTTATCAGGATAGCGATATTCTTGACACCTGGTTTTCTGCTGCTTTGTGGCCTTTTGCAGCGTTGGGATGGCCGAATAAAACTGCAGAGTACGAATATTTTTACCCGACGGACACCTTGGTTACGGGCTATGATATCATCTTTTTTTGGGTTGTGCGGATGATTTTTTCTGCGCTTGAATACACCGGCAAGGCTCCGTTTAAAAACGTGCTGATTCACGGTTTGGCGCGGGATTCTCAAGGCCGAAAGATGTCAAAGTCGCTTGGTAATGGCGTAGACCCGCTTGAAATTATTGAAAACTACGGTGCCGACGCTTTGAGATTTTCTTTGGTGATCGGCAACAGCCCGGGCAACGACATGCGTTTTTCGGAGGAAAAAGTCAGCGCCAGTCGGAATTTTGCCAACAAGCTGTGGAATGCCGCCAGGTTTATTCACATGAATATTGACGGTTTTGATGTCAAAAATGAGCTCTCAGACGGGTTGAATCTGGAAGATAGCTGGATTTTGAGCTTGCTGAATTCTCTAACCCTTAGTGTGACGGAGAACTTGGAAAAGTTTGAGCTGGGAATTGCAGCGCAGAAGGTCTATGACTTTGTTTGGGACTACTTTTGCGACTGGTACATCGAGTTTGCGAAGATACGTATCCAGGAGGACGCCCAGTTGGCCGGGAATATTCGCTGTGTGCTGGTTTATGTTATGGACAAAATCTTAAAGCTGCTGCACCCGTTTATGCCCTTCGTTACGGAAGAAATCTGGCAAACGCTGCCCTGCGACGGCGAATCCATCATGATTTCGGAGTATCCTAAATTTGCAAAAGAGCTTTGCAATGAGAAGGCTGAGGGCGACATGCGTGCCATAATGGACGTGATAAAGGCTGTTCGTGCGCAGAGGGCTGAGATGAACGTGGTGCCGTCTAAAAAGACAAATCTGTTTATTGAGACCAAAAATGTGGATTTATTCAGGGAATGCGAGCTCTTCTTAAAAAAGATGGCCTATGCAAAGGAAGTTGAGATATCGGATAATATCGAGATGGGCGAAGATGCTGTAACAATCGTGACGGCGGATGCCAAGATCTTCATTTTGATGGACGAACTTGTGGACAGACAAGCCGAGGTGGCTAGGCTAAAGAAGGAGCTCGAAGCAACGCAAAAAAGGCTTGATCAAGACGCAGCTAAGCTGAATAATGAGGCGTTTTTAGCAAAAGCGCCGGCGGCCGTAATTGATGGCGTTAAGAAGAATGTCCAGGCGCTGCGCGAAAAGGTCGCCTCTTTAGAAAGCTCTATTGCCAAATTGAAATTAAGCTAGGCTGGGCCGACTTTAGAAAAAGGAGCTTTTGCTATGAAGGTGCTTGGGGTGGACTTGGGCTTGGCTCGGACGGGGATTGCTATATCGGACTACAACCAGGTTTTGGCGTCGCCGCTTTGTGTCATTAAAGAGAAAGACAATGAGGTTTTGGCTCAAAAGGTCGGCCAAATCTGTGCGGATGAAGGCATTCAAAGGATTGTTGTAGGTTTGCCTAAAAATATGGACGGCTCCGAGGGCGCAAGCGCTCAAAACGCAAGAACATTTGCTGACATGTTGAGTAAAATTACAAATCTGCCAATTTTTATGGTCGATGAGCGCGGCACGACTATCACCGCGACTAATTTTCTTAACGACGTCAATGTTCGAGGAAAAAAGAGAAAAAACGTTGTAGACGCCGTTGCGGCAACGGTTATCTTGCAAAATTATCTGGACTCTTGCGATAAATAATTTTTGCGGGGCTCTAATATATATTATCCATAATAATTTGTGCTTGATTTTTATTTTTAGATATTTTATAATTATTATCGATTTTAGTTTTTTTATTTTTTGTTGACGTTGGAGGTTTTGCTTTTTGCATGTGGAGGTTGCCTCTGGTGCGGGGTTTTGCTTTGGTGTGAGCAGGGCTGTATCTGCTGTGGAGGGGCTTTTGGCCGAGGGTAAGCTGGTTTGCACTTTGGGGCCGATTATACATAATACTTATATGGTTGAGAAGCTTGAACAAAAAGGCGTTCGCGTGGTTGATTGTCCGGAGGATGTTCGACCCGAGAAGGACGAAGTTTTGGTTATACGCTCCCATGGAGTGGCCCGCGATGCCATTGAAAAAATAAAGAAGCTAAACGTAATGTACCTTGACGCGACGTGCCCGTTTGTAAAAAAAATTCACAACATTGTGTCTGATACCTCAAGAAATGCTGATGTAATCTTGATTGCTGGGGATAAAAATCACCCGGAAGTCGTTGGAATCGCTGGTCATTGCAATGCGGACTTCTATATTTTTAGTGATTACGAGGAATTATTGGATATAATAAAGAAGAATGGCGAAGTTTTGGCGCGGGCAAATGTTTTGGTCGTTGCACAGACTACTTTTAGCGTGTCTCAGTGGCGGCGCTGTGTGGACTTTTTACGCTCGAAGGTTGAAGGTATTAAGGTTTTTAACACAATATGTGGAGCTACCGCTAGCCGGCAGGATGAGGCTTGTAAGTTATCTAAAAAGGCCGACGTTATGCTTGTTATCGGGGGGCGAAAAAGCTCTAACACCGCGAAGCTATTTGATATTTGCCAAAAAAATTGTAAATCTTTTTTTATAGAAACTGCGGATGATTTGCAATTTGATGATATAAAAAAAGCGAAATTAATTGGAATTACCGCCGGGGCATCGACGCCGGTTGATATTATAGAGGAGGTTAAACGGAAGATGGAAGATTTTTTGGAGAATAATGATGATGTTGGGCAGAGCGAAGGGGAAGAGGCAAATTTTGAGCAAATGCTGGAGGAATCTTTAAAGAGCTTGACGACGGATGATAAGGTGGTTGGAACGGTTGTTGGGATCGCTCCGAATGAGGTTTATGTGGATGTTGGTCGCAAGCAAGCTGGGTTTATTCCGGCCGGTGAGCTCTCTAACGATCCTAACGTTAAGCCTGAGGACGTTGTTAAGATCGGCGATGAGCTGAATCTTTTGATTATGCGCACTAATGACCAGGATGGAACTATTATGCTCTCTAAGAAGCGAATTGACGCGCTGGAGGGCTTTAAGGATATTATTGAGGCCAAGGAGAACGGCACTGTTTTGTCTGGCAAGGTTACTAACGTCATAAATGGCGGCATTATCGTGGTTACCAACGGCATTAAGGTGTTTGTTCCGGCTTCGCTTGCCACGGCTTCTCGCGGCGAAAGCTTGGAGGACTTGAAGGGCAAAGAGGTTAAGCTTCGGATTATAGACGTTAACGAGCGACGCAGGAGAGCTGTGGGCTCGATTCGCTCGGTCTTGATGGATGCTAAAAAAGCGGATATTGAGAGCTTTTTCGATACTCTTGAAGTGGGCAAACCCCTTCGTGGCAAGGTTAAGTCGTTTACTAACTATGGCGCTTTTATTGATTTGGGGCCAATTGATGGGATGGTTCATGTTTCTGAACTGTCTTGGGATCGGGTTAAGCACCCTTCTGACGTTTTGAATTTGGGCGACGAAGTTGAGGTTTGGGTTAAGAGCTTTGACAAGGACGCTGGGAAGATTTCTTTGACTTATAAAGATAACGGCGAGAATCCTTGGGAGACGCTTAAGAATGACTACCCGGTGGGGAGCGTTGTTGATGCTAAGATTGTTGGTTTGACGGATTACGGCGCTTTTGCTAACTTTTTGCCGGGCATTGACGGGCTGATTCATGTTTCTCAGATCTCTAACCGTCGGGTTGATAAACCGCGCGATGTTTTGTCGATTGGCGACGTAGTTAAGGCCGCAATTATTGACATTGACTTTGACCGCCATAGAATCAGTTTGTCGATTAAAGCTTTGCTTGAGGATAAGGGCGACGAGGACGGCTCAGATGAAGGGGAAATGAATTCGGCCGATGATGTGCCATCTGAGGCAGATAATCATGCTAATACAGAGGAAGCCCTTGCTAGCGGTGAGGCGGAGTCTGAAAAAACTGAAGATACCGACACCTCTGCGGATGAATAGTGTTAAAAAATGTGTTGCAAAAATTCGCTTTGTGTGGTATAATATTAAAACTGATGGCCGCTGATGAAAATTTTGTCGGTGGGGTTTAATTTGTAGCCTTTGCGCTGCTGATTAAGGCGAGCAGTCCGCTGCTTTTTGTATGACTGCTTTATATTTTGGAGGATGGATTATGGATGCATTGAAAATTATTTCGCAGGATTCTGTGAAAAGCGAAGTGCCGGAGTTTAATATTGGCGATACGGTTAAGGTTAGTGTTAATATTAAAGAGGGCGAGAGGGAAAGAATCCAGATGTTTGAAGGCACTGTTATTGCTCGCAAGGGCAGCGGTGTTGCAGAGACTTTTACTGTTCGTCGGGTTTCTTATGGTGTTGGCGTGGAGAGGGTTTTTCCGCTTCATTCTCCTAATGTGAAGGATATTAAGGTCACTCGGCATGGTAAAGTTTGCAGAAGTAAACTTTATTATTTGCGCGATAGATTGGGCAAAGCTGCTAAGGTTAAAGAGAAAATTCGCTAAAGCTTAATTTGGGGGCCTTGTGTCCCTACTTTTATATTTTTGTTGCAGTAAAAATATGGAGGTGCTTTTATGGACGCCAAGACACGCGGTGTTGTTATTAATGGGTCTTTAGATAATGGGAATGTATCTAGGGTTATTAAAGAGGTCTTTGAGTGGGGAAGCTCGTTGCTTTTTGCTTTTTCTACGTGCTTTTTTATTACTATTTTTGTTATGTTCTTTACCGTTTCTGGCGACTCAATGTTACCGACTCTGCATGATGGTGACAAGTTGCTGGTGTATAAGTTTATGTATACCCCGAAAAGAGGCGACATTGTTACTATTGACACTAATGAACAGCTGGGCAAAAATATTATAAAGCGCGTTATTGGCCTTCCGGGAGACACCGTTAAAATTGATTACGATAAGCACGAAGTTTACGTGAACGGCCAACTTTTAAAGGAAGATTATATTAACGACCCCACTGCACTGAGTGGCGACGGGGCTATGCTTAATAATACTGTATATTTGCTGTCCGATGGTCGTATTTGCGTTTTGGGCGATAATCGGAACCATTCGATGGACAGTAGGTTTGGGAAAATTGGTTTTGTGTATGTAAATAAACTTTATGGCTCTGTGTTTTTGAGGTATTGGCCTATGGGAGATTTCCGAATTTTTTAAATTGTTTTTATAAAGGCGCTCTTCATTTCGGTTTAACTTGATTTGAAGAGTGCTATTTTTTTTGCCTTTAAAATAAAAATTAAATTATGCTCATCAAAAAGCTAACTAAAGGGACTGTCACAAGGCTGCAAGCGCTGGTGATTAACAATATTGCTATGGCATACTCTGCGTTGTTGTTATACTTTTTTGCTAAAATGGCGATTGCGGACATTGAGGGCAGCGCGCAGAGCAGGACGACTGTTTTGGCGATGCTTTCTGCAATTGGGATAAACTTTAGGGCTGACCAAATTGCTATTGGGAACAAAATCATTTTGAAGAGGATCAGGATGTATATTTCGAGACTTATCAGGTATTTTTTGATGTTGAAAAAGCAAAAAAGTCCGCCGATGTATATCATGGAAAGCGCTGGAGTCATCTTCCCAAGCGGAGCCAGGACTAAGAATATCATTTTGGGTAGTTTTAAGCCCAGTGAGACGGCAGTTAGTGAGAAAATTATTGCTAACAGTGCTGGATTTATGAAGTTTTTTAAGCATTTAAAGTTGTATGCATTCAGGTTTGAGGCCAGTTTTACGCCCAAGGTCCAGAGCATAAATTGGTCTACAACTATGCACAAAGACATAAAAATTCCTCCCTCTTTGCCGTACAGCGCTAAAATCAGTGGAATACCGATGAAACCTGCATTTGAGAAAGTCGCCATGGCTTTGTAAATGTTAGCTTTTTTAGGATCAAAATTGAAGAACCGCACTATAATGCAGTTTGAAAGATATAAAAGCACGAAAGAAGCCAGGTATACTATAAATATGGGCGATGCGGCGATTAAATCGCCTAAAGACGGGCCTGCCAAGAGATTACAGATCAGCATGATGGGCATTGAGACGTTTATTATGAATTTTGATATTGAGTTGAGTGAGGATTCATCGAAGATTTTGCATTTGACGCATAAAATTCCGATTGCAACAAAAAAGGCGAAGACAAACAGTTGCTGCAAAATAATAAAAAATTGTGCCATGATCAAAACCTCCTTAGTTGGGCATGCTGCATAAAAAGAAAAAAGCCCCTTCCTGCTAAAATTCTGCCGCAAATTTAAAAATATCGCGTGCATTATAAGTCAAGAAGGGGAGAGACGAGATTTCTTTGTTTTATCTAGATTTTCTAAATATTGCAAGTTTTGCGGCCTTTTTCTTGCAGATTATAATAGTACGCGAGGATTTCGCCGATGTCGTAGTCATTGTCGATGGCGGCAGCGTCCCTGTTTAGGATGAAGTTTTTGTCGTCTAAAACCTTCTTGGCGTCGTTATAGACGTAGTCTATGGTCTCTTTCCAGAATAAGATGTTCTCGGCGCGAAGGTCCACCCAGCCCACCTGAATCCACTTTTCTAGGCGCTCCCGTGTAACGGTCAGATTGCTGTCTTTGCCCGGAAATAAGCTATAGTCGCCTATGTACACGTTCTCATTTTCTGTAACTATCGGCAAACCTAGCGACAGCATCTCTATGATTAAACCTTTGTCCGACTCTAAATTTTGAACAATCAAGTCATACAGCTCTTTGATGTCTATTTTTTTCAGATCGTCCACAGTTTTGCAGACTTTTTTGATCATATACAGCTCATACAACCGCTTTGCGACGGTAACTCCGAGGTTTCCCGTTGCTATGCTTGTTGTGCGGTTTTCCTGCATCAAATTTAAAAGCTCTGTTTTTATCTTTTCTACCATGGTCTTGCCTGCAAAAGTCGAGCTCAGCATGCCAGAGTCCATGTAATTTAGCATGTTTTTCTTGGTTTGGCCGCAGATGTCTTCAATGGCGGCGTTGGCGACTTCCTCTTTGGTTATAGCCTCCATTTGGCCAACGGCGGTGAGTGCAGAGAGCTCGTACAAGGAGTAAACGTGATTTTCCCCCGCGCGAACAACCGGGAATTTAAGGTACTCTTCGCTGACTCCCTTAGAATATTCAAGCGTGTCGCCTTCTTTGAGCCTCAGTTTTTTAGGATTATTAATTTTTTTGACTAACCCAACATCAGTTTCAATTGGCTCAAACTTTGTGCTATCGTAGCCCACAAACGTTGCCGGAATCAATAGGCTGATGTTAAGGTTTGTGGTGTGAGATAGGTTCCATAGCAGCTGATGCAAAACCCCAGCGGCAGAAATCTTGCCCATCAATGCAAAAGAGAGCGAGGATTTTGGCGTGTCTCCGTGAGTGTACGGCATGTTCATGCCCATTCCGCCAAGGCCTGTTGTCGAAATTTTTAAATATTTTTTTACCTTAAAGTCCTCCATGGCAAGCTTCAAAGAATACACAAAGTTTATGGCCTTAGGCACAAAGTCGTTAAGAAGGATGCTCACAGAAGTGTTGACGTCAATTTGCGCACTTTTGCTGACTTTGCTTAATATCAACTCTGGCTTATAATGATTGCCAAGCACCGTCCCGGAATTTATCGCATCCACGATTAAGTCTGGGCGCCACTTTTGAACCAATTTATATAGAGTGGACTTTTTTAAAATATCGGGCCCCAAGTCAGAGTAGTAAAATTGCAAAAGCTCGTCCTTGCATTTGAGCTTTTCCTGCATGTTTGTTAGCTTGTTAAATTCATAAGGCATGAAAATGTTGCCATACGACGAGATCAATTCAATATTTTCGCAGTATTTAGAAAAATATTTGCAACAGTTATCAGATTCGTTTTTGGTTAAATTATGCAAGATGATTTTTTCGGGCTTCTGTTCGATAATTCTTCTTGTTATTGCTTTGCCGATTTGGCCAACGCCAAGAACTAAAATTGTTTTCATAATTGTGATTCCTCCAACTTTTAAAACATATAATTAAATAAAATACTAGGTTAGATCTTTATTAAAATTTTTAACTCACACACATGCTTTTCATTTTACAAAAAACAAACTATTAATATAAAAAACTCATCATTTTTCTTGTTGATTCCACAAAAACCGTCCTTTCTATGAATTATTCTAAAAGTCTATAAAAATAAAATTAATAAAGCTTGTAAACCATATGATATATTGATAATATGGAATAATCTGTCGAATTTTGTCCCTGAAATAGTTTTTTATAAAATTCTAGCAAGAGCTAATAT
>CAOUJG010000006.1:61849-66278 GCA_948537335.1 uncultured Eubacteriales bacterium
GAGGTTAATATAAAATGTTAACAAATTTAGTGTGGCTTTATTGATTATTAAGGTATAAGTAACAATCTTTGAAATTAATGTTTACTTTTGTGAACAAATCGTGTATAATGAATACCATAAAGTTAGCGCGGAGTGGAGCAGTCCGGTAGCTCGTCGGGCTCATAACCCGAAGGTCGTTGGTTCAAATCCAGCCTCCGCAACCAAATATAAACCTCACAGCCATGCGGTTTGTGAGGTTTTTTATATTTTTAAAAACTAGAAAATTTTTAATTTGACCCAAATAATAAATAATCATTATCTACTTAGATAATCGGCTCATCTTAAAAAATAACAAAAATAACAAGCTCTGTAGAGATAATATTCTATCAGAGCTTAATTCTACTGGCTGTTTTATAGTTTCTTATTTAAAGCTATCTTTGCAATCTCCTAATTTTTTAATAATCCTTTCAAGCGATTCTTTTTTTATTTCGTTTTTGTCAATATAATCAGGCGCACGTAGCAGAGAGACCATATGAGGGAGAGTCCCGCATTAAAGGCATATAACACAACAATTCAGCGGTACAGCTTGCTTTATAAACAGCTTGAAAACATGATACCTAGAGGTTCTCAAGAAAATTCTGAAAGCGAACTATACAAGTTTATAAATCAGGAATAAAAATGAACTACATTTTAAAGTATTTAAAAGCAATTGAAAACGGCGAAATAATCGTATCTAAGAGGGTTTATAAAGTTTATAAAAAGCTTGAAAATGATATTAAAAATCCCAATGGCAGATATATTTTCGATGAGAAAAAAGCAGTCAGACCGATTGAATTTATAGAGAGATTTTGTAAGCATTCAAAAGGGGAATGGGCTGGAAAGCCTGTTAAATTGGAATTGTTTCAAAAGGCCTTTATTTCTGCATTGTTTGGCTTTGTGGATAAAAATACGGGTTTTAGAAAGTACAAAGAGACTTTATTTATGGTGGCTCGAAAAAACGGGAAAAGCACCATGCTAGCTGGCATTGCACTTTATATGCTAATTGCCGACAACGAGCCGGGAGCGGAAATTTACAGGACAGCTACCAAAAAAGATCAGGCAAGGATTATATTTGACGAGACGCACAATATGATAAAGCAAAGCCCGGAATTAAATAGGTTTATCAAAAAGCGAAAATCAGATTTGTATTTTCCCTTGACGATGAGTAAATTTCAACCTTTGGGCAAAAACAGCGATACGCTTGATGGTTTGAACTCTCATTTAGTGATTATGGACGAGCTGCACAGCGTGAAAGACAGAAACTGTTATGAAGTCATGAAGCAGAGCCAAAGTGCAAGGCGTCAGCCATTATTTATAATGATTACGACCGCTGGCACTGTTAGAGAATGCATATTTGATGACATGTACTCGTATGCGTGCAAAATCACCGATGGGACGTTCACTGATGAGACATTTTTACCGATAATTTATGAGCTTGACAGCAAAGATGAATGGACAGATCCCAAAGCGTGGAAGAAAGCCAACCCAGGGCTAAGTACGATTAAAAAGCTGTCTGACTTATCCGAAAAAGTTGAACGAGCGAAAAATAATCCTAAAGATTTGAGCGGGGTACTCACGAAGGACTTTAATATAAGGGACACGATAAGCACCGCATGGCTCTCTTTTGATGATATAAACAACGAAAAAACCTTTGATTTGTCAGCTTTCAAAAACTGTTATGCCATAGGCGGCGCAGATTTAAGCATTACAACGGATTTAACCTGTGCAACACTTCTGATGATGAGCAAAGAAAACGAAGAAAGATTTGTAACGCAGATGTATTGGCTGCCAAGAGACAATTTTGAAAAGCGAGTCCAGTTTGATAAAATCCCATATGAAAAATGGCTAGATCGCGGGCTTTTGAGGCTATGCAACGGAAATTCAATAAATTATGGAGATGTTACGGCGTGGTTTCTTGAAATGGTAAACGATTATGGAATAACTCCTGCATGGATCTATTATGACAGCTACAGTGCGAAATATTGGGTAGAGGAAATGGAATTGAATGGTTTTGCAATGATCCGCTGCATACAGGGCGCGAAGACTTTAAGCTTGCCGATGCAAATGTTAGGCGCAGATCTAAAATCTAAAAAAATAAATTATAATAACAATCCGATTTTGAAGTGGTGTTTAAGTAACACCGGCATACAGACTGACAGAAACGGCAATATAGTGCCGGTCAAAGCGCAGAGTGCAAAGCAAAGAATAGACGGCACAGCGAGTTTACTTGACGCTTACGTTGGATTATATGAACACTTCAATGAATTTAAAAACGCGCTGTAGCGTGTGACCATTCAGGCTTTGATGTCTTATTTCGCCTTTTTCGTTTATATTCAACGAGCGAAAATTCTCGCCCGTTCAAAACTTTATGTTGCGCCGGAATCAAGCCTGACTTTTTAGAAAATTACATGTGGCGGCATTCTGTTCTAAATTAGAAATTTAAGGGTGTGAGTAAATGAAAAAATTAAAAGACAAAAAAATAAGGATTGTTAAGTTACAACAATCCAAAGATGAAGATGGCTTTCCTATAAACGAGTGGGTACCGATACATGACGGCACTTTGTGGGCATATTACAGGCATTTATCAGGAAAAGAGCTCTTCGCCTCTGCAGCAATGCAGCATGATGAAGAATGTTTGTTTATCATAAATTTTAGAAATGACATTAATACTGACATGGAGATCGAATACAGCGGCAAATATTATGATATCACCCGCATCGACAACTTTGAGGGATACAAGAGTGATCTTTCTCTTTACGCCAAACTTTCTAAAACTAATCATTAAAATCTAATCCCCTCTTCGCAAAAGATTTTTTATGTTGACTTTATGGCAGACATATATTATAATATTATTGTCAGCCAACAACTATTGATAGGGGTGATGTATTATAAAGAAAGTTGGAAGACCTTTTTCGGATAATCCAAAAGATATACGTATTACGGTTCGCTTAGATGAAAGACATAATGATATACTTAAAAAATATTCTACAGAACGTCAAATCTCTAAGAATGAAGCTGTTAGACATGGTATTGAGAGGTTAGAAGAAAAAGAATAAAAAATTGGAAAGCATTGTCCACTTAGCAACTGAAAACAACTACTTCCCCCATTAAACCCACAATTACCGAAAGATAATTGGAGCGTAAATATTATAGCATGCGCAACGATTTCTTTCAACGGCTTGTGGAGTCAAAATTTGAAAGGAAATCTATAATATGGATAAAAATTTTAATGAGAAAAGCGAGATTGAAGAGGTGGCATGCAATATTTTAATGGATATTTTAGATATACCGAATCCGCCTTGGTATTTAAGCGAACGTCACAAACAAAACTCAGAATATTGCGATGGATTTGAAAAAGAGTTCATAAAAGGATTGAATTATGAGCAGCGAAAAGATTATAATTCCCTGATGTCAGCTAAAATACTGACCTCAACAGCGTGGAATGCAAATAAAAGTCGTACTAGATGAGTTAATAAAAAATCCTCTTAAATTTCTTGGATTATATGACAGAGTAGGAACGCCAGCTTGTGAGCAACATTTAAAACCCATTTTTGGATTTTATAAATTAAAAAACTTAAAAAGTAGTATTATTCAGGGTGTATATAACAAATTATTGAAGAATGGTCGTTTAGACGGTAAAGGCGGTTTATCACAAAAAACTATTCAAAATATACATCGTGTTTTTAGAAAAGCTTTACAATTAGCATACATAAATGACATGATAGCCAAAAATCCTGCAGGGGAGGGAAGAATAACCTTACCAAAACAATCTGTAAAGAAAAAATAAGAGTTTTTAACATAGAGGAGCAAAAGGCAATTGAAAGACTGTGTGGTAATAATGATTTAGGTATGGCAATATTATTAGACCTATATACAGGTATGCGGCGAGGCGAACTACTAGCCCTGACATGGAATGATATTGATTTTGAAAAACGAACTATTACTATTAACAAACAACTTAATAGATTAAAAAATTTTGATTCTAATATAAGCTCTAAAGCGGTATTACAAATACAACCGTACACTAAAAATAGTGAGGAGCGTATTATATCTATTTCTAAAACTATGTTAGAAAAATTAAGAAAATATAAAATTCATCAAGATGAAAATAAATCAGTATGGGACAACTTATATTGTGATAAAAGCCTTATTTTTTGCCGTGAAAATGGAAACTATATTGGTCCAAAAACCTTTGAAGATTTTTTCAAAAGGACTTTAAAAACTTGCAAAAGTAGAAAATACAAATGTTCATGCACTTAGGCATACCTTTGCTACACGCTCATTAGAATCAAATATCCCTGTAAAAGTAGTAAGCAAAATATTAGGACATGCTAATATTCAAATTACACTTGATACATATACTCATGTGCTACCAGAACTTCAAGAAAAAGCAATGCAAATTATTTCAGAT
>CAOUJG010000007.1 GCA_948537335.1 uncultured Eubacteriales bacterium
TCATCGGCTTGCCTTAGATTAATCGCAACCAAAATAAGTATTAATATAAACAAGAAAAATGTTTGCATAAAATTACCTCCGTTAAAAACAAAATTGCCACCTTTTTGATATTAAGGTGACAACTTTTCTAATATTGAATTTTTTTATCGTCTTTGGTACAATGTAATTATGAAATTCATCGATTTAAGACGAATGCGTGTTTTTGTAAACATTGTAAGTGGCTTGATCCCGCATGGTTACTGGTTTTCCTCAAGTCCCTTATAACTACCAAGACCAGCGCGTGGTCGCGCAGACCAATTCGCGATCGAAGCTGATTGTGAATTTTTTATTTTATCGCCCGCGTTTTAAGTTTGCAGGTCCTTTATAACTACCAAGACCGGGTAGCACCTGGGGGCAATTCGCGTATAAGGCTAGGTGAAGTTTGTTTTCCTTTATGCTCGCACTTTTTACTTCCAGGTCCCTATTGGTTCTCCATCACAAAGTGCACGGGGCAGAGGATTGGTTAGATGTATAAGTTAAACATGACAGATAACGAAAATTTTCCGTTTTTAAGGTATATATCGCAGGGCGTAAAGCAAATCGAGTGCCGGGTGGCAACAGATTATGTTAGGAGTTTTAAAGCTGGCGGCATTTTAAGGCTAGAGTCAAGCCGTTGCAACTTTGTTTTGTGCGAGGTCTCGCATTTAAACTTTTATAAAGACTTTGAAGATATGCTAAAGAATGAGGGATTCAAAAATGCCATCCCGTTTGCAAACAGTTTTGACGAAGCTTTGGGCATTTATAAAAAGTTCAAGGGTGCAAACAGAGTGGCAAAATTAGGATGTTGCGCGATAGGAATAAAGTGCCTAAAAAGCAGATTTATTGAGTAGTCTCATGGACGCATAGCTCAGCTGGTTAGAGTGTTCGCCTCACACGCGAGAGGTCAAGGGTTCGAGTCCCTTTGTGTCCACCAAACACGAGTATAATTAAAAGAAAAGCAGCAAAGTTCGGTTCAACTCCCCGAGCTTTGCTTTTTTGTGCCGAAAATAAAAATCTCACCACATCATTAGGGTTGATGTATTGACTTGTTAGTAAAAGACGACACAGCAAACATCAAACATTTTGCAACTGGAATTGAAGATGGATCTGTTAAAACTTGCACGGGTTTCCAAATGGCTTCCCTTTGTGTCGGTTAGGGGGTTCAAAGGGGAATCGAAATCCCCTTTGAACGTTTTTGGATACTTTTTTTGTTACAAAAAAGTATCGTAAAATTGAAGTAACAACGCAGTAGATAGAAATTTCAAAAATGAAAAAGCTCGAAAAAGAAAGCTATCAAAAAGAGCTTTTGGGCGAAAAAAAGAGCAGATTGCATAAAGGAAAACCTACTCTATATAAGACTTCACACCTTCTAAAAAAATATCATTAAGAGGAAAACCAAACCCCTAATGGTACTCTAGACTGGTCGAGGTGACAGGACTTGAACCTGCGGCCTCTGCGTCCCGAACGCAGCGCTCTACCAAACTGAGCCACACCTCGAAATAAACCGCTTAAACTAAAAAGATTGCTTTTATTCCTCGCCATATAAAATGCCGGTTTTTAATGTTTCACCGTTGCTCCAAATCTCTTGCTCAGACAAACTAGTCTCGATGAGCTCAATTGGCAAGCCATTCACAAGAATCATCGCGCATTTATACCCTTTAAAGGGCTCATAAAGTGGCATAATAACTTGCTTTCCCTCTAATATTTGCTCAATATTTTCCGTTTTGAAGGCCACATGAACCTGACTTTTTATGGCGTCATTTAGCGGACACCCCGCTTCAAATGCGTGATATTGAATGTGCACTCCGAGGCCATTTTGAGCGTCATCCGTATACATTTTAAAAACCGGAGAATACCGCGCATTACTGCTTATTTGGGACTTATCAACCGGAATTCCTACATGATGAAACTCCAAATCCATGCCGCTTCCTCCAAAAATTACGATAAAAGGTGCGCTGGCGGAGAGGGAGGGATTCGAACCCCCGTGCGATTGCTCGCAAACTGATTTCGAGTCAGCCCCGTTATGACCTCTTCGATACCTCTCCATCTCATCGTGACCTTTTAATTATATCGCATTATCACGGCTGTGTCAAGGTCCGCGCTTAAATTGCCACTCAATATGTCATCAAGTTCACAATTGCTACCACAAACAAAAATTCCCACCACGGCGGCGCTCATGAGGTATATCAGCCACCACGCCCTTTATTGTGCCGATTTATGTTAATATCTCGTCCAGATCCGCGCTCAAAATAAAGTCAGCAAGTTCACGATTACTATCGCAAGCAAGAGCCCCACCACAACGGCATTAATGAGATATGTCAGCTGCCACGCCCTTTATTTATGCCGACATCGCGTCCAGATCCGCGCTCAAACTAGTGTCAGCAGGTTCACGATTACTATCGCAAGCAGGAGCCCCACCACGGCGACGCTCATGAGGTATATCAGCCACCACGCCCTTTGTTTGTGCCGCTTTATTGCCGACACCGCGTCCATGCTTTGCAGCACCCTCCTTGCCTCTTTTTCTAGGGTCTCTCGCTCCACGGCCTCGGCGTACTCGGGCCTCACAAACAGCAACGCCTTGTCATAATACCGGTTTTCCGTCTCGACTACCTCTATGACGTACTTGTTGACTCCCTTTATCACGCGGCATCACCCCACCTCAAACTCTATTAGTAATTTTCTCAAAAATTTTAACTTATATTCAAAAATTTCTCATAAAATTTGGTTACTCTGTTTTTATACTAACCGTAAAAATTTTCGATATTTCGCGCCTTGTCAAACACATTTCTGTTGAAAACTTTGTGGAAAAAGTGGAAAACCCCCCATAAATTCATATTTTCATTTTATTTTCTTTGATCCTTTGTTTTTATTTTAAACTTTTCGTATTTTTTTATTTTATTTTTTATTTAAAATTTTTTGCTCAAAATTTGTATCTTTTTATAAAAACTTGTTCTATACTAATATATGTGTTAAAATTTTGTCTTGAGGTGTTTGAGGCCGTGAAGGTGCATGTTGTCGACGAAAATCAGATTGTCTTGAGCGAAGTTACCGATTTTGACTTGGCCGAGACGTTTAATTGCGGTCAATGTTTCCGCTGGAATCCGGTTGGCGACGATGAATTCGTTGGCGTTGCTTTTGACAGCGTCGTTAATATTCTAAAAAAGAAAAATAAAATCGTTTTAACCGGCAATTCGATAGCAAAAAATTTCGATACAGTCTGGCAAAATTACTTCGATCTGGGCACCGATTACGGCAAGGTTAAGGCGGATCTTTCTCGTCTGGACGCAACATTGAGTCTTGCTTGCAAATACGCGCCTGGGATCCGCATTCTGCGGCAGGACCCGTGGGAGGCGCTCTGCTCGTTTATAATCTCTCAAAACAACAATATTCCGCGGATTAAAGGCATTATTGAGCGTTTATGCCGATGCTTTGGCCGCGAGGTGACGCCGGGCTTTTTTAGCTTTCCAAAAAACACAACGCTTGCAGAGTTAGATAAAGACGATTTGTCCCCCATAAAATGCGGGTTCCGCGATGCTTACATCATAGATGCCGCTCAAAAGGTGGCTTCTGGCGAAATCGACTTTACCAAGATAGCTACCATGCCCATAGATTCGGCCCGCAAAGAGCTTATGAAAATCAAAGGGGTCGGCCCCAAAGTTACCGAATGCGCCCTCCTTTACGGGTTCCATCGGCTAGAGGCTTTTCCCGTTGACGTTTGGATGCATCGCGCGCTTTTTACCTTCTTTCCCGGCAAGGATCCCACCTATTTTGGCCGATACGCCGGGATCGCTCAGCAATATATCTTTCATTATAGCCGCATGAATCCAGATTTAGTCAAGTAAGCGAGCATTTCTATAAACAAAAAAGGCAGCCGCGCGGTATAGTGCGGCTGTTCTATAATTTTTAGCTCCCATAAACCCCGTGCCTCTCACACATTGAACCTAAACAGTACCACGTCGCCATCCTTCATGACGTAGTCCTTTCCCTCAGACCGCACGAGGCCTTTTTCCTTGGCGTTCGCCATAGATCCGCAAGAAATCAAATCGCCAAACGCAACGACCTCCGCACGAATGAAGCCTCGTTCAAAGTCGGTATGGATTTTTCCCGCTGCTTGCGGTGCCTTCGTCCCCTTTGTTATAGTCCAGGCCCGTACTTCCGGCTTTCCCGCGGTCAAAAATGAGATAAGCCCTAGCAATTCATAGCATGCCGTTATCAGCCTGTCCAGCCCTGACTCCGCAAGCCCCATGTCCGCCAAAAACAGACTCTTCTCCTCCACGTCGAGCTCCGAGATCTCCGCCTCTATCTGCGCGCTTATTGGTAAAACTTTCGCGCCCTCCTTCGCCGCGATTCCCTCCACAACGCTCAAAAATTTGTTCCCTTCGAGCCCAGATTTGAAGTCATTCTCGCTCATGTTTGCCGCGTAGATTATCGGTTTGTTCGTGAGCAACGCCACAGAAGCTAGCAACTCGGCCTCTTCCTCGCTGCATTGCACGCTCCTGGCCGACTCTCCCCGCTCTAATGTCATTTTCACGCGCTCAAAGAAGTCCAGCTCCACCTGATATTTTTTGTCCGCCTTCAGCATTTTCTTGGTTTTCTCGATCCGCCGCTCCAAAACCTCCAGGTCCGACAATATCAGCTCGATGTTGATCGTCTCGATGTCCCTAGCCGGGTCGATGCTGCCCTCCACATGGACGATGTCGTCATTTTCGAAGCAGCGAACCACGTGCACAATCGCGTCGACTTCACGTATGTTTGCCAAAAACTTGTTGCCAAGCCCCTCCCCCTTAGAGGCACCCTTCACCAAGCCCGCTATATCTACAAACTCGATTGTCGCTGGCGTGAATTTTTCTGGTGCATACATCTCCGCCAATTTATCCAGACGTTTGTCCGGCACCGCCACAACGCCAATATTGGGCTCTATTGTACAAAACGGATAGTTCGCAGACTGCGCCCCAGCGTTCGTTATAGCATTAAATAACGTGCTCTTCCCCACGTTTGGGAGCCCCACTATGCCTAATTTCACTCTTTTGCCCTCTTTTCCGCCATTTTTACTTATTTCAATTATATCACAGCTCCGTAAAAATAGCAAAACGCACGGACCAATCACGGCTCGCACGTTTTATGAAGCAAAGAATTAAGTTTTGTTGCTTACTTACAGACCTATCAATTAAAGCTCGCCTTCGATTTGCGCTACTTGTACCACCTTAGGAGTTGATTCTGGCGTTGGTGCCCATTCTGGAGTCGGAGTTGGCATTGGTGTTAGCGTAACTTCTGGTGTTGACGTTGGCCTTGGAATAGGTGTTGCTGAAAGGTCATCCTCTATAGCCTTTTTAATTTTACTACCGTAATACTTTGTACCATTCCAAACCCTACCTAAGCCCCAAGCCGTTCCATTATATGTCTTACCTGCACAATACTTTGTACTGTTCCAAGTCCTACCTAAGCCCCATACTGTTCCGTTATATGCCCTCTCCGCACCATATTTTGTGCCATTCCAAGCCTTGCCTGCGCCATATTTTGTGTTGTTCCAGGCTTTTTCTGCATTATCTCTTATTTGCTCCCTGCTGATAGCACCAGCATTGATTGTCAATACTGGAGTTAAGCACAGTACAATTGCTAAAAACGATGATACGAATCTTTTCATAAATAAAATCTCCTTCGTTTATTTTGTTGCTTCTATGCTTCATTTTTTCCATTTTAGCACACTGATTTTAAAAAATCTACAAGAATTCGAAAAAACTCCCATTTGCTTAAATTTCAACAAATTCGCTGTTGGCTTTTTGTTTAATTTTCTATTTTAGAAATTTAATTTGCTGTGATCGTCCTACATACTTGCATTTTTAATTGTCTTTTGATTTAACTTTTTCTATTATAAAAATTCTTGCATCTCCTTTTTTGTGAATGGAGGTCGAGATATTTGGAGCTTTTCTTCGTAAAATCGCAAAAATTAAAGTTTTTATCCCTTAAGTTAAAATGTTGAAAAATTATGCTTGACACCGCTCGTTAAATGGTATAAAATCTATTTATTCATCTATTTTATTTGTTTTTGGAGGAATATAAATGTCAACTTTTATGCCGAAACCTCACAAAGTTTCTCGTAAATGGTTTGTCATCGATGCCGCTGGCAAGCCGCTTGGTCGCGTTGCTGTTCAGGCTGCTACCCTTCTTCGCGGTAAGCACAAGCCTTCTTTTGCCCCTCACGTCGATTGTGGCGACCATGTTATCGTCATTAATTGCAAAGACGCCGTTTTGACGGGCAACAAACTAACTCAAAAGCATCATTACCGTCACACCGGTTATATCGGCCACTTGAGGGCTACTCGGTATGACAAAATTATGGCTGAGCGCCCCGAATTCGCCATGACTCTGGCTGTTAAGGGCATGCTGCCCGACACTACTATTGGTCGCAAAGCTTTGACGAGACTTCGCGTTTTTGCCGGTGCGGAACATTCCCACTCTGCTCAGATGCCTGAAGTTTTTAACGCGTAAGAAAGGAGCCTTTTATATATGTATAACGAAGTTGCTTACCTCTATGGCACGGGAAGAAGAAAGAGTTCTGTCGCTAGAGTCCGCGTCTACAAGGGATCTGGCAAGATTATTATTAACGACCGGCCTATTGACGACTATTTTGGCCTCGAGACTTTGAAGTTGATCGTTCGGCAGCCTTTGGTTTTGACTAAGACTGACGGGGATTTCGATATTATCTGCAGAGTTGCTGGTGGCGGCGTTACTGGTCAGGCTGGAGCCATTCGTCACGGAATTTCTCGAGCTCTGCTTCAGCACGACGGTGAGGATTTTCGGCCTCTGCTTAAAAAAGCCGGCTTCCTGACGCGCGATCCTAGAATGAAAGAGCGTAAAAAATACGGTCTTAAGGCTGCTCGTCGTGCTCCTCAGTTCTCTAAGAGATAAGGATTACCGCACATTTTTACCGGTTTTATCAAAAGTCTGCACGAATTTCGTGCGGGCTTTTTGTTTGTGCTTATGCCACAAAAATTAATTTTAAATTTAGATTTTGTTGCAATATTACACAAAATTATTGTAGTAGGGTTGTTTTTATTTCACAAATATGGTATGATAATAACAAATAAAAAAGGGAGGGATTTTTGTGAAAAAGATATTGTCAAGTTTGTTAGTGTTAACTTTGGCACTGGGTGGCTGTGAGTCTTGCTTTGCTTCTAACAATGATAAATCTGATCAGGTTAAAACTAGATCATATGCGCAAGAAAAAGAAATTGATATGTGTTCAGAAAAATTAAAAAAACAACTTGATGAAATAAATGAGCTTAAAAGTATGTCTAAAGACAGCTATTACTGGTATAGATGCAAACGAATATTAAAATCATTTTTGAAGTTTGCTCTTAAATGTGGCATTACTATTCTAGCTAATTATGGTTTGTATAAAATCGGATATAACACCGGACTTGCAGAAGGACCTAGCAAATATGATTTTTCCAATCGTTTCAATAATTTTTTTAAAGGTTATAACAGAGGTTATGCCGATGGGCAACGCTCTTGTCCTCGTGGCGGTGGCGGAGTTCCGTTGTCAGCAAAAGAGACGGCGTTTATTAAAAAGTTCATAAAAGTAAGTCAACGTAAAATCCACCCTGACGCATTTAGTGGTAAAGACAAAAAAAGTAAAATAAAAGCCAACCTAGAAGATTTCTCCAAAAACTTAAATAACTTACAAGAATGTATGGAAAAAGGGGATTGTAATCCTAACAATCTTAAATAAAAATTCGCTCCTAACTTTTAATAAAAATAAGAGTTTTCAAACCTTCAAATAATAGGTCGTATTGATTGATGCGGCCTATTCTAGTTTTATTAATGATATCTGTTCCCTGTAAATTCAAAATCTAGACAAAAGTGTTACAAAAAAGATATTTTTCATTTTAGCCTATTATCGTGTTGATATACTTTTAAAAATTCCTTTAATCCTCATTATTAAGGGAAAAATCCGTTTCTATTACCTTTAATTTAAATATTAATTTTGTGTAATTAATTGTTACTTTTTTGTAACTAGTAAATTTCTGCTATTTGCACAAATGATTTTCCATTAATTTACATAAATTGCTCTTGTTAGCGATTTTTAGGCGTTTATTCTTTTGGTTTATTGGATCTTGTTTGTTAAAAGTATACAAAAATTCGAATTTTAATCGTTTGACATTCATAACCGCGCTTCTTTATAATTAATTTTGTTAGATTTTATTTAAACTTAATACTTACCATGGCCTCTGTGTTTTTAGTTACACATTGGTTACGAAACGGAGGAATGTCTTTGATTACCAAGTTTAAAAGTCTATCGAACAAGCAAGTCAAGCGGTTTGTGTCTTTAATTTTGATCGTTGGTTTGGGAGCTGGCTCTTCTGCTGCGGTCTTTGGCATGAGCAATGACGTCACTATTACCGATGGTGCGGATGTTACTAAGTTTCGCACTTTGCACAATGAGACTGGCGCTGTTCTTAGGCAGGCTGGCATACTTGTTGACAACGAAAAGGATAAGGTTATTCGGACTGATCTGGCGAACAACCAGGTTGAAATCGTGATTAAGCGTGCTTTTACTGTTGACGTGTTTTTTGACGGCGAATGGCACTCTTATGAGGTTAACGACGGCACTGTTGCTGATTTGATCGCTTTGCACAATATTCCCGCTGGCGATGGCTTTCACGTTTCTGTTCCTATGGATGAGCCTCTTGCGGATGGCATGAAGATTGTGATTTCGCGGCTTATTCCTATAAATATTGTTGTTGATGGCGAGACTCGTGCGGTTTCTGTGCCGGAGGGCACTGTTGCTGATGCTTTGAAGTTTTTGAAGATTTCTGCCTCGCCGGACGATATTGTGAGCGAGCCTTTGGATAGGGTTGTTGAAGATGGCTTGAGTATTACTGTTAATCGCGTTGAGGTTAAGGAAGTTACCGAAAGAGAGCCGATTCCTTTTGCTACTGAGGTTAAAAAGTCCGATTCTTTGAGCCGCGGTGAGTTTAAGATTGAGGTTGCTGGCGTTAACGGTGAAAAGGACGTTACTAAGCGGATTAAATATATTGATGGCAAGCCATCTCAGGTCGAGGTTTTGGCTGAGAATGTCTTGAAGGCACCGGTTAATCAGGTTAAAATCGTTGGCACTAAGCCTAATACCAAGCATCGGGCTAGTCGGGTTTCTATCTCTGAGGAGAACGGAACTATTGTCGATGAGAACGGGAATGTTCATCATTATAGCAAAACGCTTACCGGCCGTGTGACGGCTTACACTGCCTGCGAGGGCGGCTCACGGACTTCGACTGGTTCGCCTGTTGCTGTGGGGCGCGTTGCCGTTGATCGGAGAAAAATTCCTTATGGCACTAGGCTTTTCGTCCCTGGGTATGGCATTTGCGTTGCTGCTGACACCGGCGGTGCTTTGATGAGTGGCCGTACTTTGGTCGATGTTTATTTGAACACTTTGGCAGAATGCCGCAGATGGGGCGTTAAAAATTGTAAGGTTTATGTTTTGGCGGATTAGCTTCGTTTTGGCAATAATTTTATTATCCCTTTCTGTTTGACTACGCCGGCTAATTTTTGTATAATTGGGGCAGGCAAAGGAGGCGCGTGATATGTGGGTTGCCATCGCTTTATCCATACTTTTTCTTGCCATCACCACTATCTTTTTTACAGCTGAGCTTCGCGGATTCCCGATGTATCGCTCTTTGGCATTCTTCTTCTTGTTTGAAGGATTTTACACGCTCATCGACTTTATCGTGACCGAGATTTGGCCAAATTTTAAGGGCATGTCTTTACTGCACAACGCTGGTTGCTTAATCTTCGGCATTTACGTGGTTTTGACTTTGTTTCGGTACAAGAAGAGCAATTCGATTGTTGTAATTTCTAATAAAGAAAAAAGTGTTGCCGAAAGTGAAAAATAATCGTTAAGTAGATAAAATGTAAACCCCCGAGAGGTCGGTCCTCCTGGGGGCTTTTTTGTTATTGATTATTGCTCAACGTACCAAGGTAAATTCCCCTCGGCCTGGTCTTTATCAAACCCATTTACTTTTGGCGCTTTGCCGCCATATTTCAAATAGTAACCTTTGGGCATTAGTGGGTTTCCTCTTATCTTCGCCTTTTCCACATCCACTTCTGGCGACTCTCCCTCGCGGACTTCTCTTGCAACCACGACTGTTCTAAAGTCCTTCAGCTCACTGGAACACGTTGAGAGCGTTATGAGTCTGTCGTTTTTGCCGATGTCTACGGGCGTGTCCACAATTGATCGCACTTTCACGTCATAGACGAAGTCGAGGAACTCCTTATCGCTCGCAAAGTCGATCTTTAGGTAGTCGAACAGCTTGCCCTGCGACTCGAGCGTGTTGGTCTTGAAGACCGAGATGATCTTCCACTCCGAGCGTTTCGCCAAGGTGTTAAACGTTATGGTGGGGCGCTCCTTATAGAAGTTCAAGTCGTCGTACCTGAGCAAATGCCCGAACATACTGCCGTCTCGCATGTTGTGGCCGTACAAAATCAGGTTTTTCGACGGGCCCTCTACGTCGCACAGGGAATCCAGGAAAACGCTGCCAAAGCTGGTTTTCTCCTTTTTGTAGTTGCGGTGCAGATAATAGATTGGGTCGCCCGGGCCGGACTGCAGCACCGGATAATTTATCGGCGTCCCTTTGATTTTTATCCAGCCCTTTATGTCGCTGTTTATAGCCATCAACGCCGCCAGATTCCCCGTCTCTTCCTCCGAATCCGCCTCCTTGTAGTAAACATCCTCGATCTCTTTCATCGTGGACGCGTTTAGGTAGGGCTCGATAAAGCACAGGTTGACGATGATCCCCAGCGAGACGATAAAAATCGCCGCGCTCAAAATAAAGATTATTTTTTTCAAATTTTTCGGTTTTTTCATGCGATCCCTCTTTTCTAATCCAAAATCTCAGTTGTTTTCACGCCCTCAACCGCCGTCCGAATCAGCTTTTCGCAGTCAAGTTTGCTCTCTTCCCGCTGTATATCGCGCAATACCGGTTTGGTTCGAGGGTGCTTTGGCGTGAATACTGTACAGCAGTCCTCATACGGTAATATTGAAAGCTCAAATGTCTCGATTTTTCTTGCGATTTCTACTATTTCGTCCTTATCCATCCCGATTAGAGGCCGAAATATCGGCATTTTTATAGCATCATTCGTGCAAGTGATAGCATCCATCGTCTGACTGGCCACCTGTCCCAGGCTTTCACCCGTGATTAGTGCCTTGCAGCGATATTTTTTTGCGATAATCTCCGAAATCCGCATCATAAAGCGGCGCATGATCACTGTGAAAAAGTCCTCATCGCAATGAGCCTTGATATTCTCCTGAATTTCTGTGAATGGGACGGTGATCATCGTGAATTTCCCTGCAAATTCCGCAACTTTTTTCAGTAACGACGCCACTTTTTGCTCGGCTCTTGGGCTTGTATACGGCGGGCTTGCAAAGTGGATCGCAACCAGCTCTACGCCGCGTTTTGCAAGCATCCACGCCGCCACGGGGCTGTCTATTCCGCCAGAGATCATCACTGCGGCTCGGCCTCCTGTTCCGATGGGGATTCCGCCAGCGCCGGGGAGCGAATCGCCCCGCACATAGGCACCGAAGTCCCGAACCTCGACTGTTATGGTTATGTCTGGGTTGTGCACGTCCACCGACAGGTGCGGGAACGCCTCCAGGATGCGCTCTCCCACGGCGGCCGATATTTCCGGCGATTTTAACGCGAACCTCTTGTCGCTGCGTTTTGACTCGACTTTAAACGTCCGTAATTTTGGCAAAATTTCGCTCAAATATTTCACCGCGGTTTCCTTTATCGCTGTCAAATCCTTGTCGCACTGGGCCGCTCTGGCGTACCGAGATATTCCAAATATTTTGCCGACTGTCTTCTCTACCCGCTCAAAATCGGCGGTTTCGCCCTGCGGGATCAGGTAAATCGTCGATTGCAGGTTTATCAATTGAAAATCCCCGAGTGCCGAGACTTTTCGCTTGATGTTTCGTATGAGCTTGTCCTCAAAATTTTTGCGGTTGAGCCCCTTCAGCACGATCTCGCCGAGTTTTATCAACATCACTTCTCTCATTTTTCGCGCGTCCTCCCCCTTTCACTCAAATATGCGCCAGCGTCTCCATGCCAATCTTCAGCTGACGCAGCAGCTCATCAACGTCTGCGCGGGTGTTGTCTTTAGAAAAACTAATTCTCAAGGCAGTATCTATGCGCCTTTCTGGCAACCCCATCTCGCTCAAAACCCGACTCCGCTTGCCTTTTGCGCATGCAGAACCGCTCGAAACAAAGATTCCCCTAGCCGACAAAAAATGAAGCATCGTCTCCGATTTTATTTCGTTTGTGGAAATATTAATTATGTGCGAAACGGCGTCCTGCGGCGAGTTTACGCTGATTCCCTTAATCTCAACGAGTCTCTCTTTAAAATAGCGATTTAGCTGGCTGATCTTGTCATATTGCGACCCCAGGTCAAATTGCTCAACCGCCGCGCCAAATCCCGCAATTAGCGCAACCGGCTCTGTTCCTGGCCGTACCTTTTGTTGCTGCTCTCCGCCGTAGGTCCGCGGTGTTACTCGCACGCCTTTTCGCTTGAACAGTGCTCCCACGCCTTTTGGCCCGTGAATTTTGTGCGCCGAGACTGTCAGCAGGTCCGCCCTTAATTTCTCTACGTCTACAGGGATCCGCCCGAACGCTTGAACCGCGTCAACGTGCAGCACAGCTGGAGATTCGTGTTTTTCAATGACCTTTTTTATTTTCTCTACAGGAAAAATCGATCCGACCTCGTTGTTCACCATCATTACGCTCACCAAAATCGTGTCCGCGTCGATGGCCGCCTCGATTTGCGCCATGGAGATTCGTCCGGTTTCGTCTGGCCTTAAGTATACCACGTCGTAGCCCTGTTTTTCAAGCTCCCGCGCGGGGTTGTAGACGGATGAGTGCTCCACCGATGTCGTTACAATCTTATTACCACGCCGTTTGTTTGCATCTACAGTTCCAAAAACCGCGATATTATTGGCTTCTGTGCCTCCAGATGTAAAAAAAATCTCATCATATCTAGCATTTAAGCTCTTTGCAATAATTTCTCTCGCGCGTTCGACTTCTTTTTCCGCTTCAAATCCCTTTTCGTGCAGCGACGAAGGATTCCCGAAATTACTAGTAAGAACCTCCACAATTTTGTCCACAGCCGCCTTGCACGGCCTGGTCGTCGCGCTGTTGTCCAGATAAACCTCGCTCATCGCCTCACCCCCGCCCCTCGCGCGAATTTGCCCACCAACATTATAGCTCAAAATTCTCAACAAGAAAATAGTTTTTCCCAAAAAGAAAAAAGAGTTCGCAAAGCGGCTTGTAAACTCTAAAATTTTAAAATTATGCGTAATCCGGTAGCGAAAAATTATACTTGTTCTTCCCGCCATCGCGCGCGTAATCGCCATAAAAATAGATCTGCAGCTCTTCAATCCGCCGGTTCAAAAGGCCTCTTACGAACCTTCCGCCCGCCTTGTTATACTCTAAAAACGCCTTTGCAAAGTTATCTCGGCTCGCAGAATTCCTAACATCTAAAGCCTCAACCGTTAAAAATTGCGCAGCGCAATACCCCACCAAGCCGCCACTCGTTCGAACTTTATACCATCCATTATTATTCTCACTTAAAACCTCAACTCGCTCATTAAACTTCATCACAGAAATCGCAGTATTTCCAGTGCTCGGACCCTCTCGTAGCCTCAACCCGTCGCTCGAATTAACAACGCTAATATTACTATTTGTATATTCGGTAATCACGCTCAAAAACTCCGCAAAGCAGTACCCCTCCAAACCGCCACTCGTCCGAACCCGATGCCAACCGTTACGATTTTCGCTCAAAACCTCAACCTGCTCATTAAACCTCAAAATAGCCAAAGTCCCAGTTTGCCTGCCAGGCCCCTCCCGCAGCCGGAGGCCATTTGTAGAAATAATCGTTCCAGTCATCTTTTTTTGAGGCTTACTCGCGATTAAACTATTTGGATTTTTAAAACCCAAAAATACGCTCCGTAAATTAGAGTTGCTCATCCAGCCGGCGCCCAGGTTGTACGTAAAGCTCGAAAGCGCATCAAACTCGTTCTGAGACATCCTCAAACCATTACGCAAAATAAAATTATTGAGAGCCCGCGAACAGTTGCCGTTGTTCAGGCGATTCACAAGCATGGCGTACGCCGCAGCGCGCGTGACGTTGTTATAAAAAGCCGCACCGGACCTAACACCGCTGCCGTAGCCGATATCATAGACGTTTTTCGCCAGGCCATCCTCCATAATCCTCGCTCTAAAGCCCTCTTTAGCCTTTATGTAATCAATGCACCTATCGCTAACACGCATCTCTGATGGGTTCGCCGCTGAACTCTCTATAAAAACCCCATCAAAACTACAGTCAGGCACATCAACCCAAGTAGAACCGCTCTCCACCTGCGCTTTCACAGTGAACTTCCCGAAGCCTCTAGGTTTTACCTTCGCTCGGTGAATAAAACAGTCTCCGTCTGGGCATTTTTCCTCAGCCATAGCCTCAAATCGGCCTAAATTTGTAGTCACCAAAAACTTAACTCGGCCCACTGCAGCATCTGCAAACGCTACTAGCGTCAAATCTTCGTCAGGTCGCGGATTATTCGGTTCCACAAATATGTAGCGTACCAACTTTGGCGGCAGAACCTTTATTTTAAATCTTTTTTCTTGGGTTTCTCCTCCCCCACTGGTCCGTACTTCCTTGCAAAATGCCTCCCCCACCGAGTTTGCAGTGATTACTCCATTCAAAACCGACGCCACTGCATCGTTCTCCGATGTTAGCATCGCTGAATTCTGCAAGTGTTCTACAGAAATAAACATCGATTGCCCTTTGTGCAGCGTAAATCCGCGCACCGGCTCTGCAAAAGCTTGTCCCGCTCCCGCCAAAATCAGCGTCATCGCGAACAAAACGGCGCAAACCTTCCTTTTAATACCCCTCATTTTAACTCCCAAAAATTATACTATCTGTAATATGCGCAAAAATAATTACTAAAACAAATTGAATGTGATAGCCTGCCGAGCCCCAGATGCCGCGATTATGCCTTCAAAAACAAATTGCACGATGAAAAATACTCCAGCCAAAATCAAATATTTTTTTACCTCTTCGCTAATCAAGCTGCGACCCGATTCGTCGCCTGTTGGCTGCTTGCAAAACATGCACACCGGATATTTTTTGGAGATCATCTTCCCGCAATGCCGGCACGTCACGAAGTCTTTTTCCTTCTGATACCTGAAAATCGCATAAACCACGGCCGGAATAAATCCGAAAATCGCCGTCAAAACCGTCCACAACATGACTTTTTGGTCGCTATGCTCCGTCGCATCCTTATAAACCGCGATGCACAAAAAGACCTTATATGCCAAAGCCGCCAAAGTCCGCAGCATGCCCGCGCCAAACAGTCCGCCCATCAAAAACATTTTTAAATCCCCCTAATCTTAATGTGCATTTTTGCTCAAAAAATCGCTTATTATTTTACCATTTGCCTCGTTTTTTGTCAATTATCTTCTCTCTCGCGCCGGTTTTAGTCAGATTTTCCGTTTTTTTGCGACTTTTTAAACCTTTTTCGCCCATTCTGCAAAATCCACTTGCACGCCCGCCCGTTCTATAATATTATATTATTGAGGTCGAAATTTTTTTACTATTTCTTTTTTCGGGGGTGCCGTCATGATTTTAGACAAAATCGACGAGAACCGTCTGCTGATTGCCCTTTCGAGCGAGGATTTGAAATTTTTGGATGTCTCGATTAACCGTCTTAACTGGAAATACGAGTTTTCTTCAGAAATCATCAATAATCTGCTGGCCAAAGCCGAATCCGAAATCGGTTTTTTCTGCAGCAACAAAAAGCTCCTAATCGAAGCTATTCCGCAGTCCAACGGCTGTTTCGTCTTGGTCACGCTGCTTTCGAACCGCCTTGACTCTGCTCGAAAAATTTATAAAATCAAGAATAAATCTAAGCCATTCGCTTTCTTTTTTAAAACGCCGGATTCTCTCTTTGCACTCGTTGAACGTCTCTACAACGGTCGTTTCAGCTTTTTTGATAGTTCTATTATAGAAATTAAAAATTCCTATTTTTTGGTATTATACATCAAAGGCGCAATCTCATCGAATTTTCTGGCAGTCATCAGTGAGTACGGGCGTTTCGCGGGCAAAAGTGCTGTCGCCGCCGCCAGACTGGTCGAAAGAGGCAACGTCATTATCAAAAACCGCGCCATAGAGGAGCTCGGCAAGTATCTTTTAACCTAAATTTAAAATAATCAAGCCGAAAACAAGGCCCTGCCTGCCCTCAGAGTACTCACAGGTAACCTTGCTTTCGGCCAAATTTTTTGCCTAAATTTATCGCAAACCTCGCCTAAACTCCCTTAATCTCGGCGATCGCACCCTTCATATCGCTACTTTTAAAAATACTAGTCCCCGCCACACAGATGTCCGCACCACTTTGGGCCGCCACTTTGGCAGTCTCCTTGTTTATTCCGCCGTCGACTTCTATGAGCGTCTTAAGCCCTTGTTTGCAGATTTCTTCCCTCAATGCGCGGACTTTGATCATCATCTCCGACATAAATGCCTGTCCACCAAATCCGGGTTCAACCGTCATCACGACCGCCAAATCTATCATTGGCAAATAGTCCAAAAGCTCATCCACCAACGTTGCGGGCTTTATAGCTACTCCAACCCTTTTATCCGTTGATTTCACGGCGTTTATCGCGCTCAAAAGATTACTTCCCGCCTCGGCATGAAACGTGATTATATCCGCGCCAGCTTCGGCGAAATCTGCAAAATATCGCGAAGGCTCAGTTATCATCAGGTGCACGTCAAACGGAATGCTCGTGTACGGCCGTATTGCTCTAATTATATCCGGTCCCATGGTTATGTTCCGCACAAAGACGCCATCCATCACATCTATATGCACAAAATCCGCGCCAGACCGCGAAACTCTCTCAACTTCGTCGCCCAACTTGGAAAAATCGCTTGCCAGCACAGACGCCGCCACCTTCATGAATCCTCCGCCCCCTTCTTGCATAGCGCGCCCCACTATACCGCGGGGCGCTATTGTTGCTCTCGCTCGCAAAACTTTCAACAAAACATCACAGTTTTGTTAAAACTTTATTGCTGCTCTTCTCCATTATCCGCATTCTGCACGTCTTCTTGAATAACCTCTTCCCCACCAGCCGTGTCAGAGTCAATATCCGTGCTCTCTTCCTCATGCTCCATGCTCGCAACTGCAACGATCTTGTTATTGTCGCCAATCTTCATAACGCGCACTCCCTTAGAAGGCCGCGAACACTTGCGAATCGAGTCCGCCTTTATCCTGATAATCACGCCATTCTCAGCAATCAGAATTACGTCTTCATCGCTCGAAACCAGCTTTATAGCAGCAACATCGCCATATTTCTCAACATGATAATTTATAATTCCCTTGCCACCGCGGTTTTGAAGCCTATAATCATCAAAGTCTGAGAGTCTGCCATAACCAGTCTCCGAAACCGTCAGAACCATCTTTTCGCGGCAAACCGGGCTCATCCCCACGACACTATCGCCATCCTTAAGCGTTATAGCCTTTACGCCGCGCGCCGTACGGCCAACCACCCTCACATCAGTCTCGCTAAACCGGATAGCCATGCCCTTCTTCGTCGCAACCATAAGCTCCGTCTTCCCGTCGGTAACGCTAACCCACGCCAATTCGTCGCCCTCGTCCAAGTCAATCGCAATCAGGCCGCTTTTTCTCGCCGAATCATAAGCATTCAGCTGCGTCCGTTTGATTATTCCGCCCTTCGTGACCATCACCAGGAACTTTTCTTCCTCAAACGCCGGCACTTTTATCATCGAGGTGACCTTTTCCTCCGGCAATATCGGCAGCAAGTTCGCCACATTTGTGCCCTTGGAAGTCCTCGAGCCCTCCGGAATTTCGTAGCATTTCAGGCGATACGTCTTGCCCAAATTCGTGAAAAACATGACGTAGTCGTGACTGTTCACCACGAACATCTCCGAAGCGACGTCTTCCTCGCGGCAGCTCATACCCGAAACTCCACGTCCACCGCGCCTTTGCAGCTTATATGTATCCGTCTTCTGCCGCTTAACGTACCCAAAGTTCGTCAGTGTCAGCACGCAGTCCTCCTCGGGGATCAGGTCCTCCACGTCGACTTCCCCGCTCACCGCCATGATTTTCGTCCGTCGCTCGTCGGCAAACCGCCGCTTTATCTCTAAGATCTCGTCCTTTAGCATCTTCAAAAGCTTCGACCGATCCCCCAAGATGCTCAAAAGCTCCGCGATTTTCTCTTCGAGCGCCGCAAGCTCTTCCTCGATTTTGCTGCGCTCCAGACCCGTTAACTGCCCTAGCCGCATCTGCACAATGGCTTGTGCTTGCACTTCGTCCAGCCCAAAAGACTCCATCAGCCGCTCCTTGCCTTCGGCCACCGACTTCGACGCCCGCAAAATTGCGATGACTTCGTCAATGTGGTCAAGTGCGATCTTCAACCCTGCCAGAATATGTGCGCGCTCGCGGGCCTTGTTCAGCTCAAACCGCGTCCGTTTGGTCAGCACCTCTATTTGGAAGTCCAGATAGTGCGCCAGCATCTCTTTTAGCGTCAGTATTTTCGGCACGCCGTTCACGATCGCCAGCATTATCACGCCGAACGTCGTTTGCAGCTGCGTGAACGAGTACAGCTGATTTAGCACGATTTGCGGCGACGCGTCGCGCTTTAGGTCTATCCGGATGTGCATTCCGTTGCGGTCGGAGTGGTCTTCGATATTCGAGATCCCCTCGATTCGCTTATCCTTCACCAGTTCCGCGATGTTCTCGCACAGCCGCGCCTTGTTCACCTGGTACGGCAGCTCTGTGACGACGATTTTGTAGCGCGAATTCTTCTCCTCAACGATCTCCGCGCACGCCCGCACGACGATTTTTCCGCGCCCTGTAGAGTAAGCCGACCGAATCCCGCTATGACCCATGATCTGTGCACCAGTCGGAAAATCCGGACCTTTTATATGCTCCATCAAGTCCGCCAGTTCGGCATCCGGGTTATCTATCAAGCAGCAGATTGCGTCTATAACCTCGCCCAAGTTGTGCGGCGGAATATTCGTTGCCATTCCCACGGCGATTCCCGTCGATCCGTTCGCGAGCAAATTCGGAAATCTCGAAGGCAAAACCTCCGGCTCCTTCAAGCGATCATCGTAGTTCGGCATGAAATTTACCGTGTCTTTCTCGATATCCGTGAGCATCTCGACCGACATCTTGCTCATCTTGGCCTCAGTATACCGATAAGCAGCCGGCGGATCGCCATCCACCGAGCCGAAGTTGCCGTGACCGTCCACCAGCATGTACCTCATCGAAAAATCCTGCGCCAACCGCACCAAAGCGTCATAAACCGAGGTATCACCGTGTGGGTGATATCTTCCAAGCACCGACCCAACGGTATCCGCGCACTTTCGATACGCCTTATCCGGCCCCAAGCCGTTCTCGTAAAGCGTATACAAAATCCGCCGATGCACCGGTTTTAAGCCGTCACGCACGTCCGGCAGCGCCCGCGAGACGATTACCGACATCGAGTACGCCAAAAACGACTTCTGCATCTCGTTTTCAATGTCCACATCTATCACTTTCGGCGCCAGTTCGTTCTTCTCTTCGTTTTCCAAAAAGTTCACCTCATTTTATTTTTGCCTTTATCTTTATTTAAAATCCCCGCCAGGTCGCCATTCACGACTCTTCCTTCGGCTTAGTCCCTGCGATTATCATTCCCTGCACATCCGCCAAAAAGTCCGGCTCAATGGCCCGCGTCGGGATTATAAACAGCTTTTCCTGCGGCAGGTAAATCAAGAACATCCCGTTGAACTCCTCGAACACGCATGAGCCGTCCAGTGGGATCTTCCACGTCGACGCCTCGCTGTCCACCGCGATTTCGTCCGGATAAATCTCCACAGACAGCTTTTTACCCGTTGTTAATTTGTCCGCGTTGAACCCGACAAAAAAGCGCGGCATCAGCACCACCGGGAACACCAGCACAGTGGATATTACGCCCAGTATAAAATTTATTTTATTTCCAGTAACGAAAAATAAAACCGAGAACATCAGCGTCAGAACGAGAAGCAAGCAGATTTCCACAGCAGAGCGGGTTCCGTTAGACTTGAACAAGCCGGTATGCTTCAGGCAATCGAGGATCTCGTCTTTTTTCAAGACATAGCCAAACTTTATCCCGGCGTACTTCTCCTCGTACTCCTCGGCGTCGTCATCCTCCACAAACTCCGACTCCGAGCCATCCCAAGTCGCCTCCTCGCGCTCCTTCTCCTCGTCCTCGATCTTATCCTCCTGCTCGGTCTGCAAAACCTCGCGCTCTATCTGCTTTTCGTCCTCCATCGAAGAAGTTCCAACCTCTTCAGGCTCGTTCTCATGCGCCTGCTCAGGCACCTCGTTTACAGAATCCCCATCAGACTCAGGCTCAAGCGGAATATTCTCATCAAGTTCTCTCATAATGTTCTCCTCTAAAGTTAATTTTTGTGGTGAAATCGCGATTTAAACATCTAAATTCTGCACATACTTGGCGTTCTTCTCGATAAACTCCCGCCGTGGCTCGACTTTGTCACCCATAAGAATCGTAAAAATCTCGTCCGCGGCCGCCGCATCAGCAAGTTCCACCCGCAGCATTATTCTGGTTTCAGGATTCATCGTTGTTTCCCACAGCTGCTCCGAGTCCATCTCACCAAGACCCTTGTACCGCTGAATGTCCGTCCCACCGCCGAGCTCCTGCAAGATCTGGTCGCGCTCCTCGTCGGAGTAGGCGTAGTAATGCTTCTTGGCCCGAGTTATCCGATACAGCGGCGGCTGGGCGATGTAGATGTGCCCCTGCTCCACGAGCGGCTTCATGAAGCGGAAGAAGAACGTCAGCAGCAGCGTCCGTATGTGCGAGCCGTCCACGTCGGCATCCGCCATGATTATGACTTTTCCGTACCGCAATTTTTCTAGGTTGAATTCTCCACCGATTCCGCAACCCAGCGCCGTTATTACCGGCATGAGTTTATCGTTGCCATAAACTCTGTCCAACCGGGCCTTTTCAACGTTAAGCATCTTTCCCCAAAGCGGTAAAATCGCTTGAAACCGACGATCTCGACCTCCCTTTGCAGAGCCTCCAGCCGAATCTCCCTCAACGATGTAGATCTCCGTCTCTTCTGCGTTCCTCGACTGGCAGTCCGCAAGCTTTCCGGGCAAAGACGCCGACTCTAAAGCCGACTTCCTTCGCACCAAATCGCGAGCCTTTCTCGCTGCATCCCGAGCCTTCGCCGCCGCCAAAGCCTTCTCAAAGATGGCCTTAGCAACCGCCGGGTTTTCCTCAAGGTAAGTCTGCAGCTTCTCACTCACTAAGCCGTCCACAAACGCACGAATCTCGCTATTGCCCAGCCGAGCTTTAGTCTGACCCTCAAACTGCGCCTCCTTCAGCTTGACGCTTATAACCACAGTCAAACCCTCGCGAACGTCCTCGCCAGACAGGTTCTTGTCGCTTTCCTTCAAAATATTGTACCGGCGCGCATAATCGTTCATAACCCTCGTGAGCGCCCTTTTAAAGCCCTCTTCGTGAGTTCCGCCGTCCGTCGTGTGAATATTATTCGCAAAAGACAGCATCAGCTCGTTGTAGCTCTCGTTGTACTGCATCGCGACCTCAACCTGCGCCGTGTCGTCCGGCATCGTCTTCGAAAACGCGATAACATCCGGGTGCACAACGTCCAAGCCTCTTTTTTTGTGAATATACTCCACGAAGCTCGACAAACCGCCCTCATAATGAAATCTCTCCGAGTGAGGCTCGTCTTCATGCCGATCATCAATCAAAACAATGTCTACACCCGCATTCAGAAAGGCTTGTTCGCGCAACCGTGTCTCCAAAACCTCGAATTCATACACGTCCGTCTCCGTAAAGATCTGCCGGTCGGCCTTAAACCTTATCTCCGTGCCCGTCACAGTTGTGTCGCCGAGAACCTGCATCTCGCACACCGGCACACCGCGCTCAAATCGCTGATAATACACTTTGCCTTCGTGAAAAACCCGAACCTCAAGCCATTCTGAAAGAGCATTAACCACCGAAGCGCCCACTCCATGCAGTCCGCCAGAAACTTTGTATCCGCCACCGCCGAATTTTCCACCAGCGTGCAAAACCGTAAAAACCACAGTCAGCGCGGGAACTCCAAGCTTCGGATGCATCCCAACCGGAATCCCCCGGCCGTTATCCGTAACGCAAACCACTTCGCCCGGCAACAAACGGACTTCTATCTTATCGCAAAATCCCGCCAGAGCCTCGTCTATCGAATTGTCAACGATCTCATAAACTAAGTGATGCAGTCCACGGGGCCCCGTCGAGCCTATGTACATCCCTGGCCGCTTCCGCACGGCCTCCAAGCCCTCCAGAACCTGAATCTCATTCGCCCCGTACTCATGATTTATCCCGGCATTTCCCGTTCTATTCAAAGTTAACCCTCCGTTTTTGTTTTGTCTGTTCACCAAAATCTTCATTCGCCATTTTTCTTTTTTAGAATTATAAACCGTGGAACTTGTAGGTAGAACGCCAAAAACAGTAAAATGATTAAACCCGCGCCCCAAATATAATATCTTAAAAACAGCGAAAAAATCACCACAATCAGCCCGACCAAAACCGCCAAAACCTTCAGTACATCTGCGATCTTGGCCTTCAACAACACATTCGAAATCTGCCCACACCGCGGACAAACGAGCTCTCTGTTTGCCTTGGACTGGAACGCATTCACAAAACCCACGGATTCATCGCAATGTGGGCACTTTAAAGAAAAAATTTTCACGAAAAACTCCCCATTTCTTTGCGCTTACTTAGCGTCGACGTCGCCAACGGACTTATAAAAACCCTGCGATCCCGCAGAGAATCGCTCCTGCAAACCACAAAAGACTTCGGCAGCTCCGCCGACACGTTCACCGTGCAATTTTCTTTTTCCGCATTATAAATGTAATCCCGCGTTATTTTACCAACGGTGCTGGTATCCAAATCAAAAATTCCCACGATTTCTCGAGCGTTAACCATAACATCCCGACCCAAACACAAGTACATACGTCACTTACACCCATTTCTCTTTAATTTTTTGGCTTAATTTCGCCACTCAAGACTTCAAAAACTCGCCCAACTGGCATTCGTTTCGCAATCTCCGGCTCGCAACACGTTATAAACACCTGCTTTTCCGAGATACACTCCAGCAAATAGCTCTGTCGGCTCCCGTCCAGCTCGCTTAGCACGTCATCCAGCAGAATTACTGGCGTCTCTCCGACTGTCTGTTGCACGAGCTCCGCCTCAGCAAGCTTCATCGCCAAAACTGCGCTTCGTTGCTGCCCCTGTGAAGAGAACATTCTTGCAGACTTGCCGTCAATTTTGATCTCGATCTCATCCCGATGCGGGCCTCTGGTTGTAAAGCCTAGCGAAACGTCCTCTTCTCGCGACTCCCGCAATTTTTGCAAAAAATCTTTTTTTATCGAACACTTTTTCAAAACTCCCTCCACATCAGCATTCATCGTCGTTTTGTACTGCATAGACAATTTTTCTTTTTTGGAAGATAGCCCCAAATAGAACTCCGCCGCCAACTCCTTTAACTTTTCCACATAAGAAAATCTGCGTTCAATCAGCGCCGCACCGTACTCCGCCAACTTTTCCTCCCATACATCCAAGGTATCATCGAGATTTTTGCTCTTTTTAAGGTGACGAAGCAAGCTATTTCGCTGGTTCAGAACGTGATTATACTTCAGCAAATGCGCGGTGTACTTGGGCTGCGTCTGACAAATCGCGGTATCGAGGAATTTTCGCCGAACGCCCGGCCCATCCTTGATCAAAGCCAGGTGCAACGGGGAAAAAACCACGGCGCAAAATCGACCAATCAAGTCCGAAGCGCTATGTTGCGGAACTTTGTTGATAGTCACAAAGCGCTTGCCATCCAGAATGTCGATCTTAAGGTCCTGCACGCGACCAAAACTCTCAGCCGCCATAGAAAGACTCGCGTTCTTTTGCCCAAAAGTCGCCAAATCTCGATCTTTCGAGCCCCGAAACGACCTCCCGCCGGTAAAAAGCCAGATAGCCTCAAGAAAATTCGTCTTGCCCTGCGCATTGTCGCCGCAAATAATATTAATCCCCTCGCACGGCGTCACTTCGGCATTTTTCAAATTCCTATATTCTTTAAAAGAAATTTTCTCAATCTTCAAAATTTTTCTTCCTCAAAAGCGACTTCATAGCGATTCCCGCGGACTTCCACAACATCACCACCCCGCAACTTTCTCCCACGCATCATGCAAACCTCGCCGTTAACAGCCACACCGCCCGCCTGAACGAGAATCTTCGCCTGTCCGCCGCTCAAAACCTCGCCACAAAGCTTCAAAAAAGAATCAAGCTTTATTCCGGCCGCAGACACCATCACAACGCGAACTTTACTCATCGACAGCCTTCAGCCTCACCGGCAGAACGAGAAAAACAAACGCATCGCCCTCCTTAGGCACAATCTTAATCGGGCTGAGCGGGCCATTGAGCAAAACCTTAACCTCGTCGCATTCGGTATTTTTGAGCGCGTCAATCAAATAGCGATTGTTAAACCCGATCTCGAGCGCGTCGCCTTGCATACTTATGGGCAACTCGTCGCTAGCCTTGCCGACCGTCGTTATGCAAAAGACGCGCGCAAAGTTGTCCGCAAAAGAGCATCTCACGGGGCTTTTAAGCCGGTCGGTGACCACCAAAGACACGCGATCAATGCTCTCAATCATGCTCTTCACGTTCACAACGGCCTCGGTAGCGTGCGAAGGCGGAATCGCGGCGGTATAATCGAGAAATTCGCCCTCCAATAGCCGAGAAATCACGAAATAGCTCTCGATATAAAAAATTATATGCTTCTTCCCTACAGAAATCTGGATTTTGGCACCTTCGGTGTCCGGAAGAATCTTCAAAACCTCATTAAGCGTCTTGCCCGGCACAACAAACCGCAGCTCCTTGCCTCCCGCAAGCACTTCCTTGCGCAAAGCCAGCCTAAAGCCATCCACAGAGATCAGTTTAAGCTCCGTCTCGCTAACCTCAAACAAAGTCCCCGTATTAATCGGCTTCACGTCGGTCTCAGACGTCGCAAAAAGCGTCTGCCGGATCATCCCCTTCAAAGTCTCGCAGTCAAGGCTCAGAGTCTCGGCGTCCGAAAGTGTCGGAATTTCCGGAAAATCTTCATGAGAAATCCCAACAAGCGAGAACTCTGCAGGTGCACTGGTAATCGTAGCAATCAGCTTTTCGTCCACGCTGATAGTAATCGTATCCGCCGGCGCCTTGCGAATAATCTCCGAAAAAAGCTTAGCGTTTATCACAATTTGGCCCGGTTGTTCGATGGTAGCGGGGATCTCCGTCATAATTCCAAGTTCCAAGTCGTACCCACAAAGCGAGATCGAATTTTCTTTTGTAGAAATAAGAATCCCCTCAAGCGCGGTAAGGCAAGATTTGGTCGAGACCGCCTTTTGAACATTCAAGACAGATTCAACAAGCGTCTGCCGCAAGCAGGTTATTTTCATAAAAGATCACCTCATTTTAAAATAATAGCAATGAAATAATTAAATTTTAGTAATATTAGTAGGGGCCGTTGATATGTTGAAAAACCCTCCAAAACAGCGGTGCAAAGCCATTTTAAAGCTCAAACCCTTCGTTTAATTTATGTGGAAACTTTTTAAACTTTAAACCGGACCCGCGACATTTCAACAGTTTGGTGGAAAACTTGGTGTTAAATGTTGAAAAAAAGTTGAAAGAAAAACACCGCAAAAATCGCGAATTCAACCGAAAATGTTAAAAATTGAAAACATTGTTAACAAATCAACAATCGCTACCTGTCGCGAATGTTCTTGATGATATCCTCGATCATCGCCCGTGTTTTGGGATCGGTCTTCATAGTCTTCTCTACCTGCTGGATAGCATAGACCACGGTAGAGTGATCCCTGCCCCCAAACTCCGCCCCCAAGGCCGTCATAGAAAGTTGAGTAATCTCCCTCGCGATATAAATCGCAGTCTGACGCGCGTTAGAGATATTCGAAGCCCGTTTAGATGAGCGAATATCCTCGCCAGAAACACCATAGGTTTTAGCGACCTCCTCCACGATCTTCTCCACAGTGAGCGGAGGAGGCTGATCGTTATTCAAAATATCCGAAATAGCGGCCTGTGCGGTAGCTATGCTCGGTTCGTCGCCCTGCAAAAGGTAGTAAGCCTTAATCTTCTTCACGGCGCCCTCGAGCTGCCGGATATTCGTCTTGAGCTTCGTTGCAATGTACTCCGAGACGTTATTCGGGATGTCAATGTCCAGAATCTCGGCCTTTCTCTTAATAATCGCGATCCGTGTCTCAAAGTCCGGTGGCTGAATGTCGGCAATCAGACCCCACTCAAAGCGCGTCCTCAAGCGATCCTCAAGCGTTTGGATCTCTTTAGGAGGCCGGTCAGACGTCAAGACGATCTGCTTATTGGCTTCGTACAGCGTGTTGAAGGTATGGAAGAATTCCTCCTGAGTAGAGTCCTTCCCCGCGATAAACTGGATGTCGTCCACAAGCAAAATGTCGGTCTGGCGGTACTTTTGATGAAACTCAATCGTCGTACCCCGCCGTATAGCGTCGATCAGCTCGTTTGTGAATTCGTCACCCTTAATATAAAGCGAGCGCGTCTCGGGATGCGTCTTCTTGATGTCGTTGCAGATGGCGTAGAGAAGGTGCGTCTTGCCAAGCCCCGAGTTCCCATAAATAAACAGCGGATTATAGGATCCAGCTGGGTTTGCGGCCACAGCCAGAGCCGCAGCGTGCGCAAATTTATTGGAAGAGCCCACAATATATGTATCGAAAGTTAGTTCTGGCGCCGCGTCGATGGCCAGGCTGTCGTTTTTGGGCGGACGGCTTTCGCTACTCGCATTTGGCGTAACAAAACATATATTAATGCCGTTAGATCCGAAGATCTCCTCAAACGCGCTATTCAAAAGCGGCGTATAACAGCGAGTAAGCGTCTGTTTATGAAATTCGTTAGGCACCATCAAAATAGCGTCACCCGTGTCAAAGTCGATCTTAACCGGAGAAATCCGGCTGATCCACGTTTTGTAAGCGACGTCGGTTATTCGAGTCTTGCAGTAGGAACAGATGAGTTCCCAAGCCTCGTTGAAAGATTCCATTTTTTACCTCCAGAGAATTAACGATCTACTATCTTTAACATTGTGCGATACTGTGCGAAAATTTGCGAAATAAATTTCTTTTTAATAAATAAAAACCGCAGAAAGAATGCTGCCAAGAAATTTGCTGCAAAAAAAGCGTGTTAAAATCGACAAAAACGAGGCAAAAAGGCGCGAAAGAGCGATTTGGCCACACTAAACAGCCCATAAAACAAGATAAAGATATACAGCACTTAGGATACCACAAATCGCAAAATTTTTCAATCGTATTTTTTGTGAAATTTTGGGATAGGCAAAAGTGGTCGCGGACGCAGAAAAATCGCCGCAGGACCGCACATTTTGGTGCTCTTGACACGGGCGCCGACTTTGAGGTATAATATCAACATACGCTTGATGTGCGAAGGGAGGACGCTTTATGTTAAGAACTTATCAGCCAAAAAAGCTTCACCGAAAGAAAGAACACGGCTTTAGAAAAAGAATGGCAGATAGAAACGGCCGCAGAGTCTTGGCGCGCCGCAGAGCCAAAGGTAGACATAGACTTTCTTATTGATTTTTTTGTTTTAACCTAGACTAAGTTGCGACTTGGTCGATGTTTTTGAGCTTTTTTGTTGTGATGTTTTTTGTTTTTGTGAGATTTTTAAAAAGCGAAGGATTAAAAAATGCCGGTGTGGTGCCAAAATCAGAAGGCTTGGTGTTATGAGTAAGATTATTACTTTAAATAAGAATCGCGAATTTAGCCGGGTTTACTCGAGGGGCCGGTCGTATGTTTCGCCGGTTTTGGTTGTTTACGTTTTGAGAAATCGCGAGAATACCGCGCGGATGGGCATTACTACTAGCAAGAAAATCGGTAACGCTGTGCAACGAAATCGTGCTCGGCGGGTTGTGCGAGAGGCTTATCGGACGCTTTTGCCGAGGATCCGGCCGGGGTTTGACGTTGTTTTGGTGGCCAGAAAAAAGACTTGGTCTATAAAAATGGGCGACGTTTTGCGAGAGTTGACCAAAAAGTTGGCGGAGGCCAGGATTTTGGCGGCAGATGGCTGATTTTTGTTGCCTATATAAGGTTAACGTTTGGAGAGCGGGCTTTTTTATGGTGAAGAATTTTTTGATTCGGTTGATAAAATTTTATCAGCGAAATATCTCGAGAAACAGGCCGCCGTGCTGCAGGTTTTATCCGTCTTGCTCCGACTACGGCATTGAGGCGATTGATCGGTTTGGCGCGTTGAAGGGCTTGGCGCTTGTTTTGTTCCGGCTTTTGCGCTGTAATCCTATGTTTCGCGGTGGGGTTGACCCTGTGCCTTTGCCTGGGCGGCGAAAGCGACGCTGATTTTGCGGCATTTATCATCATTACGGGGGACTTTTTATATGAATTTATTTAATCTGATTGGCGACGCGCTGGGCAGGATTTTGGGTCTTGTTTTGTGGTTTTTCTTCGATTTATTTGACAGTTTTGTTCCGGCGGTGTTCATTTTCGTCGTGATCATCAAGGCTTTATCGTTTCCGTTTGAGCTGAAGTCGAGAAAGGCGCTGCTTAAGACTTCGAAGATTAGCGCGAAGACTCAGGAAATTCAGAAAAAATACGCGAATAATCGGCAAAAAATGAACGAAGAAATGGCGAAACTCTACGAAAAAGAGGGCTTTAACCCGTTGGGTGGATGTTTGCCTCAGCTTTTGCCGGCGTTTGTGTTCACGGGTGTTTACGGAGCCATATTTCGGCCTTTGACGAACTTGTTTCACGTTTCTGCCGAGGCTTTGAGCTCTGCGGTGGAGACCTTGAAGGCTATCCCCGGACTGTCGGGCGATTTCGGCTCGGTGTACGCGCAGCTGGAGATCATAAAGGTTTTTCCGCAGGTCAGCGACAAATTGACGATGTTTACAGCCGAGCAAATTAGTGATATACTGGACTTTAATAAGGGCTTCAACTTTTTTGGGCTGGACTTGTTCGCGGTGCCGATGACGAGCTCTTTTGAGACTCTGGCGTGGATTTGGCCGGTGCTCTCGGCTGGAACGATGTTTGCGACGATATTTGTGGCTCAGCTGATGGACGGAAACCGCCAAGCAGCGCCAGGTTGCGCTAGATTCGTACCGTTTTTGATCCCGCTGATCTTCGTTTCGCTGACTTTGTACGCGCCCGCGGCTTTGGGAGCCTATTACACGGTGTTTAACGTGATTTCGCTGATTCAGTCGATATTCTTAGCCAGGTTTTTTGGGCCAAAGGCGCTTGCAGCCAAGGAGGAAGCGGCGAGGATTGCTCGATTGGAAATCATTGAGGCTAGTGAACCCCGCATAGATGCTGAAAAGTAAGGACTAATTGTTTTAAAAATTGTCATAGATTTGAAATTTCACAAAGATTTGTAAAATTCACGGAGGTGCATGGTTGTGGTGAAGGAAGCTGTTGGAGTTGGAGAAACGCTAGTTTTGGCGCAGGAGGAGGCCTGCAAGGCGTTGGGCGTGGCCCAGCAGGAGGTGTCTTTTGAGGTAATTCAGATGCCGGGCAAGAAAGTTTTTGGAATTTTTGGCGGAAAATTGGCGAAGGTTCGGGCAAGTGTCACGGTTGCACCGGCAAAGCTTGCGGCTAAGTATCTGCACGACGTTTTGACCGCATACGGGCTGAAAAATTTTAGAATAGAGAGCGAAGAAAGCCCAGAGGGAGTCAATTTGCACGTGGTCGGCGGCAATGCGAAGATCGCGATTGGGCATCGTGGCGACACTTTGGACGCGATACAGTATTTGGTTGGCTTGGTTGCTAACGCCGTGTGCGATTCGTATTATCGGGTGACGATTAATATTAGCGATTACCGCGAGAGACGCGAAAAAGTTTTGATAAAGTTGGCAGAAAATCTGGCTTCGAAGGTTTTGCGTACGAAGAAGCCCGTTGAACTGGAGCCGATGACGCCTTATGAGCGCAAGGTTATACATATGACGGTGGAGAAGGTCGATGGTGTGACGTCTTGGTCGGAGGGAGAGGACCTCCAGCGGCATCTGGTCATTGATCTTGACAAGTCTGTTTGATTGGTTGTTGATTTTTCGCGGTTGATTCAAAAGGTGATTCGGTTTTGAGTCGCCTTTTTGCTTTGTTAGCGGGTTTTATTGATGTAGGATATAGGCAAATTGCTGATAGAATGGGAGGTTTGGCTGATATGCAGATGGATCCGATTGCTGCGATCTCGACGGCGCAGGGGCAGGGCGGAATAGGGGTTATTCGCGTCTCTGGCGAGGGCTCGATTTCTATTGTTGACAAGGTATTTAGGTCAGCTTCTGGCAAGACCTTAGCAGAGACTTCCGGCTATACGGCGAGGTTTGGAAAGATTTATGATCAGGATGAAGAACTTGATGAGACCGTTGTGCTGGTGTTTCGCGCGCCGCACAGTTATACCGGCGAGGACGTTGTGGAGATCTCTTGCCATGGCGGGCTTTATGTAACGAAGCGAGTTTTGAGAGTTGTTTTGGCGGCCGGGGCGCAACCTGCAGGGCCCGGAGAGTTCACGAAGAGGGCTTTTTTGAACGGGAAGATAGATTTGATCAAGGCGGAGTCGGTGATGAAGATCATCGAAGCGACGGGTAAAAGCGCGGCCAGGGCTGCTGTGGCGGTGAATGACGGCGCAGTGAGTAGAAAAATTGCCGAAGTAACAGAGAGTCTGATTGATTTATCGGCGCGTTTGGCGGTTTGGGCCGACTACCCTGATGATGCCGACTTTGATGCGGATTATAATTCTATAAAAGAAATATTGAGTCAAGCTAAAACGCGATTGGGCTTATTATTGAAGAATTATGATGAAGGAAAAGTTTTGATTAATGGCGTGAATACTGCGATCGTGGGCGCGCCGAATGTTGGAAAGTCCACGTTGATGAACATGCTGGTGGGGGCCGAGAGAAGCATTGTGACGGAGATCCCTGGGACGACTAGGGACATCGTAGAGGAATCGTTGACGCTTGGAGACATCACGCTGCGAATTTGCGATACAGCTGGGATTCACGTGACTAAAGATCCTGTCGAGGCCCTTGGAGTGGATCGCGCGCGAGCTCGGTTGGTGTCTGCAGATTTGGTGATTTTTGTTATTGATGGTTCAAGATCTTTGACAGACGGCGAAGTTGACTTGCTTAATTCTATAAAAGAAAATAAAAACGTGCTGGCGGTTGTGAACAAATCTGACTTGGAGCAGGTTTTGGACTGCGATTTTCTTAAAAATTTTGTTAAAGATGTTGTTAAAATTTCGGCCAAAACTGGCGCTGGAGCTGCAGAGTTGGAGAAAAGCATCCTGAGAATACTTGAAGTGGCTCAAGTTGACCCTTCGGAGGGCATTTTGGTCTCAGAGCGACAATATTTTACGGTGAAAAATGCACTGGAAGCGGTGAAAGAAGCTTTGTCAGCTTTGAAAAGTGGCCTCACTTTGGACGCTGTGACAGTCTCGATAAACAGCGCTATTGACGGACTCTTGGTTTTGACGGGCGAAAGAGCGACTCAGGTGGTTGTGGATGAAGTCTTTTCGAAGTTTTGCGTTGGAAAGTAAAAGGCTGTAAATTTAGCATTCATGCCGGTTTTGAAGCGATGAAAAAGAAGGGATATTTTGAAATTTTTTGCAGGAGAATACGATGTGGCGGTGATTGGCGCTGGCCACGCGGGCATAGAGGCAGCTTTGGCTGCGGCTCGGCTGGGCTGCAAGACGGCCATCTTCACGATAAACATGGACGCGGTGGGGAATTGTCCGTGTAATCCGTCTATTGGAGGGACGGCGAAGGGCCATCTGGTACGAGAAATCGATGCATTAGGCGGAGAGATGGGCAAAACGGCGGACGAATGCTTTTTGCAGAGCCGAATGTTGAATCGCGGGAAGGGTCCTGCGGTGCACTCTTTGAGGGTTCAGATCGATCGAGAAAAATACAAAAACACGATGAAATATAAGCTCGAGAGGCAGAAAAATTTGCATCTTAGACAGGCGGAAATTGTTGAGATATCTAGGCTTGACAAGAACTTTTGGAGCTTAACTACGCGGATGGAGGCCATTTATCGCGCCAGGACTGTGATTATTGCTACGGGGACATACCTTAAAAGCAGGATTTTTGTGGGTGAGGTGTCTTTTGAAAGCGGTCCGGACGGGATTTTTCCGTCGTCTTTTTTGAGTAAATCTTTGGCAGAACTAGGAGTTAGGCTCCGTCGTTTTAAAACTGGCACTCCGGCGAGGGTTTTGAGGTCGAGTATAGATTTTTCTAAATTAGAAATTCAAAATGGCGACGAGAAAATTACGCCGTTTTCTTATGAAAGCCGCGAGATCGGCGGGAACAGGATTTCTTGCCATGTGGGGTACACGAGCGCGAGGACTCGCGAGATAATTCTGCAGAATATTCACCGATCGCCAATGTATGCGGGCATGATTGAGGGCAAGGGGCCGCGCTATTGCCCTAGCATCGAGGATAAATTCGTTCGATTTGCAGATAAGGAGCGGCATCAATTTTTTGTGGAGCCATGTGGCTTAAATACTGATGAGATGTACATTCAGGGGCTGTCGTCGTCGTTGCCGGAAGATGTCCAGATTCAATTTTATCGGTCTCTGCCGGGCTTTGAGAATGCGATATTGATGCGGCCCGCGTATGCTATCGAGTATGATTGCGTTGATCCGTTGCAGTTGAATTCTACCTTAGAGTTTGCCGAACTGTCGGGATTATTCGGAGCAGGGCAATTTAACGGAAGCTCGGGATATGAGGAAGCCGCGGCTCAGGGATTGATAGCCGGAATTAACGCAGCACTGAAAGTGAAGAATCAGACGCCGCTCGAGTTGGACCGATCCACATCATATATAGGCACACTGATCGACGATTTGGTCACAAAGGGAGTCAGCGACCCGTACAGAATGATGACGTCGCGCTCGGAGTATCGGTTGGTTTTGCGGCAGGATAACGCGGACGAACGATTGACGCCGATTGGACGCGAGGTAGGACTAATCTCCGACGAACGATGGGAAGTGTTTGAAGAGAAGCAATTAACAAAAAAAAGAGAGCTCGAACGCATAAAAAATGCAGTAATACCGCCGTCCGTGGAGGTTAACGCGATGCTTGTTTCACGTGAAACATCTGAAATTTCTACTGGCACACGGATGGTTGATCTGCTAAAAAGACCGCAAATTACCTATGACTGTTTGCAGGGATTTGACCTAAATCGGCCTGAGATCGACGAAGAAATCTTCGAGCAAATCGAAGTAGAAATAAAATACGAGGGGTACATAAAAAAGCAGCTGTCGCAGATCGAAGCCATGAAGCGGCTGGAGTCGAAAAAGTTGCCAACGGACGTCGATTATTCGCAGGTTCTTGGGCTTAGGCTGGAGGCTATCGAAAAATTGAACCTAGTGAAGCCAGAAAATATCGGGCAAGCTTCAAGAATTTCTGGCGTGAGTCCTGCAGATATCTCAGTTTTGCTGATTTGGCTAAAGCAAAAATCGCAAAGGAGTGGGTAAAAATGGAGAATCGCTTTGTCGAATTTGAGCAAATTTTGAAAAAAAGCAACCTTGAAATATCAGATCAACTGGTCGAAATGTTCGAAAAATACGCAGATTTATTAATAGAATGGAACAAAAAAATGAACTTGACGGCCATAACAGAACCGCGAGAAATCGCCGTTAAGCACTTTTTGGACAGCTTATTAACGCTTGACGTGTTTGAAATTCCGCACGGAGCAGCTGTTATAGATGTAGGCACAGGCGCGGGGTTTCCGGGAGTACCCATCAAGATTGTCCGGCCAGATGTTGACTTGACGCTGCTTGACAGCCTTAACAAGCGAATAAAGTTTTTGGAAGCGTTGAAAGATGATTTGAAATTTTATGTGAACTTAGTTCACTCAAGGGCAGAAGAAGCAGCTCAAAAAGAAAATTTACGAGAATGCTTTGATGTCGCGGTATCACGCGCAGTTGCGCCTTTAAATGTTCTACTGGAGTATTGCATGCCGTTTGTGAAAGTTGGCGGAGTTTTTGTCGCACTAAAGGGTAAGAATGCCCGATATGAGCTAGATTTGGCCCAAAATGCGATAAAAGTTTTGAATGCAAAGATTTTCACACAAAAGAGTTTTAATTTGGTGACTGAAAATGATCGAAATATAATTGTTTTTAAGAAGATAGCGAAAAATTCGGAGATTTATCCTCGAAATAGCGCGAAAATTAAGAAAAAACCATTATAAAAAAGCATAATTAAATTATAAAAGAGAAAAATTTTTTACCTACACAAAAGGGTAAGAAATTCTTTTTTTTTATGTTATCATCGAGGTAAATCAGCGTTGCGCAGGGGGGATTATTTTGTTTTGTTTTCAAAATTCGGACAAAATTCGCAGCATACCGGTAATCCAGATTGAGCCGAGCCGGTCTCAGCCGAGAATTTGCTTCTCTAAAGAAGCTCTGGCGGGACTTTCTAAAAGCATCAGGGAAAATGGGATTTTGCAGCCGATTTCGGTTAGACGGGTTTTTGCATCTAAATTTGAGTTAGTTGCAGGGGAGAGGCGGCTTCGGGCTGCGATAATGGCGGGGTTCAAAACGGTGCCGTGTGTGATTTTGGATTGCGACGAAACTCAGGCGGCGGTTTTTGCTTTATTAGAAAATTTGCAGCGAGCGAATTTGAACATGTTTGAAGAGGCCGAAGCGATGCGGAATTTGATTGAAATTTGGGGATTGACACAAGAATCAGTCGCAAAAAAATTGGGAAAAAAGCAGTCAACGATCGCTAACAAATTAAGACTTTTGAAGCTGGATGACGAAGAACGAGCATTGATAAAAAAAGCGAATTTGAGCGAGCGGCATGCTAGAGCCATTTTGAAGCTCGAAAGAAAGGAACAACGCAAATTGATGATAAAAAAAATAGCTGAGAAAAGCCTAAACGTTCAAGATGCTGAGATATTGATTGATTCGATTTTGCAGGGTGACGTATTAGGGTCTTTTGAAAATTTTGATAAAAAATTTGTTATTAAAGATTTAAACTTTTTTAAAAATGCTATAAATGACGCTTTGGATTTGATGAAGATTTCTCGGGAAGGTGTGCAGTATATTCACAACGAGACGGACGAATATTTGGAATATATGGTTAAGATCCCGAAGGGACGGGGCTCTAAGAAAGTTGAAAGTGCGTAATTTCTAATTTGAGTTAAAGATGTTTCACGTGAAACATCTTTTTTTGCGCCCAGGTTTGCAATGTTTCACGTGAAACTTTTGAGATTTTTCTTGCAAAAAATTTTGTGTGTGATATAATTAGTGTAAACCGTGAAAAAAGGGGGCACAGGATGAAGAAGATAATCGCGATAACGAACCAAAAAGGTGGCGTGGGAAAGACCACGACGGCGGTGAATTTGGCGGCTGCTTTGGGGAAGTCCAAGGAGAAAGTTTTGCTAGTGGACATGGATCCGCAGGGCAACACGACGAGTGGCGTGGGGGTTGACAAGGCGAAGCTGAAGTGCTCGATTTATAACGTTTTGCTCGATGTGGACAGGGTCAATGAGTCCATTATTAAGACGGGGTTCGATAATTTGGACATTTTGCCTGCGAATATAGATTTGGCAGGGGCAGAGATTGAGCTAGCTAATTTAGAGAATCGAGAGTCGAAGTTGAGTCAAGCGATCGCGCCAGTTCTGCGTTCGTATGATTACATTATTATTGATTGCCCGCCCTCTTTGGGGCTGATCACCACGAATGCTTTGAGTTTTTGCGATTCCATTTTGGTGCCGATTCAGTGCGAGTTTTACGCTTTGGAGGGGCTTTCTCAGCTGATGAGCACGGTGCGCCTGGTTAAGCGGACTTATAATCCGGATTTGGACGTGGAGGGCGTGCTTTTGACGATGTTCGATGCGCGACTCAAGCTGAATCAGCAGGTGGCCGAGGAGGTCAAGAATTATTTCGATCAGAAGGTGTTCAAGACGTTCATTCCGCGGACGGTGAAGCTTTCGGAAGCGCCGAGCTTTGGGAAGCCGGCGATATATTATGATAAGCACGGAAAGGGCTCGCGCGCGTACATGAAGCTGGCAAAGGAGCTCATAAAGCGCGACAAGAAGAGGGGAGAGGGCAAGTGATGGCGAAGAAAAGAGGCGGACTGGGCAAGGGACTGGACGCGATTTTTTTGGAAAACGCGACGGGAGACAAAGCGTCGGTGATGTTGAAGATCTCCGAAATAGAGCCAAACAGAGCTCAACCGAGGACCGATTTTGACGAGGAAGCATTGGCGGAGTTGGCAGATTCCATCGCGCAGCACGGCGTTTTACAGCCACTTTTGGTGAGGCCTGTGTCGGGTGGAGAATTTTATCAGATAGTGGCGGGGGAACGCCGCTGGAGGGCATCTCGTATGGCTGGACTGAGCGAAGTCCCTGTTGTAATCCGGGAGCTTTCGGATGGCGAAGTCATGCAGCTGGCCTTGATAGAAAACCTGCAACGCGAGGATCTCTCGCCCATTGAGGAGGCTTTGGGGTACAAGTCTTTGATAGAAAATTACGATCTCACGCAGGATGAAGTTGCTAAGACTGTTGGAAAGTCCCGCTCTACCGTCACTAACGCCATCAGACTATTGGGACTGCCGCAATCTGTGCTGGATTTGCTTTCGGAGGGTGCCTTGACTTCTGGCCACGCGCGGGCTTTGCTTAGTTTGAAAAACGCTGTAGACATCGAGAAGGTCGCCAACAAGGCTGTGGAGGAATTCCTCTCGGTTAGAGAGGTTGAGAAGATTTGCAAGGACCTTTTGGAGGCCTCTACTGCGGGCCCTAAGAAAAAGTCGAAGACGCTGAAGAAGAGGAATCCTTTTTTTGACGAGGTGGAAATTTCGTTAAAAGAAATTTTGGGTCGTAGAGTCAAAGTTAAGGAAAAACCGCGCAAAAACAAAGGTGTGATCGAGATTGAGTTCTATAACAATGACGATCTGGCCAGTATTGCTCAGGGGTTGGGAGAAATTAATTTGTGAGGAAGTGCTTTTATGCTTGATATAAAGTTTATTCGCGAGAATCCGGACTTGGTGAAGGCCGCTATGAAGAGCCGCAACGCTAATATGGATGCGGAGATTAATGAAATTCTGCGGCTTGACAGAGTTCGGCGGAAGTTGACGGCTAAGGTTGAGACGATGAAGTCCGAACAGAACGCGGTGACGAAGAAAATTCCGCAGATGAAGAAAAATGGCGAGGATACGTCGCAAGTGATGCGGGAGATGAAGGTTTTGTCCGATGAAATCTCGGGTTTGGACGGGGAGCTTAGTGATGTCGAAAAAAGCTTGAGGGATCGGCTTCTTGCTATTCCGAATATCCCGAATGAGACCGTGCCGATGGGCGTTGATGATTCCGATAACGTTGAAGTTCGGCGTTGGGGCGAGCCTAGAGACTTTGGATTTTCTCCGAAGGCGCATTGGGACTTGGGTAGAGATCTGAACATTTTTGATCCTAAGCGGGCTGCCAAGGTTACCGGCGCGAGATTCCACTTTTACAGAGGTCTTGGAGCACGGCTTGAGCGCGCGCTCATAAACTTTTTTTTAGATACTCACACAAGCCGCGGGTACACGGAGATTCTGCCGCCAGATATCGTTAATCGTGCCGCTATGACGGGGACTGGACAGCTTCCAAAGTTTGAAGAAGACGCATTTAAGCTTGCGAATGACGACTATTTCTTGATTTCTACGGCGGAGATTCCGCTGACGAACTACCATCGCGAGGAGATTCTGGATGGAAACGCTTTGCCGATAAAATATTGTGCTTATTCGGCGTGCTTTCGGGCGGAGGCTGGGTCGGCGGGCAGAGATACTCGCGGATTGATCCGGCAGCACCAGTTTAACAAGGTCGAGATGGTGAAGTTTGCGCGACCGGAGGCCTCTTACGACGAGCTGGAGAAGCTGACGGCGGATGCGGAGAATGTTTTGCAGCTTTTGGGGCTGCCGTATCGGGTAGTTTGCCTTTCTACCGGGGATTTGGGCTTTTGCGCGGCCAAGACATACGATGTGGAGGTCTGGATGCCCTCTTACGACCGGTATGTTGAGATTTCGTCTTGCTCGAACTGTGAGGATTATCAGGCGCGGCGGGCTTCGATTCGGTTTAAGGATGATAAAGCTGACAAGGCCAAGTTTGTGCATACTTTGAATGGCTCTGGACTGGCTGTAGGGCGCACTGTGGCAGCGATTTTGGAGAATTACCAAGAGGCGGATGGCAGTGTGACGGTTCCGGAGGTTTTAAAGCCTTATATGAATGCAAGTAGAATCAGCTAAGCGGCGCACTATACCGCGCGCTGCCGCATAACCACAAAAAGAGCATCTCGATCGGATGCTCTTTCTTTATTTGGTTTGACGGGGTTACTCAATGTCCACGCGGGCCCACTGAGCTAGCAGACAGGTGTAGATTTTGCCGGGCAGCATTGTGAGTGGGGTTCCGTCTTTAGTGAAGTAGGAGAATGGCGATGTATCGGTATCTCGGGCCCAGGTGATGTCGATACATTTGCCGTGAGAGATGTATTTTCCGGTGCCGCGGCCGATGATGTCGAGCGCGAGAAGCTCGGTATTGTCGATGTTTTGGCCATAAACGTTCATCAAAATGATGTTTGGATTGCTGTTCTGCCTTTTGACGTTGTCGTCCATCTGAGGCCGATTAAACTGGGAAATCAGGTAGGTCTGAGTGGGCTCGTCGTAGGAAAAAACGCTGCTCTTGTAGCCTGAGAACTTAGCGGTGACCGTGGTAGCGCTGGTGCCGCTTAAAACTTGCGAATCATCACCGAATCTCTGCGGGTAGGAATAGTCGTTGATCCACTGAGTGCGAAACTCATGGGCTTTGATGCCCTCGCCGAGTTTCTCGCCAGATGTTAACGCACTGTGCTCGAGGCCTAGATTTTTGCGTCTGGCCGGGTCTCGCCACATGAACTGACCCTTGATAAGGTCGATGGAATCGATATAGCCGCTCTTCAGGATGCTGTAAGCGTGCGTGCTGCCGCCCAGGTGGACGTAGATGGCGTCGAGGCTCTTAGCAATGCTGATGAAATATGGTCGAGAACTGCGCACGCTGCCGATAGCGGGCACTGCAGATGGGTCTTTAAACACGCCCAAAATCCGCGTTATGCCGCCTTCTGTGGGGCATTCGTACATGATATCTGCCTCTGTGACGCCTAGGAGGGGCTGTCCGGAATGCAGATTGTTTATCATGATGGCTACAGGACGGTTATTCACCTTGTCACCGTCGATGGGAAGCCCGGTCAGCGGGTTTTTGCTTTGGTTTTCAACGCGGACTTCCTCGTTTTGTGAAAATTCTGTAACGGAATTATTTTTATGATTTAGAAAAAAGAATCCGGCAGCTGCAAAAATAATTATAACGGAAAAAACTGCCATAACAACGATTTTTGACATATTTTTCATTTTTTGGCCTCCAAATATGTGATTTTTAATGTGAAAATTAGGCTTTTTTACAGATTTTATCAAAATTAATTTACAAATAGCCGAAATGTGTGGTATAATGGTCGCATCGAGATTTTTTGAAGGAGCTGTAATATGAATATTTGGCATGATATGGGCGCCGAGCGGGTTTCTGCGAGCAGTTTTATGGCCGTTATCGAGATTCCGCGGGGCTGCAAGACGAAATATGAGCTGGACAAGCAGACTGGAATGCTGACTTTGGACCGCGTGTTGTATACTTCGATGCAATATCCGGCGAGCTACGGGTTTATTCCGCGGACGTATTCTGAAGATGGCGATCCGTTGGACGTTTTGGTGCTTTGCTCGGAAGAGGTTTATCCACTAACGCTGGTAAAATGCTATCCTATCGGGATTCTCTCTATGGTTGACGATGGCGAAAACGACGAGAAGATCATTGCGGTGCCGTTTAAGGACCCTATGTATAACGGATATAAGGATATAAGCGAGCTGCCGCGGCACATTTTTGACGAGATGAACCACTTTTTTACCCGGTACAAAGAGCTGGAGGGCAAGAAGACGTCGGTAGAGTCGATAAAGGGCGCTGGGGAGGCCTGCAAGGTCATCGAGCAGTGCATCGAGGCGTACAAAAAGAAGTTCTGCTAATGGCGAGATTGACGGCACGTCCCGTTTTATAGTATGCGCCGGGCCGCGAAATTATGGCACCCATGGCAAAAGGCATTTCTTTTAATTAAGAAATGCCTTTCTTATTTGATTTTGCCGTGGCTACGCGGCGGCGTTCACCAGCTTGTTGAACATCAGCGGGTTGAACTGATTCAGCGCGTTGTAGTTTATGGTAAAGCTCAGTGAATCGAGCTTTTGCTTGATTTTTTCTTCAAACTCTGTGCGTTTCATCTCGGATAAGATGTTATCGCGTTTGCTGTTTTTGCTGGATTCATCGGATTCTTGCTCTTGCTCCGAGTCGCTTTCAGTGTTCTGATCGGAGTTTTCCTGACTTGCATCCTGAGATTCTGGCTTCTGATTGGCAGCCTCATCCTTACTAAAGTCAAGATCCTCCGTAGGAGCGCCGGCGTTGTAGATTAAGAAGTAGATGTTGTTCAAAGTCACCATGGCGGCCTTGCCCTTTTCGAGGGTCTTGACCTTCTCTGCGATTTCTGAGGCCAAGGTTGGTGAGTTCGGATTAATAATCTGCTCGACCAACGGGTCGCTAGAGGCGCCAGCCTGGGCAGGTGCAGATTTTTTGAGTTCCTCACGAACCTGATCAAGCGTCTTGCTGCCGCTGTTTATAGCGTCAACATAGCCGTTCAGCTCGTTCTGGATGGATTCATCCGTTTCGACCGGCTGATTCTGGTTATTTTCGCCCTCTGGCTTATTTTCCGAATCAGAATTATTCGCATCACTACCCTCGCTCGAAGGAGTCGGCATTTTCGAGTAGAACAACAGCTTCATGTAGCTCTCTTTATAATATCTGTTGAGGTCCTCGTCGGAAACCGGGTTGGAGCCGTCTTTGCCGTAAATAGCCATGAAAATCTTGCTCCTCTTCACCTGAGCCGAAACCACGCGCTGCACGTCGGCCCGGCTAATGCCGGAGTTTGCAAACATCGTGCCCGAGGACGACATGACGGAGTCAACAAGCTCTTGAATTTGCTTTTCATCAGATTCAGCCAGGCTCAAGCCCATCTCCGAGAACATCGCTTCGCCAACAAGAGCGTCCTTGCACATATTCAGCGCCTTTTCGACGATCCAATTGGGTGCGCTCTGGCCCTCAATGGTCGCGTTGGTGATGTCGTCGGTAGTGGAGCCGTCTTGAGACAACTTCTGAATAGCCTCCTGATGGGCCTGCATCAAGAAAAAGACGTAAACCCCAGTAGGAAGGGATTCGTCGCCGCATTGGATAGCCCAAGACCTGTCAAAACAACCGCAGCCGCAAAAATTCAGACAAAGTGCGAGCGCCAAGATCATAGTAATGCCTTTTTTAAAAAATTTCATTTTTACTTTACCCTCCGTTTTTTTGCTGCGCGAACATGGCCACACCCCGCGCCAAAAGCCAAAAGTCCGCGCAAAAATATTATTTTAATCAGATTATACACTTTTTTACAAAAAATGTCCACAAAAATTTAAGATATCGATAGAATTTCTTTCAGATTGGCGATGACAGTGAGCTTGGGGTCCACCGTGACGCAGACGTGCGGCTTGGCAGCGGACTTTATGGTGACTCTTTTGCCCATGGTTTTTATGAATTTTTCGAGAAGCTTTTCGTCCAAATTGTTAGAAAAAAGCAGAAAAGTGTTGTTCTGCTGGCGGATTTCGTAAATTCCGAGGTCCGAAGCGGTGTTACGAATGAGCGCGATGTCAATTAAATTGCTGACGCTCTCGGGCGGATCGCCAAATCGGTCAATCAGCTCGTCAAAAACGTCCGTAGCATCGTCCTTAGAGCGGATATCTGAGATGCGGCGATAGATATCAAGCCGCTGGTTCACGTTCGAGATGTACCGTTCCGGAATATGGGCGCTAACCTGGATGTCCACAAGGCACTCGACTTCTAATTTTGCCGGCGCGTCGCCCTTTTCAACGCGAACAGCATTCCCCAAGAGCTTCAGATACATGTCGTAGCCCACGTCGGCCATGTGTCCGTGCTGCTCGCCACCAAGAATATTCCCGGCCCCACGCAGTTCGAGGTCCCTCATGGCAATTTTGAAGCCCGAACCAAACTCGGTAAACTCGCGAATTGCCGCAAGCCTCTTTTGCGAGATCTCGCTTAAAACCTTGTTGCGCTTATAAGTAAAATAGGCAAAAGCGCGACGTTCTGAGCGTCCTACACGGCCACGAATTTGATGAAGCTGTGCAAGCCCAAGTCTATCGGCGTTTTCGATGATCAAAGTGTTCACATTTGCAACGTCGATGCCGGTTTCGATTATCGTCGTGCAGACTAGAATGTCGATTTTATGCTCGATCACGCCCTGCCACACGCGGGAAAGCTCCTGTTCGGACATTTTGCCGTGGGCAAAGCCAACCGTCGCCTCGGGAATTTGGCGTTGCAGAGCGGCCGCGGTTTGAGAGATGCTGCCGACGCTGTTATGCATGTAGTAGACTTGACCGCCCCGCCGCAGCTCTTTGCGAATCGCCTCGTTGATGATTGCTTGGTTGTGCTCCAGAACATAGGTCTGCACGGGAACCCGATTCTGCGGGGCTTCCTCGATCGAGGACATGTCGCGGATGCCAGACATAGCCATGTTCAGGGTGCGGGGAATTGGCGTTGCCGACAGCGTGAGGATATCGACGTTTTTAGCGATTTCCTTGAAGCGCTCTTTTTGCTTAACGCCGAACCGCTGCTCTTCGTCGATGATTACGAGGCCTAAATCGCGGAAAATCACGTCTTTTTGGACCAGCCGATGCGTTCCAACGATGATGTCGATTTCGCCGCGCTTTAGGCGTTTTAGGATGGCCTCTTGCTGGCGCGGCGTCCGGAACCGCGAGAGCATCTCGATTTTTACTGGAAACGAGCGAAATCGCGAAAGGAGTGTCTCAAAATGTTGCCAGGCCAAAATGGTCGTGGGGACCAGAATAGCGCACTGTTTGGAGTCGCAAACGCACTTGAACGCCGCCCGTAAGGCAATCTCTGTTTTGCCAAAGCCGACATCCCCGCACAAAAGCCGATCCATGGGTGCGATCCGTTGCATGTCCGCCTTTATTTCGTCGATGCACCGCATTTGATCGGGCGTTTCGATGTACTCAAACTGAGCCTCAAAATCGCGCTGAAGCTCGCCATCTTCGGCAAAGGCGTACCCCTTTGCTCGCATGCGCTCGGAGTACAGCTTGATGAGCTCTTTTGCGATGTCCTGAGTGGCCTTTTTCACGCGCGATTTCGACTTTTGCCAGTCGCTCGTGCCTAGTTTATTCAGCTTTACGCGAGTTTCTGCAGACGGGCCGATGTATTTGTCGACCAAATCGAGCTGCGTAACAGGAACATAGAGCGTGTCGCCCTTCGCGTAGGAAATCTTGATGTAATCCTTCGCCACACCTTGCACCTCGAGCTTGTGGACGCCGTTAAAAATTCCGATTCCGTGCAGGCTATGAACGACATAATCGCCGACATGCAGGTCAGAAAGGCTATAAATGCTCGTGGATTTATTTTTCTTTTTAGGAAAAATCTTCTGAGCCTTGCCAGCATGACTGTAGGTAATGAGCGAAAAGTTAATTTCTGGATATTCAAATCCAGCCGAGAGCATTCCAGGGGTGACAACTTTAACTCCATTTGGTATATTTTCAGGATTTAATACAGATTGTATATTTTCGCAAAGTGGCGTGAGGTCGAACACAATGCGGTTAACAGCCTTTTCATTGCCAGCGAGAATCACAACAGATTGATCAGCGCTCATAGAGGACAGATCTTCGCTCAAAAGATTAACACTTCCGCTCCAAGGCGCAGTCTGACGAGCGTTAAAGGCAATATTTTTATCAATTGTCGAGAAATAACTTTGAGTTAAAAACAAATCAAAATATACAGTTTGTTTATTAAAAATAAAGGACAAAAAGTCAGATTTATTGAGCGAAAAGGAGGTCAGACCATTGCAAAGCACGCCATCCTCTAGGTATAAGTGCAGATCTTCCTCCCAGCGAGCCTGATATGATCGCAGTTTTTCATCGATTTGGGCCTGCTCGCATATGAATATCATCGCATTTGACGGCAAATAATCTAGCAAAGTCCCAGGAAAATCGTATATAAGTAAGATGAATTTATCTCGAGACCCGATGTTACCTGTGTTTTGCAAGCATTCTATTTCTGCACGTAAAGTATTAATCGCCTTTTCGGAGGATTTACTTGATTCCAGACGTTTTTGAAGTTCAATCATTTTTGCCAAAAGTTTAGAAGTGTCGCTAATGACGACCTCATGGGCCGGAGTGATGTTTATGGTGCCAACTTTTTCGGTCCGGCGCTGGTCCGCAATATCAAAAAAGCTCATAGAGTCGATCGCGTCGCCCCAAAACTCAATTCGGACAGGATTATTACTATTTGTTGAAAAAATATCCAAAATTCCTCCGCGTAGAGAAAATTGCCCCGGGCCTTCAACCTGATCAGAGCGCGTGTAGCCGCAGTTTGTGAGCTTTTTAACGGTATTTTCGGGAGAAATTTTTGTATCCAAGCCGATGCTGAAAGTGGATGTGCTGAAGGTGATTTCTGGAACCGTGAATTGCAACGCAGCGTCGATTGTGGCAATAACGATGTCTAACTGACCGCTTAGAATCCGGCTCAGAACACTAATCCGCCGGTGCTCATATTCGGTAGATTGCCCTTCAATATTATAAAAGTTGAAGTCGCGAGCCGGAAAAACGGCGGCCCTGCTACCCATAGAGGTTAAATCGGTGGCCATTTTTTGCGCAATACCCTCGTTTGGAACGATTATAAGTGCAGGCAAATTCTTGACTTTGTTGATAGAATGGGCAAAGTGAGCCTTGTGGATGTCGGCCAAACCTATAATACCAACTGTGTTTTTATCATCGAAAATTACTTTTAGTATAGATTTAAACGTTGGCGATTTTAGCAATATTTTGTCTAAAAATTCCATTTTGACCCTCTTAAGAATTAAACTTGTTCATCGCGCCGTCGATGTCACCGCCGATCATCAGCTCGAGCACGAGACTTACATTTTTTATCGCAGCATCAACTTTTTCGCGTTCCGCGGCGCTAAATTCGGACAAAACCCAGTTGGCAAGATCCCACTTTGGCGGTTTGGCGCCAACACCAATCTTCACCCGAGGAAAGGTATCGCACCCCGTCTTAAGAATGATGTCCTTGAGGCCGTTGTGGCCGCCAGCGCTGCCCTTTTTGCGAATTCGCAGCTTCCCCAGAGGCAACGAGATGTCGTCCGCGATGACGATGACGCTTTCAATAGGAATTTTGTGGTAACTTGCGATCTCTTCGACGGCGTCGCCGCTTAAATTCATAAAAGTTTGAGGCTTTACCAGCAGAACGCGATTATCTGCAAACGAAGTCTCAAAAATTTCAGCATGGTGCCTAACTTTTTTTGCGGTAACGCCCTTTTCCTTTATAATACGATCGACAGCCATAAAACCCGCATTATGACGGGTGTTTTTGTACTTGTCGCCAGGGTTGCCCAGTCCCACGACGAGGAATTCCGGCTTTGACTTGTTAAAAATTTTAAACATACTGGGACACCTCTTTTTTGTTTTACTAAGGAATGGCCAAGCGGAGGGAAAAATCAACCTATCATTAAATATACAAATAGTATAAATTGTGGCAAATTATACAAATTCGTTATTGCGGATGAGCGAAAAAGGTTTAATCGAAACGTCCGAAATAATGCGAGAATCAGAGCAGTCAACTGCTCGAAGGATAATATTGTTGCCGATCAAGCAGTTTTTTATGTGAGAATTTGGCCCAATCATGCAGTTTGTGCCGATAATGGTTTTTCCGGTGATGACCGTACCAGGAAGAATGCAGGTATTTTGCCCGACCTGAACCTCGTCGGTCACGACAACCCCGTCAGTGCAAGGAATATCGACCCCGTTAAGCATCAGGCGCTTGAAAATGCCCGCCCTAGCTATGTTGTTAAGCTCGTTCAGCTGGATCGGGTCGTTGGCGCCGAGCACGGTATTTTCGGATTGAGAAATATAGGCGTTAACGCGGAACCCGCGGGACAAAAGCAGGCTGATGGTGTCGGGAAGGTAGAGTTCTTGCTGAGAGTTGTTGCTTTTTATGTTGTGCAAGGCGTCCAAAAGCGGCGGAACCTTGAACCAGTAGCCGCCGGAGCTCACCTCATTTATCTTCTGCGTCGTCTCGTCAGCGTCCTTCTCCTCCACGATGGCTGTGAGCGTCCCTGTGTGGCTATCGCGGATGATTCTCCCGTATCCATGCGGATTTTTGATTTTAGCAGAAATTACCGTAGCGTCGTTACCCTGATTCTGATGCAGTTCGTAAGCATTTTTAATAGTGCGGCTGTCCATAAAAGGCCCGTCACCGTTCAAAATCAGAACGTCCCTATCAATATTCTCCAAAAGAAAATTCTTAGCCGTCAAAACGGCGTGAGCAGTGCCTTTGCGCTCTTTTTGAATCACGGTCTCATAGGGAAGAGCGAGTTTCTGCAGGTAATCAATAATTACGTCACTCTTGTAGCCTGTAACTACGCATACCGGCGAGATTTCTGCGTCACTTAAAGCGTTTAAAACCCATTGTAGCAGGGGCCGAAAAAGCACTTTTGACAAAACCTTCGGCATATTCGACTTCATGCGGGTTCCTTCACCCGCAGCCAAAACGATCGAACAGGTATTTTTCACAAAAAATCCTCCAAAATTAAAAATTCAAAAACAATAGACATGAAAACCGCGCCGTGGACGACCTGAGAGCAATTTTAAACCTTAGTAAATGCAAAACCTAAAAGTGCCATGAGGTCGACCAAACCAGGAAATTTGAAAAAACCAAAATTAATATGTGTTTTGTGCTATTTGACGATACCGGTTTTGATTAGATCCAGCGCGGCGACTAATGCATTATATGCGGCAGAGAGCCGAATATAATCGCGGTCTGCGGAGTTGCCATGCGCCAAATTCAAGCGAACATAGGTGGTTTTGGTCATGTTAGAGAGCCCAACATATACGAGCCCCACGGTATCATTGGAGTTAGGGCTCTTTGGACCAGCGTAACCCGTGGTAGAAAGGCCAACATCGGCATTTGCAAGCTTTCGGACGTTTGCGGCCATTTCCATAGCGGTCTCCTTAGAAACGGCGGTGTGCTGCGCCAGAGTCCTTGCGGAAACCGACAGCAATTTTTCTTTTATAGAATTTGAATAGGCGCAAATCCCGCACTCGAAAACCTCTGAAGCGCCGGGGATATCGGTAATCAGCTTAGCAATCAAACCTCCCGTGCAGCTCTCTGCAGTAGCGATCTTCAACTTCTTTTCGAGCAACAAGTCGATCAGCTCGCGCGCGAGCAAGTTAATATTTAGGGAATTCGTGGGTTTTCCTGAATCCATCTTATTCGGGCCTCCAAAACAAATCTAAATCTATTTTAAAGTCGCCGCGCCGTTATGTCAAATTTTTTGGGCGGTTTTTTCAAAAATCGTTGACTTTTTGGGCGAAATTGGGGTATCATAAAAAGTGGAAAAGAGGTCGATAAATTTATGATTTCGAGCGAAAATACGTGGATTGTCGCGGCGTGGAACGTGGGGTTTATCCTGGCGTGGGACTTGATCGTGTTCTGCTGCTGCAAGGTTTTGAGCGACGACCATTTTAATTACAATAAGTATATTTATCGAGAAAAATACTGGGAGGATAATGGCCGATGGTACAACAAATGGCTAAAAATCAAGGATTGGAAAAATTTGTTACCACAGTACATTTCTAAAAACGGATTTTCCAAAAAACGCCTGAGCAGCTTATCGCTGAGCTACATAGATCGGTTTATTTTGGAAACGTGCCGCGCGGAGTGGGCGCACAAAAACTGCATGTGGGTGGCGGTTTTGATAGTTTTGATCAACAAGATCCTCATAGGAATAACGTTTTGCGCAGTTGTGCTGCTAATAAACCTGCCGTACGTGTGCATTCAGCGGTACAACCGCATCCGGCTGATAAATCTGCGTGAGAAGATCGTGAAATCGCGCAGGAACGAGTTCGAGAACGAAAATATGATAAATTTTGTGAAGAAGTTTGAGCTGGCGAACTTTCGGTGATTCAGAGGCCGAGGCTCGCCTGATTTTTGCGATTGGAATGATGATATGCCGCGTTTTTTTGTGAACGAGCCGGTCGGGGATTTTTTTGAGATTTCGGGCGATGACGCCGCGCATATTGCGAAGTCGCTGCGGATGCAAAAGGGCGAAATGCTGACTTTGTGCCACGATGCGACGGATTATATTTGTGAGATTACGGATTTTGGCGAGGGTTCGGTGAAATTGAGGCTCTTAAAGGTAGAAAAGTGCGAATCTGAGCCAGGTGTAGAGGTCACACTCTTTCAGGCGCTACCCAAAGGGGACAAAATGGACTTCATCGTGCAGAAGGCTGTAGAAATCGGAGTGAGCGCGATAGTTCCGGTGCTCACAAGCCGATGTGTTTCGCGTCCGGATGAGAAATCGCTGCAGAAGAAGGTGTCTCGCTGGCAGAAAATCGCCGAAGAAGCTGCAAAGCAGTCCGGAAGAGGCAGAATACCGCGCGTTTTAGAAGCAGTAAGCTTAGAAAATGCCGTAGAAACAGCAAAAAGAAGTGAAAAAACGCTTCTTTTTTACGAAAATGGTGGATCCCCACTACGAGAGGTCATAAACACCAGAAAACCGCAGTCTGTTGCTGTTTTCATCGGGCCAGAGGGTGGATTCGAACCTGCAGAAGTAGACTTGGTGTCGGCCGCTGGGGGCGCGACATGCACGCTAGGTAAAAGGACCCTCCGCACCGAGACGGCCGCGATAGTCGCCACCGCGCTAGTGATTTACGAAATTGAAGCCAAAAACTGAAACTTGCGGCTAAATCTTGATTTTTTCGGCGATGTAATCGACCAGATTATCGATAGAAACGCGCTCCTGCTGCATGGAGTCGCGGTGGCGCACGGTGACGCAGCTGTCGGCTTCGCTGTCGAAGTCATACGTGACGCAAAATGGCGTACCGATCTCGTCCTGGCGGCGATATCTCTTGCCAATGGAGCCGGCCTCGTCGTAGTCGACCATGAAGTGCGCGGAGAGCAGGCTGTAGACCTTGCTAGCGCCGTCGCTTAGTTTTTTCGATAATGGAAAAATAGCCGCCTTAAATGGTGCCAAATTCGGATGAAGCCTCAGCACTACGCGAGTATCGCCGTCTTCGGTGGTCTCTTCGTCGTATGCATCGCAGAGGAAGGCCAGTGCGACTCGGTCAGTGCCCAATGAAGGCTCAATTACATATGGAATGTAGCGCTGGTTGGAGTCAGGGTCGAAGTACTCGAGGCTTTTGCCGGAGTGCTCCTGATGCTGAGTCAGATCGAAGTCGGTGCGGTCGGCAATGCCCCAAAGCTCGCCCCATCCGAACGGAAACAAGAATTCGATGTCGGTAGTAGCCCGCGAATAGTGCGAAAGCTCCTCCTTGGAGTGGTCGCGAAGCCGAATGTTATCGGACTTTAAGCCCAAGTTCAAGAGCCAGTTTTTGCAAAAATCGCGCCAGTAGTTGAACCATTCAAGGTCCGAGCCGGGCTTGCAAAAAAACTCAAGCTCCATCTGCTCGAACTCACGCGTGCGAAAGATAAAATTGCCCGGAGTAATCTCATTGCGAAAGGACTTCCCGATCTGAGCGATGCCAAAAGGCAGCTTGCGCCGGGATGTGCGCTGAACATTAGCGAAATTCACAAAGATACCCTGCGCTGTTTCGGGCCGCAAGTAGACCTCATTCTTCGCGTCCTCGGTCACGCCTTGAAAAGTCTTAAACATCAGGTTAAACTTGCGAATATCAGTGAAGTTCGCGGCGCCGCAGACCGGGCAAACAACGTGATGCTCCGTTATATAGGCGTTCATCTGATCAAAAGGCATGCCGTTGGCGTCACCACCGGCGCTCTCGATGAGTTTGTCCGCCCGATGCCGAGTTTTGCATTCTCTGCAGTCCATCAAAGGGTCAGAGAAATTGCCCAAATGCCCCGAAGCGACCCAAGTTTGAGGGTTCATCAAAATAGCGGAATCCAGCCCCACATTGAGCTTGCTTTCGCGAATGAACTTCTGGCGCCAGGCATCCTTA
>CAOUJG010000008.1 GCA_948537335.1 uncultured Eubacteriales bacterium
GGACGTGAAATTCGTATGCTGCTGATTTTTTAACAGGCTGAGATATTGTAAAAAATTATTCGCGAGCATGATATTTTGTTTTTAAAATTTTTTCGTCCGCGAATTGCTCTGCGCGAGCACGCGCCAGGCTGAGATATTCTAAAATAAATTTGCAAAGGAGCTAAATTATGACTAATTCATATGAAACAGTTGATTTTCTAAAAGAGCAAAAAGTTAAGCTTGGAAGCGCGACTTACATAGTTATCGCGCATTTTTTAGATCAAGGCGAGACTCTGAAGGAAAAAATAAAAAACTTAATAAAACTAGAGGTGAACAGCCTTCTAAGTTAAAGAGTTGGGTAAGCCAAAGAAATATGGTATAATTAATTTCGTAAACATTGTTTTTGGCTGCTCGTGAAAGGAGAAAATTTAAATTGAAGCAGTCAAATAAGACAGACAATATTTTACATGAAGAAAAAATAACGGCGTTATATTTAAGGTTATCGCGAGATGATGACTTAGAAGGCGAAAGCAACAGTATTTCGAATCAGCGGACATTGTTAACGAATTATGCAAAGAAAAATGGCTTTAGAAACACAAAAATCTTTATAGATGATGGAGTTTCTGGGGTCACATTTAATCGGCAAGGATTTAAAGAAATGTTCAAAATGATCGAATCGGATCAAGTTGAAACGTTAATCGTTAAGGATATGTCTAGACTGGGCAGAAACTACATAGAAGTTGGACAACTTACAGAAACTATACTTCCTATGCACAACATCAGGCTGATTGCGGTAAATGACGGTGTTGACAGTGCAATGGGTGAAGATGATTTTACGCCATTTCGAAACATTATGAATGAGTGGTATGCAAAGGACATGAGCCGCAAAATGCGGTCTACACTAAGAACTAAAAACAGTCAAGGTTATGCAATCGGTCAGCCGCCGCTTGGGTATAAGAAAGACCCTGACAATCCCAAGCTTTGGGCAATCGATGACGAAGGCGCAGAGATTATAAGAAAAATCTATAATCTTCGAAAGCAAGGTGAAAGCACGGTGAATATAGCCAAACTTTTAAAGCGCGAAAAAATCTTGATTCCATCCATGTATGCTGCTCAAAAGGGGTACAGAAAACCCTCCATTAAAAATCCGCGGAATGAATACCTTTGGACAGTTGAGATGGTGAGGAAGATTTTAATAAATCAATCTTATGTCGGCGATGTTGTTAACTTCAAAACCTACAGTAAGTCGTTTAAACTAAAAAAGAGAATAGACAACGACCCTGAAAACTGGCAGATTCATAAAAATGTTCACGAGCCAATAGTTAGCCGTGAACTTTTTGAAGAGATTCAAAAGTCGTTTGGTAACACAAAATACCGAAAACCTAAGCATATTCAGAAAAACATTTTTGCAGGGTTACTAAAGTGCTCAGACTGCGGTGCGAACCTAAATTATAAATTTACTCATGATAATCCGGATAATCACTACTTTTCTTGCAGAAATAACCGGGCTCAAAACGGTTTGTGCAAGAAAACACATCATATCAGAGTTGATGTACTAACATATTTAGTGAAAAATGATATAGCAAACATCGTGCAATTCGCAACTGAGTTTGAAGATGAGTTTGTAAAAATAGTCGTTGATGAAAATTACAAGCGAATTCAAGCAACCCAAAAGAAAAACTTTGAAACGTTAAGCAAAATGTTGGCTCGTGACAAGGAGCTCGACACACTCTGCGAAAAGGTGTTCGAAGAAAAAATCTTAGGGAACTTATCTGAAGAGCGCTTCTTGAAGCTATCTGAAAAGTATGAAGAAGAACAGTTTGAGCTGAAAGCGCAGATCAAGAATATGCGCAAGATAGTTGCCGAAGAGAAGAAGCACGAGCTTAATGCGGATGGGTTCTTGCAAATTGTCAGAAAATACTCAAGCGTAGAAGAATTAACGTCGGAGATTTTACATGAGTTTATCGATAAAATTATTGTACACCATAAAGAAAAAGTTTTCGGAGAGACAATCCAAAAGATAGAAATTTATTACAACATGATTGGACAAGTGCAGATTCCCAGACTAACTCGCCCAGAAAAGGAAAGCTATCAAAAAGCTTTTGGGCGAACAAAAAAAGAGGAGATTGCTTGTTAATCAATCGCCCCTTCAAGGCCCCAATTTTTAAAAGTAGTTATAATAAAATCCCAAGTCCCTTATAACTACTCAGCATGGTGCGGATAACAGGACTTGAACCTGCATGAAATTGCTTTCATATGGACCTGAACCATACGCGTCTGCCAATTCCGCCATATCCGCATAAAATTGCTGTGCCCCCTCTATTGTACCGCATAAAATCCAAAAATGCAAAGCCTAAATGTCGCCAAAGCGGTTTATTAAATCGTTCCACGTGCGCAACTCCGCATGAGCTCTGTCTAATACCTTTTTATCTGTTGCTTCAACGACGGCCACATCTGCATTTTTAACAGAAACTGAAGAAAACTTGAACAAAGCGTCCTGACACTGAATTGTTTCGAACAGTCTGACCTTTTCAAACTGGTCGGTAAAAAATTTGCCGTTATAAACCTCGTAAAAATAGGGAATAGTCGTGAACAACCGAAAGTCGACGCGGTCATCAAGCGCACTTAGCAGCAAAGGAATCGTGCCGATGTAGCCAGACTCGATGATTAAGACCTTTTCTTGAGAAATTTTATCTAAAAGCCGTTTTAAAGAGTCAAATAAATCACAAAACGGCGCCAGTTCTTTATTTAAAGCCGTTTTAACATATTCCTTCAACTGGCCAAAATTTTCTACGTTATTTTCAAGCGCCTCAAAAATCACATTTTGGATCTCGCTGTAGATGTACCCGTCCTCATTTTCGAAAAAAGAAAAATACTTTCTGCTAATGAACAAAGGATAAACGTTAGAGTATCCGGAATTTTGCCACTTTCTAAAAGCCAAATAAGGGAGCAACGTGTCCCGCAACAAAAAGCAATACGCAGTGCTGTACCGAAAGGAACGAAAAATATCCTTTGAATATTCTAAAATGTCATAAAAAATTTCAGGAACAGTCGAGAGTTTTGCCCCAGGGGTGACCATTTTTTGTTCTATAAGAGAAATATAAGTCGCTAAATCATATTCGTCGGTGCCATAAGTTATATCGGGGCTTATAGTGTACTTTTCCAGAGCAAAGGGCACATCATTATTAGAAAGTATGAAGTTTTTTAACCGATTAACGGCGTCACACTGCGCAGAGATCCGCATATAAGAATTTTCATAGCCTTCATCGCGGATGTCATCTAGCAATTTTAAAAGCACCTTTGCTTCGTGCACGACGGACCTCGGAGCATCGCCATTATATCTAGACTCATACAGATCCAACTTCTGGCTAAAAAACTTCACGCTATAAGATATGAACCCCATATTTTTCTCCGCTAAACATATGATGTTTACAGGTTTTCGATAAATTCTTTGCTGGCCTTTACGATTTCGTCAGGTTGATCATAAGGCAAGTCACCGCCACCACTTAAAATCCTAGTAGTTTGGATCTTTGGATTTGTAATCATATTATTATTCATATCGACCAAAGAAGTCCTCATTGTTCCGCCCTTAATAATGTCATTAACATTATTCACCTTTCCTTCAGATAAGAGCGCAAGCACCGGCAAATCGTGTGGATATTTAACATTTTCCAGCTCCTTGGAGTTGCTATAAAATGAGTTCCACTGATTCATAACGGAAGGGTTCAGGTTACTTGACCTTTTTTCTTCTTTTGTTTCTTCAAAAGTATCTTCAGTCCAGCGCTCCAACTGCTCTTGCGGCAAAGACATATCCAACCCGACAATTGCAGAGACCTCCGAAGGGAATTTGCTTGCGTAATAAAGGCTATAAAGGCCGGACATTTCACGTGGCATAAGTATGTACGGTGGCTTAATGTTTAGCTTATTGAGTGCTAAACGAATTTCTTGAACCATGTTTTCATTGGTGCGTTCTTGATCTGTTGTGTCGCTGTTACCACACCCAAAATATTCTAAAACAACTACCTTATAATCCTTACGCAATTTTTTATAAACTGGATAGAAATCGTCTATTGGAGAATCTGAGCCCCAAGTGCTTAACATGACTATTGTTTTATCTCCCGAACCGTCCACATGCGCCCTCATGGTTTTTCCATTGACTTCAACCGATTTGTAATTTTTGTTGCCCGAACATCCGCCCAAACAGCTAACAATCGCCGCAATGGCAGCCAAAGATAAAACTTTTGCTAAAACCGACTTTTTCACTATATTGTACCCCTCATTTTTTAAAAATTTTTCTTTCTCAAAGTTAAATGCCAGACCCACTGCAAAACGCAGAATCAGCATGGCTTGTGAACTTAAAGGTTCTTTTGCCTACTTTTCTTCCTTAAAGAAAAGTAGGTGGCCCGCTCGGAGGGATTTGAACCCCCGACCTCCAGAATCGGAATCTGTTGCGCTATCCAGCTGCGCTACGAGCGGAAACTCGAATAATATTATAGCGCACCCGGGGAACATTTTCAAGGGCGAAATTGCGAAAAACGCAAAAATCGGCGCCCGGCTTGATATATAATTTTTTGTGTGCTAAAATAAGATCAGTGAAAATGGTGAAATAGGGGGGTCTTTTGGGTATGTCGGGGCATTCGAAGTGGAGCAACATCAAGAGGAAGAAGGAAAAGACGGACGGCGCGCGGGCGAAGATCTTTACGAAGATAGGCAGGGAGCTGGCTGTTGCGGTAAAAGAAGGCGGCGGGGCCGACCCGGCGGTGAACTCGAAGCTTAAGGATTGCATCGCGAAGGCGAAGGCCAACAACGTGCCGAACGACAACATAGAGCGGATTATCAAGAAGGCGGCGGGCTCGACAGATAGCGAAAAATACGAGGCTATTGTTTATGAAGGGTACGGGCCTAGCGGAGTTGCGGTGATTGTGGAGAGCTTGACGGACAACAGAAACCGAACTGCTGCGGATTTGCGGCATTATTTTGATAAGTTTGGCGGAAACTTGGGCACGCCGGGCTGTGTGTCGTTTATGTTTGCTAAAAAGGGCGTCATTGTCATTGAGAAGGCTGGTCAGAGCGAGGATGAAGTCATGGAAGCTGCTTTGGAGGCCGGTGCGTCGGACTTTTTGGCGGATGAAGATATCTTTGAGGTCTACACAGAGCCCGAGGACTTTAGCAATGTGCGAGAGGCGCTAGAATCGAAGGGGTACGAGTTTGCGTCGGCAGAGGTTGAGATGGTTCCGAGCACGTACAGCAGCATTGCGGAGGAGGAGAACCGCGCCAAGATGCAGAAGCTGCTAGATGCGCTGGAGGACAACGACGACGTGCAGAACGTGTGGAACAACTGGGAGATGCCGCAAGAATAGTGGTTTGAGGCTAGGTGAGCCAGCTAGAAATGGCGCCCTTAAGCGCGTAGAACCACTCTACGACTTTGAATTTAATTTCGTAATTTTCGCTGCTGTTGATTATCTTTTTTTCTGAATCAGAAAAAACAGAGTCGATGGCGGCGCTATTTTTCGCGCTTCCAAGGCACATCTGCGGGAAAATCACGCACCACCAATTTTTTCCTTTACCTTCGCCGATTAAGACTCTCAAAGCGTCGTAGTGGCCGGCGGGGAGGGTTGTGTTACCGTAATTTCGGGTCGGAAAGTACATCTTGGTCATCTGAACCTTTATTGGATAGCTGTAGCCGCGGGTTTGGACTTCTTGCTCGGCGATTTTTTTGATGTTATCGAGGTTTTCGGCGGTAAGATTTTGCGCGGAGGCCTTACTGGTCGCGGTGTTCAGGAAGTTTTCGGACTTTTCTATAATTTTGTCCCGAACGTTTAGCTTTAGCGCTTGATCCTCGGCGGCATCGGAGTTTGCAAGAATATGTAGCCGCAAAACCTTTGTGCTAAGATTCTCGCAGTTGTTTGCAAAGCCCGTTAGAGCAAGGATGAAGGTCAATAGAAAGCCCGAGATAAGTGATTTTTCAATGAGTTTCATGGTTTTAACACCGTCCGTTTTAGATTTTTCGCCATTGGCTGTTAGAATTATGGTCAGGTGGCCGCGGATTTATTCACCGGGCCGAATTTTTGTGGCGCCGAGTTGAAAAATCTGAAAATTTGGGGTATAATTTAAATTAATGCGCGACGATCGAGCGGCTTAAAGACTGAAAAATGGGGCGATGTGGTGGAGCTGAAGTTCACGAAAATGCAAGGTTGCGGCAACGATTATATCTATATTGACTGCTTTAATCAGGATGTTAACGAGCCTGGCGAGCTGAGCCGGAGGCTTTCTAACCGGCGCTATGGGATTGGTGGAGATGGCGTTATTTTGATTTGCCCGTCTGACGTGGCCGACGCTAGGATGCGGATGTTTAATCTTGATGGCAGCGAGGGTAAGATGTGCGGGAACGGCGTCCGGTGCGTTGGGAAGTACCTTTTTGACAACGGGATCGCTAAAAAGCCCGAGATTACGGTCGAGACGTTGAGCGGGATTAAAACTTTGAAGATTTTGGAAAGTGGCTCGGAGGCAGATTTGGTGACGGTGGACATGGGCTGTCCGGAGCTGAGTGCCGGCAAGATCCCGGTTAATTTGAATTTGGAACAGGTGGTAAGCTATCGGGCGCGGTTTGGCGACAGTGACTACGATATTACGTGCGTTTCGATGGGGAATCCGCATTGCGTCGTGTTTTGCGACGATGTGCAGCGGCTTGATTTGGAGAAAATCGGCCCTGATTTTGAGAATAGCGAGCTTTTTCCGGAAAAAATCAATACGGAATTCGTGAAAATTGTGGATAATACTACGCTGAGCATGAGGGTCTGGGAGCGCGGCAGCAATGAGACGCTGTCTTGCGGCACTGGAGCTTGCGCGGCTGTTGTTGCGGCGGTCTTGAACGGCTTTTGCAACAAGGGGCAAGAGGTCGTGGTTAAGCTGCGAGGCGGGATCTTGAAGGTCGAGTACACCGGCGAACGCGTGTATTTGACGGGCAAGGCCGAGAAAGTTTTTGAAGGGGTTGTGGAGGTATGACGAAGTACATTTTTGTGACGGGCGGCGTGGTTTCGGGCCTCGGAAAGGGCATCACGGCGGCGTCTTTGGGCAGGCTGCTGAAGGCTAAAGGGCTTAAGATCGCGGCGCAAAAGCTGGATCCTTATATAAACGTCGACCCGGGGACTATGAGCCCGTATCAGCACGGGGAGGTCTTTGTGACGGAGGATGGCGCGGAGACGGACCTTGACTTGGGCCATTACGAGCGGTTTATCGACGAGGAGCTGAATAAATTTTCGAATCTGACGACGGGGAAGGTGTATTGGAACGTTCTAAAGAAGGAGCGGAATGGCGAATACTTGGGCGAAACGGTACAGGTTATTCCGCACATTACCAATGAGATCAAGGATTTCGTCTATTTGGTGGGCAAGAAGTCCCATGCGGACGTGGTTATTACGGAGATTGGTGGCACGACTGGCGACATAGAGAGTCAGCCGTTTTTGGAGGCTATACGGCAGATTTCGCTGGAGGTTGGCTGCGAGAACTGCCTGTTCATCCACGTGACGCTGGTGCCGTACATAAGGAGCTCCGGCGAGTATAAGTCAAAACCCACGCAGCATTCGGTAAAGGAGTTGCGCTCGTTGGGCATAAACCCCGATATAATCGTCACGCGATGCGATGAGCCTTTGAGCAAGGGCATTTTGCAAAAGATTTCGCTGTTTTGCAACGTTAAGCCGGACTGTGTAATCGAGAATACCACGGTTTCGTCACTGTATCAGGCCCCGCTGATGCTGGAGGAGAGCAACTTTTCGGAGATTGTCTGCCGCGAGCTGGGGTTGGATTGCGGCGAGGGCGATATGTCCGAGTGGATGGCCATGGTGGAGCGGATAAATTCGCGCGACAAGAAGGTGAAGGTCGCGCTGGTGGGCAAGTACGTAAAGCTGCACGACGCGTACCTCTCTGTGGCCGAGGCTTTGAGTCATGCAGGGTTCGAGAATGGCGCCGAGGTGCTGATAAAGTGGATTGATGCCGAATTGGTGACGGATTTTAGTGCGGATGAGTTATTGTCTGATTGCGACGGGATTTTGGTGCCGGGCGGATTTGGAGATCGCGGTGTGGACGGGAAAATCTCTGCGATAAAGTATGCGCGCGAGAACAATGTGCCGTTTTTGGGGATCTGTTTGGGCATGCAGACCGCTGTGATGGAGTTTGCGCGGAATGTTTTGGGCCTTAAGGAGGCTAACTCTAGCGAATTCAAGCCAGGCGGGGAGTGCTCGGTTATTGACTTGATGGAGGATCAGCAGGAGGGCGCGCCAAAGGGTGGTACGATGCGGCTGGGGGCTTATCCATGCAAGATAAAGCTAGGTACGACGCTGCAAAGGGTTTATGGAACCGAGGAAGTGGCCGAGAGGCACCGGCATAGGTACGAGTTTAACAATGAGTACCGCGAGCTTTTTGAGGAGAACGGGATGGCCTTTTCGGGGACGTCGCCAAATGGCCTTCTGGTGGAGGCGGTGGAGCTTAGTGGGCTGGATTTTTTTGTTGGAGTGCAGTATCATCCGGAGTTTAAGAGCCGTCCGAACCATGCACACCCGCTTTTTCGGGAGTTTGTGAGGGCTAGCTTGAATAAACGGCGGTAAATCGCGAAAAACTAAGAGGAGATCGGGCTTAAATGAAGATAAATTCGAACTATTTGATGCTTAAAGACAGCTATCTTTTTGCGAATATCGCAAAAAAGGCGAGCGAATTTGCGAATGTGCATCCGGAGGCGAAGTTGTTCAGCTTAGGGATAGGCGACGTGACGTTACCGTTGTGTGATGCAGTTGTTAAAGCCATGCAGAGCGCCATTTTGGAGATGGGCAAGAAGGAAACTTTCAGGGGCTACGGGCCTTATCCGGGGTATGACTTTTTGCGAGAGGCGATAAAAGGCTATTACATCGGCAGGAACGTCGATTTGGACCTGGATGAGATTTTTGTGAGTGACGGCTCGAAGAGCGACGTGGCGAACATTTTGGACATTTTTTCGAGCGATAACACGGTGCTGATTCCGGACCCGGTTTACCCCGTATACGTGGACACGAACGTGATGGCGGGGCGGCGGATCCACTATGTTAATGCGAATATGGAAAATAATTTTTTGCCGATGCCCGATGATTCAGTGAAAGCGGACTTAATCTACATCTGTTCGCCCAATAATCCAACAGGAGCGGTTTATAATCACGACCAGCTGCGGGTTTGGGTGAATTATGCCTTGAAAAATTGCGCTGTAATCTTATTTGATGCTGCATATGAGGCTTTTATCTCTGATGAGACCTTGCCTCGCAGTATTTTTGAGATAGAAGGTGCCAAGAAGTGCGCCATAGAGCTGTGTTCGTTCTCCAAGACGGCGGGATTCACCGGTGTGCGCTGCGGATACACCGTTGTGCCGAGAGATTTGGCGGTGGACGGCGCTTCTATAAATAAATTGTGGTTTCGGCGGCAGTCTACCAAGTTTAATGGCGTTCCCTATATCATTCAAAGGGGTGCTGCTGCTGTGTTTTCGAAGGATGGCATGGCGCAGATTAAAGAAAATATCGGCTATTATAAGGAGAACGCAAGGATTATCGCGGAGGCCTTGCGCGCTAAGGGCGTGCACTTCACCGGAGGCGAGAATTCACCTTACATCTGGCTGAAATGCCCGAATAATATGACTTCGTGGGAATTTTTTGATTATCTGCTGGACAATGCGAATATCATCGGCACGCCAGGCGCTGGGTTTGGCCAAAACGGCGAGGGATTCTTTAGGATGACGTCTTTTGGCAACAGAGAGGACATCCAAACGGCGGCGGATCGGCTAAAGAATTTGGACCTGATGGCTTGACCAAACATTAATACTGATTAGGGAAAGGTTAATCGTTGTAAAATAGCTGTCAGATGGGGCTTATGTAGCCTCTTTTATGGTGTAATTGTTGAAAAGACCAAAGCTTATGGACAGGGCTTCGTCGACAAGGCGCATGGCAAAGGCGTCGAGACAGCCCATTTTTTCTTTCAACCGCTTCTTATCAAGAGTCCGAACCTGTTCCAAAAGCACGACCGAGTCCTTAGAAAGGCCGCAACCATGAGCATCAAGCTGTATGTGAGTTGGCAGATCCGACTTGGAATGCTGGCTCGTGATGGCCGCCGCAATCACAGTGGGGCTGAATTTGTTGCCAACGTCATTTTGAATGATCAGAACAGGGCGCATCCCGCCTTGCTCGGAGCCAATAACCGGGCTCAAATCGGCATAAAATATATCACCGCGTTTAATAGTCAATGTTGTTCACGCTCCGCAAATTTTAATTTGATTAGGGCGAATGGCCCGACAAGAGTATTGTTGCCGGATTTCAGTAAAAATAAACATCGAAGAAAAATAAACTTGTCGTTACATAATATTAGAATTGGCGCGGATGTGACAAAAAAAGACTCTTGAAATCGTGATTCCAAAAGCCTTCGTGCAGGTTATGTGATTTTTATTTATGAATAGATCTCAGGTATAATCGAAGCGAATAGGGTTTTAAATCGGATAAACCGCAATACCAGCCATATCTGGACCGGTGTGAACGCCCAAAACGGCGGTAACAGGGTTAATCTCGCAGGACTTAACCTTGCAACACTTCTTAATTTCGGCCTTTATCCGCTCGGCAAGCTCCTTGTTAGAGGAGTAAGTCAGCGAAATGGCGACCTCGACGTTAGCAAACCGACTCTTAACCTCAGCAGCGAGGGCCTCCAGTGCGCGATTAAAGCCGATGGTCTTAGATGCAGTCTCATAAACGCCGTCGTCGTTGACCTTAATTATCGGGCACAGCTTAAGAAGACTCCCCACCGTGCCAGCGACCTTCCCGATTCTGCCGCCTTTTATGAGGTATGTAAGGTCGCGAACGCAGAACATAGCGACCATTCTATTGCGAATCTCAGAAAGCCGCGCGAAAATCTCCTGAATGTTGTCGGTTGTCTTCAGAGCGGCAATCGCAGCCCAAATGAGCATATTCTGGGCGCAAGACAGGGTTTTAGAGTCGAAGCAGTGAATGTTAAGCCCGTCATATTCGCTAGCGATCAGTCGAACAGCATTAAAAGTGCCCGACAAACCTGAAGAAATGCCGATATAAATCACGTCAGTATAGCCCTCATCGCGAGCACTGTCGAAAGCAGCAATGATGTCGTCGCGGTACGGCAGCGAGGATTTAGGAATCTCGGTCTCCAGCATGGGGTAAATCTCGTCGCAGGAAATATCGACCCCATCGCGAAACTCCTTATCCGAAAAACAAATCCGCAGCGGAATCACCTTCACGTTGTGCTTTTTCGCAAACTTAGCAGAGAAATCCCCGGCAGAATCAGTAATTATCGCAATTTTTTTCATAGTATCCTCCAAACAAAAATTAAGATTAAAATTTAAGCAAATGTTTTAACAAATGGCGTCATTCCGGCAAGCGCGCAAAATTTCATCCGCAAGAGCCTCAACATCGCGCAGACACGCAACCCGCGAGGCTTTGTCCCTAAAGGCCGCCGCAAAGGGGATCCCCCGTATATAAGAAATAATATGCCGCCGCGCCCTCATTATACCAAGGATTTCGCCCTCGTTGTTGCAAATGGATCCCACGTGAGAGCGCATTACCCGCAGTTTTTCTTCAATGGATGGCGGAGTGTAGGGGTGATTGCCCGGGTCCAAAAAATGATTAATCTCTGCGAACACCCAAGGATTGCCCAAAGCAGCGCGGCCGACCATGACCATATCGCACCCCGTGCGGTTGAGCATGTTGTAGGCATCCTGACCGCAAGTAATGTCGCCATTTCCGATAACTGGAATGCCAACAGACTTCTTGACTTTTGCGATGATATCGAGATCCACACCCGGACGAAACATCTGCTCGCGCGTCCTGCCGTGAATAATGATAGCATCGGCACCAGCATTTTCACAAATTTTAGCCACCAAAGGCGCATTCACAGTAGCAGAACCCCAGCCCTTTCGGATCTTCACCGTAACAGGAATGTCAACAACTCGCTTAACAGCCGCAACAATTCTGCCACAAAGATCCGGTGACTTCATCAAAATGGCGCCACCACCGCTTTTATTAACCTTGGGAGCCGGACAACCAAAGTTTATATCGATGATATCGGGCTTGTACTTTAGTGCAAAGGTCGCCGCGTTGGCCATTATATCGGGGTCGTCGCCAAAAATCTGGATAGCGCAGGGGTGCTCGCTGCGAGAAATCCTCAAAAGATTAATCGTCTTATCGTTAGAAAACGAGATACTACGGGCGCTAACCATCTCGCTAACGACATAACTGGCGCCAAATCGCATACAAAGCTCTCTAAAAGCTCTGTCGGCAACGCCCGCCATGGGCGCGAGGGCAGCGAGCCCGCCAATACTAACATTGCCAATCTTCAAACGCATTCCCCTTCACCAAACTGGACTCCTAACAGTTTAGCACATTTTCAAAAATAAGTCTACGCCGAAAAAACGGGCGCGAAATCGGGCTGAATTATTTGCGCGAATGTGGTATAATGGAGGCAGACGACGAGTGACGGGGGAGTGGTGCGCGTGAGGCTGCTGGTTTTGGACGGCAACAGCATATTTAATCGGGCGTTTTACGGGATAAAGCTGCTGACGACGAAAAAAGGATTCTACACAAACGCGATATATGGCTTTTTGACGATGCTGAACAAGCTTAAGGAAGAGACAAACCCAGACGCCATCGCAATAGCCTTTGACATGAAGGCGCCAACATTCCGCCACAACAGCTACAAAGGGTATAAGGCGAACAGAAAGGGCATGCCGCCGGAGCTCGCGGTGCAGTTTCCGGTGCTAAAAGAGCTGCTTGCCGATATGGGCTACAAGTTGGTGGAGAAAGAGGGCTACGAGGCCGATGACATCTTGGGAACATTGGCGTACACGTGTGAGAAAGCCGGACAGGAGTGCGTTATAGCGACCGGAGACAGAGATAGCCTGCAGCTGGTGGGGCCTCACGTGACGGTGCGAATAGCCGCGACCAAATTTGGCCGGCCAGAAGTAACGTTGTATGACGAAGCCAAGATTAAAGAGGTTTACGGCGTGAAACCGGCTCAGCTGATCGATATAAAGGCAATTCAGGGGGATGCTTCGGACAACATTCCCGGCGTTGCTGGGATTGGTGAAAAGGGCGCTGGCGAATTAATCAGGAAATTCGGGTCGCTTGAGAATTTGTACGCAAACATAGACTCGGCAGAGATTAAAGAAGGCACGCGAAAAAAGCTGGTAGAATCGAAGGAATCTGCGTTTTTGAGCAAATTTTTAGGGACGATTGTTAAAGACGTGCCGATAGACCTAGCGCTTGAAGGCTACGTTCCGCAAGAAATGAACAAGCTTAAGGTGGCCAGAACGCTGACAGATTTGGAGATGTTCTCGCTCCTAAAGAAGATGGGCCTAGAAGCGGCGGACTTGAAGACATGTGAGGAGTTGGTAAGCCCCGAAGAATTGAGCTTTAAAGCCATTTTAGATGAAAGCATAGCGAATTTGGAGAAGGTCGTTAAACATCAGAAAAGTCTAGATTTTTTGCTGAGATATCAAGATGAAAAGGCCGGCTGTATGGGATTTTGCGCGGATGGAAAAGTCTATATTTTGCGCGATTTAAAAAAGCATGAGAGCTGGATTGCAGCAGTGATGCGGGATGAGCGACTCCCCAAGAGGACCTACGATGTGAAGGCGGTTTACGAAGCGCTGCAGCCGCACGGGGTGAGTGTGGAAAATGTGAAGCTGGATGTGCTGCTGGGCGCCTATTTGCTGAATCCGTCGGGGAAGAATTACGGCCTGGAGGCGTTGGCGGCGGAATACAAGGTAAAACGGGTGCAGGTAAAGGGATCTGACGATGAGTACTTGCAGTTTGCCCAGAACGTAGCGGAATTTAGCGGTTTGTGTGATGAAATATCACGGGAGATTGAGAAAAACGCGCAAAAAAAATTGCTAGAGGAAATAGAACTGCCGCTGGCCAGGGTTTTGGCGGACATGGAAACAACTGGGTTTTTGATAGACGCAGAGGGCATTCAGGCGTACGGAGAGACGTTGATGCTGGAGCTTCAAGAAATTCAGGCCGAAATATACCGGCAGGTCGGCAGGGAGTTCAACATAAACTCACCAAAACAGCTAGGAGTCGTGCTTTTTGAGGAGTTGGAATTGCCCAAAGGGAAAAAAACAAAAAGCGGATATTCAACAAGCGCCGAGGTTTTGGAGAGTATTCGAGGCTTCCACCCCGTTGTAGAGCTGATTTTGCAGTATAGGGGGATCGCAAAGCTAAAGAGCACGTACTGCGATGGACTTTTAAAGGTCGTGGGGCCCGATGGTAGGGTGCATTCGCGGTTTAACCAAGTGGAGACGCGCACCGGACGGATAAGCTCGCTGGAGCCGAATTTGCAGAACATCCCGGTACGGACCGAACGGGGCAAGGAGTTGCGGCGATTTTTTTGCGCGAAGGCAGGCTGCGTGTTGGTTGACGCGGATTATTCTCAAATAGAGTTACGAATATTGGCGCATCTGGCAGACGACCGAGCTATGATCGACGCATTCAAGCACGATTTGGACATCCACACCATAACCGCGTCACAGGTCTTCGGGATCCCAGAGGGCATGGTCACGCCGCTAATGCGAAGCCGCGCAAAGGCCGTCAACTTTGGGATTGTGTACGGAATAAGCGCGTTCTCGCTGGCCAAGGACATCGGAGTGCTGCGCAAGGACGCTCAGATGTACATCGACAGCTACCTGTCGCACTACGCCGGGGTGCGGGAGTACATGCGCGCGACGATAGAGGCGGCGAAAAGGGACAAGTTCGTGGAGACGATCTTCGGCAGGAAGCGGTATCTGCCCGAGATCGCGTCGTCTAATTTCAATCTGCGGTCTTTTGGCGAGCGGGTTGCCCGAAATATGCCGATCCAAGGCTCCGCGGCGGACATCATAAAAATCGCGATGATCAACGTAAGTCGAAAGCTGAAGGAGCGCAATTTGACGGCGAAATTGATCTTGCAAGTGCACGACGAGCTGATTGTGGAGGCGACGGAAGAGGAAGCTTCGGAAGTTGCCGGGCTTTTAAAGACAGAGATGGAGGGTGCAGCAATGCTGAAAGTCCCGCTGGTGGCCGAAGCAAACATCGGCAAAACGTGGTACGACGCGAAGCAATGAGAACTAAGCGAGGGAGAGGCGAGACGAACTTGAGTATACTGTTTGTTTGCACGGGCAACACTTGTAGAAGTCCGATGGCTGCTGGGATTTTCAATAAAATTATGGTAGAGAAAAAGTTGAGCAAGATAAGTGCTCAAAGTGCCGGTATAGCGGCGGACAACGTTTCTGGGGCGACGGAAAACGCGATTATAGCTTGCGAGAAGATAAATGTGGATCTGAGATCGCACGTTTCACGCAATATTGTTGACGTTAACCCAAATGATATCGATAAGTTTGTTGTAATGACGCGGATTCAGCGCGAGTTTTTGATTAATTTGGGGATAGATAGTGAGAAAATCTATGTGCTGGGTGACGAAATCCCCGACCCATTCGGAGGCGACTTGAAGGCATATGAGGATTGCCGCGACAAAATTGAAGAAGCGGTGAAAAGTCTGATTAAAACGTGGCGCTTGGGGGAGAAAGATGCGAAACTTTGAGATAACGCCAATGTCAGAGCGCTATTTGGATGAAGTTGCCGCGCTAGAGAGGAGTTGCTTTTCGCAGCCGTGGTCAAAGTCACTATTGGCAAGAGAATTAAGCAATGAGAATTCGCATTTTTTCGTTGCGGTGGATGATTCCGGCAAGGTTTTGGGGTACGCTGGTGCGAAATTTGTATGCGACGAGGGGTACATCACGAATGTGGCAGTTTTTCTGCAGCACAGAGGCAACGGGATCGCCAAAGCTCTGATGGGAGGCCTAATTCAGGCAGGTCGAGAAAAGAATTTAAGTTTTATTTCGCTAGAGGTTAGAAAGTCCAACACGGCGGCGATTTCGCTTTATAAAAAGCTAGAATTCGCAGAGGTAGGCCAAAGGAAGGCCTTTTATTTAAATCCAAAGGAGGACGCGCTGATTATGACGCGGTTTGACTTGGGTGAGGGGTGAAAAATTATGGATTATGAGCTGAAAAGGTTGAGGCTATCAGACGCTAAGCAACTCGCGAAAGCGGCGAACAATGAAGAAGTGGCGCGGTTTTTGAGAGCAGCATTTCCGTATCCGTACACTCTGCAGGATGCGCGGGAGTACATCAGTTATGCAGCGAGCAGCAAGGATGACGTGATATTGGGCATTTTTGTCGAAAACAAGGTTTGCGGGTGTATCTGCGCGCGGCTTCGGGGCGACGTGTATGTAAAATCGTGCGAGTTGGGCTATTGGCTGGCGCAGGAGTACTGGGGCAAGGGTGTCATGACGTCGGCGGTGAAGGCGTTTTGCGAGTTTGTTTTTGAGAATTACGATATAAACAGGATTGACGCGCAGGTTTTTGCCGAAAATGCAGCCTCGAGGCGGGTTTTGGAGAAGGCTGGGTTTGAGCTTGAAGGAGTGCACAACAAAAAGGTCTATAAATACGGTGAATTCGCGGATGAGTTGACGTATGCGTTGGTAAAAGACTAGGTGTTGCGGCAAAATTACGGTGACGAGGGAGAGAAATGCTAGTGAAGATCTTGGCGATAGAGAGTTCGTGCGATGAGACGGCAGCAGCGGTGGTGCAAGACGGTAGAAAAGTGCTGTCAAACGTGGTCGCGTCGCAAGAAGAGCATAAATTGTACGGTGGAGTAGTGCCCGAAATCGCGTCACGAAGGCACATAGAGGTAATCTCGCAAATAACAAAACAGGCACTAAGCTTGTCAGAGTGCGGAATGCATGACATAGATGCCGTTGCAGTGACTTATGCGCCGGGACTCATCGGGTCTTTGCTAGTGGGAGTAGGCTTTGCAAAAGGGCTCGCGCTATCGGCCAAACTGCCGCTAATCCCGGTGCACCACCTGCGGTCGCACATCGCGGCGAACTACATAACGCACCCGGAGCTGACGCCGCCGTTCTTGTGCCTGGTGGTCTCGGGCGGGCACAGCCATATCATCGAGGTCGAGGACTACACCAAGCTAAAAGTTTTGGGGCAAACGCGGGACGATGCGGCCGGGGAAGCCTTTGACAAAGCCGCGAGGACAATGAAAATGCCGTATCCAGGCGGAGTGTATCTAGACAAGGCCGCCGAAAAAGGCAACGCGAACGCATATAAATTGCCGCGCCCGACGGTGCAGGGGTCGGAGTACGACTTTAGCTTTTCTGGGCTAAAAACGGCAGTCATAAATCGGCTGCACAACGCCGAGCAAAAGGGAGAGAGCATCAACGTGAATGACATGGCGGCCTCGTTTCGGGCAGCAGTGGTGGATTGTTTAATGGAAAACTTCGTAAAAGCGGCGCAGAATCTGGGTTATACCAAACTAGCCGCAGCGGGAGGCGTTTCGGCGAACCTCCTATTGCGCAGAAGGCTCTTTGAGGAGTGCAAAAAAAGAGGCTGGCAGGCCTACATTCCAGATCTGACGCTGTGTGGAGACAACGCGGCGATGGTCGGAGCGCAGGCGTACTATGAATATCAAAAAGGAAACGTTGCCACCATGAGCCTAAACGCGGTAGCAACGCTGAATATCGACACTTTGAGCTGATTGATAAATTTTCGGGTGTACTAAAAATTGCAGCGGAATCTACTTTTTCGCGACACTAACAGTCAAACCGTAGGACCCATACGCCCAGCACTTATTGGCGCCGGAGCTAAATGCGATTTTGGCGGGCATCTCAGTGCGTCCAACAAAATCCTCTTTGCCAGAAAGATCAATCTCGGCCGAAACGTCGCTGTCAGACAATGTGCGAAGCTGCGCAATCGGGCCAACAACCGTAACATTCAGACTTGAGAAGCTAGAGGTTGCCGATTTGCCGTCCGGAACGTTCTTAAAGCGAATATTCTTAGCAGCGACGGTGCGCGCCTGGAAGCCAAGCAGGTTCATTTTGACAGTCGCATGAGTCGTGCTGCTGAGGTTTCTGCAGTCGCTGGGTAGCTTAATCTCAGGCTCAAACTGGCAGTTCTCGAGGTTTATCTGAGAGAAATCGATGGGTTCAAGCGAAACGTCGGAGATCTTGCCGATGACATCCGCAGGGGCTGCAATCTCTATCTTGGCCGGAGTCACCGCAATTGGCAGGGATTTCACATTAAGCCCCGCCGGAACGCCCGTAAATTCTGGCTTAACGTTCACAAACTTACGCTGCAGAATCGCAACAGTCGCGTTAACCTTAGTAACACTAAGCGTCAGGTTGGTTGTGTTGATCTTATTCCCCGCCGCATCAAGAAGGTTTATCGGCAGGTCGTTCAAATAAGCCGTTCTGTTGAGGATTCCAGGAATATTCCCCTCTACGGTCACGCTCGCAATACTCGAAACAACCGACTCAGGGCCAGAAATCTCAATCTGCGCGTCGGACAAAGCAATAGGAGGCACGAAGTAATCGGGGTTCGCGCTAAACTTGATGTTGGGCGTAATGTCAAAAGTCTGGCTGCGGAAGCGATCCACCACAACGGTGATGAACTTTGGCGACACGCTAGAAGTGAAGTCGTAGTCGGTCAGAATGCTGTTTTTCTTGGCACAAAGCTCTAGGGTGTAGGTCCCGACGGAGGTTATCATGTTTGCAGATTGTGCCGCGGTGACTAAGATGTCATTTTTCGAGAGCTGCCCAAGGATCAGCCGATTGCCCGTCACAGAGATCTCGGCTCTAATTTCGTCCACACCAAAAACCGTCAAACCGCTTTCCTTGGCGCTTTCCGAGAGGGATACCTGAATGGGAATGTCCGAAATGAGCTTGGTGGTGGACTCCGAAGCGCTCGTAGAAAGTATGACCCAAAAAATGAACGCAAAAATCACCGAAAACAGCATGACAACTTTGTTGTTGTAGAATAATCGCCCCAAATTAAACCTATTTGTTTTCATTTTTCTTCCCCATTATAGACTCAATAATTTGATTTTTAACGGTTCGCGCTTCCTCCACGTCGGCAAGCACGCTCTTTTGCAAAAGATCTAGCAGCTTGTCCTTATTATAGTTCCGCGTTAGAACGCCGTTCATAGCCACAGAGATAGTCCCGTTTTCCTCCGAAACAACAATAGCAATGGCGTCAGAAATCTCGCTGATGCCAAGGGCCGCACGGTGACGGGTTCCAACCTCCAAACTGACGTTCTCGTTCTTCGTTAAAGGCAGAATGCAGCCCGCAGCATAAATGGAAAACCCGCGAATAATCATGGCGCCGTCGTGCAAGGGAGCCTTATTAAAAAAGATGTTCCCAATAATCGGCACAGAAGGCTTTGCGCGCAGAACGGTGCCCGTGTCGATGTAGTCGCCAAGCTTAGTTTGCCGCTCAAAAACGATCAGAGCGCCGGTTTTGGTCTGTTGAAGCAGCAAGATTGCCTCCACAACGGTATGTATGCATTTTTGCTGCAGCCGGTAAGACGCCACGTTAAACTTGTGCAGCGCGGGTGAGGCCCAGTATTTGCTGATTTTGCTCCGGCCGATTTGCTCGAGGGCGCGGCGGAGTTCTGGCTGAAAAACAACGAGCAGCGCGATAATTCCGAATTCGAAAAACTTGTTCAACAAATATCGTAACATCCTAAAATTAAACTGAAAAGAGGCCACATAGGCAACCACCAAGATCAAAAGGCCCTTAACGAGCTGACTGGCGCGGGTTTCACGGATCAGCTTAATAAAATTATAAAAAATAAAAGACATAATAGAAATATCGAAAAAATCGGAGACGGTGAACGTTTTCATCAGGCAAAAAAAGGCGTTGAGGTTGTTAAAAATAATGTCCATTATTTTCTTCTTTCCGAGAGAAAATCTCTAAAAAAAATTAGTCCTATAAATAATGTTAACATATTTTTTGAGAAAATGGAAGTTTTTTTATTTTAAAAAATTAATATGGCGATGGGGCTAGGGTTTGATCCCATCGACAACGTTAAGAAGCGCGTCAATATCGGACATCTTGGTAAAAGCAGAAGGGCAAATCCGCACGGCTCCGCGGTTAAGCGTGTTGCAGAATCTGTGAGCGGCCGGAGCACAGTGCAACCCCGCGCGGACGTAGATTTTGTGCTTGTTCAGGATCTCGGCAACGGCTTCGCTATGGAGGCCAGCAATGTTGAAGGACAGCAAAGGCACGAAATGGTGAGGCTCGGGAGCAGGCATATATAGCTGAACGCCTTTAATTCGGGACAGACCGTTGTACAGATGGCGAATTAATCGGTGCTCATGACTTGAAATTTTCTCCAAAGTTACCGAGTTTAAGAAGTCTATCCCAGCGTGCAGACCTGCGATTCCAGCGAGGTTTTGCGTGCCACTCTCAAATTTTTCGGGCATCACGTCCGTCTGCAGGTAAGAGTCCGAATTTAGCCCCGTGCCGCCCTGAACAGTAGTCGCAAGCCTCTCCCCGCAAGCTGTAATCAGCACTCCCACACCCATAGGGCCAAAAAGTCCCTTGTGCCCCGCCAAGCATAGATAGTCGATGCCGATCTTGCCAAGGTCAATAGGTACATGCCCCGCGCTTTGAGCAGCGTCAACAAGCGTAGGAATCCCAATGCGGTGAGCCATCGCGCAGATTTGTTGAATCGGCAACCGCACACCCCAGACGTTAGAAGCATGAGTGCAGGCAATAAGCGCAGTCTTAGCGGTGATGGCGCTCTTAAAAGAGCTAACAGTGGCGGCGTCATCGCCCGGAAAGACTTTCGCCTCAGAAAACGAGATTCCAAGGGGTTCGAGAGCCTTCAAAGGCCGAGTAATGGCGTTGTGCTCGAGACAAGAGATAACAACATGATCGCCAGTCCGCAATAGACCTTTAAGAACCATGTTGATAGCGTGCGTGCAGTTAAGCGTGAAGACGACGCACTCGGGTCCGGGCGCGTTAAAAAAGCCAGCCAAAGCCTTTCTGCACTCATAAACCGCTCCAGCCGCCGCCAGGGACATTCTGTGACCGCTACGGCCAGGATTAGCGCCAAGTTTACGCATAGCAAACTCCACAGATCGCAGAACACTCACGGGTTTCGGGAAAGAAGTAGCAGCATTATCAAGGTATATCATCGTTTTGCCCCCAAATATTTTTTGTTTAGCACGCCAACTTGCGCCTGAGACAGTATTCTAGCGGCAGATTCAGCGTCGCCGTAAATAATAAGGCCATATCCGCAGCCCGAATGCGCATTGCCAGAAGACACGCGGAGTATCTCGCATTTGATTCCCCTCGAGCTCAGTAAATCGCGGCCTTTCATGGCATAAGTTATCGAACTCAATGTAAATAGCGCTTTTTTCAAGGCTAATCAACTCCATGCAAATTTCTTGCTAAAACATTATATGAAAATCTGCGCCGCGCCGTGAAAATCGGGCAGCAAAATTTTAAGCACCAGCAAAAAGCCAGTGCTTGAGCAAAATATGATGTGTTTGAGTCCCGACAGAATGGGAAAATCAGTCTAAAAGGCAAACCGCATGAGTCGAAATCCCCTCCAAACGGCCGGTAAAGCCCATATGCTCTTCGGTTGTAGCTTTCACGCTGATTTGGCCAACGGCAACCCCGCAAACGCTAGCAATATTGGTGCGCATGAGCGAAATGTATGGCGAAAGCTTGGGCTTCTGCGCGATGACGGTCGCGTCGATATTGGCGATGTGAAGGCCCGCAGCGGCAATTTTTTCGCAAACGACGCCCAGCAAATGGAGGCTGTTAGCGTCTTTAAAATTATCGGCAGTGTCCGGGAACAGGCCGCCGATGTCACCCAAAGCGGCGGCGCCCAGCAGCGCGTCCATGATTGCGTGAGTTAGCACATCTGCGTCGGAGTGGCCAAGCAGCCCGTGCGTATGCGGAATTTCGCATCCACCCAAAATTAGCTTTCTTCCGACAATCAGCTTGTGCGCGTCGTAACCATGCCCAATCCTCATATAGAATCGCTCCTTTGCCGTAAAATCCCCTCAAAAACAGCGATATCATCGGGCGTAGTGAGCTTTAGGTTAGAGTAGCTGCCCTTCACAATATGCACACGCTCGCCGATATTCTCAATCAGCTGGCAGTCGTCGGTGTAGTCCGCGCCCGCCCGGGTGGCAGCATCCATCGCGGCCAAATATAGATCCTTGGCAAAAACCTGCGGTGTCTGGATGTTCCACAAAACGCTGCGGTCCAGCGACTTAACAACGAAATTCTGCGAATCCACGGTCTTTATGGTATCTTTGCAAGGCACGCCTAAAGAACTGGCGCCGTGCACAAAGGCGTCACGGACAGCAGAATCAATCTCCGCGCTAGTGATAAGGCATCGAGCCGCATCGTGAACTGCATAATGGGTGGTACGCGTACCACAAATGTTTATACCGGAGAATGCTGATTCCTGTCGAAAACGCCCTCCAGGAGCAAACTTTGTGACTTTTTTAACTTTGTATTTTTTAATAATTTCGCGCAGAGTTGATACGTGCTCATCTCGACAAACCAAAATGACTTCGTCGATGGATTCGGCACATTCAAAAGCCTTTAGCGTATAAACAATGGCTGGGACGGCGTTTAGCGTAAGAAAGATTTTATCCGTTCCCATGCGAGTGGAGTTTCCGGCGGCGACGATTACCGCAGAGACGAACTGACTGGCCATAGCAAAGCCTCCCTTTCGAAGATTAGGCGCACGCCTAAGAGTGAATTTAAATATACCACGACCGACAAAATTTTTCAAGAAAAAGGCTCAAAAATTATATAATATCGCTAAATATTAAAAAATATTTTAAACATACTTAACAAAATTATTTTGAGGTGATATTATAGTAACCAAATGATTTTTAGGGAGAAGTTTGGTTTATGGCTAAGAAAAAGGTCTTATTATTGGCGCTAATGCTGCAAGTTGCCTTTTTTATGGGTGTGCCCGCGAGTGCAGAAAAAATTAACCCTGTTAAAGAAGGCTGCAGGCAAGTTTGTAAGACTTTGTTTGATTTAAAGAGAACATCAGAAAATGATAGGCAGACTCGGAAAAGAAAAAAGTTAGAGATGGAGCAATTAATTTTAGAAAGGGATGCAGTATTGCAAAGTTTCGAAGGACAAGGTGGTAACTTTACTAACAATACTAAAAAATTTTTATATAAAAAATATTTTGAAGGACGTCGCTTCTTTTTAGAAAAATCGATTAATCACTTTAAAAGAAACATTGAGGGTGGCGAACATTTTCAGGATGAGCTTATTGAACTTATTGGGAAAATGTGTTATCCGAAGTATAATTGCAGAGAAAATGAGTACGAAGACGTTTATTTATTGGAGTTGTAAAAGTAATTTTTGATTTGAAATTTTTTAATAGCTTTGATTTATTTTGGAGGGAGAGTTCCCTCTATTTTTTGTGTGTTTTGGGTTGATTTAAATAAAAATGTATAATTAAATTATAAAAATAATATTTAAAGAACTAAATATCCTCTAAAATTTAAAAAACATTTTGGATATTGTTGACGGATTGGCGCGAAGGTGATACAATAACGGTAAAATAATTTTAGGAGAGATTGGTTTATGTTTAAAAAAGTGGTTTTATCTAGTTTGTTGTCGGTGTCAATGGTTTTTTCGATAGGTGTCCCTGTTGGGGCAGAAGTTGATGAGGTTATTTGTAAGAGGGTCTGTGAGATAACTCAGAAAAATGAAGATGAGTACAGAAAAAATATTGCAAAGTTAGAAAAAGAAATAAATGCGACAAAGGCTTTAAAGTTTGCAGTATTAAGAGATTACTACAAACATTTATCTAGTAGTTTTTATAAAAATAAATTTAATGAAAAGGAAAATAATGTAAATAACGCTATAAAAAATCACGACTTGGCTATGAAGGATAAGTCAATTGAGTGCTATAACAATGAGATAGATGTTATAAGAAATACAATTCTTTTAATTATTGAGGAATTTTATAAAAATTGTCCAAACTTTTATTGCAAATTTAAAGATGAAGAAGTAAAGAACTCGATTTTGGCGAAAAAAATGGCAGAGACAAACAGTGAACAAGAGCATATAAAAAAGCTTATGAAAGATGCTGTCAACGCTGCTGCAGCCTAAAGAATGTTATAAAAGCAAATAAGATTTAGAAGCGACAAAAAAGGAGGGGGAGGGGGTACCTCCCCTTTTTATTGTTGCGATTATAGCCTTAAAGGTGTAGCCTGTGTTGACGAAAAGGTGGAACCAAGTTATAATAAAACAAGCTGTTTTAATTAAAGTGGGAGATTATAACGTGAGTGAAAGTGAATTAAATTTGAACGCAGCCGAAAAATCGCCATTTTTTAACGTGAACAACATAAAGTATGAATTTTCTGTTTCACAACGGGTATACATTTTCTTTAAACGATTTTTGGACATTTTTTTTGCGTGTATCGCAGTAATTTTTTTGTCGCCGCTGCTGTTGTTTTTGTCGCTGATGATAAAGCTAACATCGAGGGGTCCGGTCATTTTTTCGCAAGAAAGAATCGGCCAGTTTGGCAAAGTGATAAGGATATATAAGTTTAGAACGATGATGTCGAAGGCGCCCAAAAGCAAGGCGACGAACGACTTTAACGACGCGCACGAGTATATAACAAAATTTGGAAAATTGCTTCGAGTGACGAGCCTAGACGAAATGCCGCAACTTTTTAATGTAATAAAAGGAGACATGAGCTTAATCGGGCCACGGCCGCTGATTTTGGATGAAATATTTATACACAAATTGAGAGAAAAAAACGACGTGTATCTGATAAAGCCAGGAATCACGGGGCTTGCGCAAGTAAATGGCCGGGACTTTTTAGACGCACAAGATAAAGTCAACTTTGATACTCAGTATCTGCACGAGATGTCGCTAAAGTTGGACTTGATAATCTTTATAAAGTCGCTAGTGGTGGTCTTCCGGCAGGAAAACTCTTTGGACGCTAAACGTAAATAGATAATAGTTAAAACAACACTGCTATTATCTGTTTTTTTGTTAATAAAATAGAATTTAGGAGAAATTTGCATAAAAATATTGAGAATAAATATTACAAAATCAATAAAAATACGAATTGAAAAATGTAGAGAAATATGTTAAAATTTTAAACATAGTACATTAATTTGGAGGATGTAAGAATGAAAATGAGAAATAAAAAGAAAAGGGTAATCGCATTAATCTTGGCAATCTCACTGTTATTGCAGCCGGTCCATCAAATAAGTTTTGCTGATATTAACGGCAATAATGCCACAAGTGCAACGAATATATCGTGGCGGAGGAGAATCTGGCCTTTTGGTGGGGGCCCACAGAAACAACTAACGCATGCCGAACAATTGCGGCAATCCTCAAAATCCATCCTAGCACAAGTGAAGGAAATAAAGGATTCAACAAATTCAACTTTTGACGAAGCTTTTAGGGTATATCAATATTTAGAACAAAATATGTCCCAGCCACCTGCAGGTTTTTTTGGTGGACTTTGGGGTGGAGTAAAGAGCATACTTTTTAATATGTTTTTTGGCTATACATCCATTATACCATCGCTTTTTTTCATGGGAGTATTTGGTTGGGGTAGCCAGATTTGGAATAACTTTCAGACGAGAAAAGAATTGGGAGATACAGGCAAAGTGCTTACTCCTCTGGAAGTAAGACAGAACTTCTTCGCGCTTGCTGCCGGCCACAAAGGTCAAGAAGAGGCTAAAGATAAACTTTTAAATATTGGTGTTTATTTAGCTTATTCTCGTTTGAAGGGGACCCCAATTAGAAAGCTTCTGTTTGAAGTTGGCCCGCCTGGAACAGGTAAAACGACTTTAATAGAGATTTTGGCGTTGGCTTTGGGCTGTGGCTTCTTTAACGTGGGCGCATCTGATGTGGATCCGGGCTCTAATAGGAGCGTCATTGATCAAATATTTGGACCAAGAATAAAACGTATGAACAATTCTGAATATTTTGAAGATTCACCTGTAATGAAGTTTTTAAGAGCGACAGAAGGCCAACCACTGCGTATAGTAGCTATCAATGAGTTTGATAAGCTGTCTGAAAAAGATAAGAAGCTCTTGCTAGAATTTTTAAGAAATGCCTACGACAATGGATACGCGTATATAAATGGCGAGAAGATTAATTTGGAGAACGTTGTTTGGGTTCTTACCTCTAACGAGGAAGACGCGGCATTGTTTGAATCACCGTCGCTTATGTCACGTTTTGAAATTATAAGATTTGCAATGCTAAGATTGCAGAGTTATATAGAAATCCTACAGACTCCGTTTGCAATACTGGCGAACGACTTTGCAAATGGACATAACGTACATATCAACTTTGGCAATACTATACTAGACATTGCTCAGAGGCTTGACGCAGGCGACACTGGAGCAAGGGGAGTTCAGGCTTATGTAAATACGCTGACTTCGAGGATTCTGAACTATATTTACAGTAGCGAAAATGTCGATAGGGTGGCGAACAAAGAGCCGATCTATATAAATGTCTCTTATGATGGGGAGAACGATAACTTTATAATAGAGGAGACTGAAGATCCTGAACCGGTAGGAGATCTGGATAAACCTTCTGAATCTAAGGATGATGACGAGGCTGCAGAGCAAAAACCATCTGAAAATATGAATAACGAAGCTGAAGCTGAGGTAAGCCAAAAAGAGCTAGATGATTTACGAAACGCTATGAAAGAATTAGCCGATAAAGAAAAATATGTGAGAGATAATTAAACAAAACGAAAAGGAGCCGTTAAATTATGGCCCCTTTTTTGGATGATAAGTATGAATGAGGCTTAGAATATTATCATGGCCACAGAGAGAATGACGATGTTTGCTACTAGAATCGTTGCGATTATTTTTAACGAAAATTTGACCCAGCTTGAAAAGTCGATTTTAGAAATCGCGAGTCCGCCCATTACTACGCCGCTTGTTGGGGTGATCAAATTTATCAAGCCACACGCTGCGGTAAAAATCATTATCATGACTTCGGGACTCAAGTTTAGGCTTTGTGCAAGTGGAGCAAAAATCCCGATGGAACCAGTTGCGAGGCCAGAAGTCGAGGGGATTAGGAAGGAGAGGCCTAGATAAATGATGTAGGACATAACCGTGAATGGGACAGCGTGCATGCCGTTTAGAGCATTGGCGGAATGCGTCAAAATGTAATCGTTTAGGTTGGTGTCGCTCATTATCACGTAGATTCCGCGAGAAACCGCGATCACAAGCGCGACACCGATCATATCTCCTGCACCAGCGATGAATGAATCGACGATCTCTTTTTCTTTGAGCCTATAGACTAGTCCGCAGACAATCGCGATTATAAAGAACCAAGCGGCAAGCTCTTTGAAATACCAGTTGCCAAAAGACTCGCCAGTTAGCCAGGCAGTCCATGAGTCAAAAAACGTGATGCCAAAATTTTCCCACGGAATCAGACTTATAATCATAATTAAGAATGAAAATGCAAATAGGGACAAAACTACTTTTCCGCGGGTGGTGAGGGTTATATCGCCTTGATTGGACTCGGAATTAAATGCGTTTTGGGCTTCGGACAGCTCTTGCTTAGAGAGAATGGACGCCTCGGGATTGTTGTGAACCTTTTTGGCGTAGGCCATGACGTACCAGATGCAGATGGCGAGGGTTGTGGCCCAAAGAATGGCGCCCAGCAGGATGATCACGCCTTGGTTGGTGGCGATTCCGGCGGCCTTGGCGGTGTCCACTGCAACCGAGATGGCAAAAGGATTAATCGTGGAGCCCAGAACACCGGCGCCGGCGCCCAGAAGTATGACAGAAGCGCCAATCAGAGGGTCGAAGCCAGCCGCCATCATCGTGGCGACGATTAGGCTATAGAATGCGATCGTCTCTTCGGCCATGCCGTAAGTTGTGCCGCCGACCGAGAAGATTATCATCAGAATGGGAATCAGCAAGAGTTCCCTGCCATTGAGCTTTTTAACGACGCTGGCGATTCCCTTGTAGAGCACGCCGGTCTTGTTCACCACTCCCAAGAACCCGCCGAGTACCAAGACGAATAATGAGACGTCGATCGCGTCCACAAAGCCCAAGATAGGCGCCATCACGACGTTTGGCAGGGTAGCCTTTGTTATCATGGGGTCGGCCAAAACCAGGCTGACGCCTGCTATGACGAGGATTATAAGTATAAGTACGGTAAATGCAGACGGCATTTTGAATCTGCTTTTTTCTTTTTGCACAGTCATAAAATCACCTCATTTTATTAAAAATAACGGTCCCAACGGAGCCATCGAGCGCGTTTTTGGCGTTGCGAAGAGACGTGATAATCGCGACTCCAGCTGGGTTTTTGCTTAAAAAGTCGAGACAAGCGTCGATCTTAGGCAGCATGCTGCCTTTTGCAAAGTGCCCAGAGTTCCGGTGCTGCAAAGCCTCGCTCGCGCTGATTTTGGTGAGAGCCTTTTGATTTTCCGTGTTAAAATCGGTGTACACGAAGTCGACCGCGGTTAAAATCAAGAGGACGTCTGCCTTCAGAGAGGCTGCCAAAATCGCACAGGATTTGTCTTTGTCGATGACCGCCGGAACGCCGCTTAGTCCGGACTTGCCCTTGGCAACGGGGATACCACCTCCTCCAGCAGAAATCACGATATTGCCGCGGTCCACCAACTCCTTGATGATGTCGATCTCCACAATGCGCTGTGGGGGGGGCGAGGGGACCACTCTGCGATACCCCCGGCCAGCGTCTTCGGCAAAAACGTCACCTTTTTCTTGAGTAAGAGCTTCAGCTTGCTCTTTTGTATAGAACGCGCCCACCGGTTTGGTGGGATTCTTAAAAGCGTCGTCGTCTTTATCCACGATGGTTTGTGTGATCAAGGAGACCACGTTTTTGGGAATGCTGCGAGAATGCAGCTCGTTGTAGATTGCTTGTTGCAAGTGATATCCAATGTAACCCTGAGACATGGCGCCGCATTCGGGCAGAGGAATGCAAGAAGTCCCAGATCTGGTGGCAAATTCGTCCAGAGCAAGGTTGATAATCCCCACCTGGGGGCCGTTTCCGTGACCAACAATGACGTCGTGCCCGTCCTCAATGAGGTCAACAACGGTGCAAGCAGTTTTTTTGACTAAATTCAGCTGTTCTTGGGCATTGTTCCCCAAAGCATTACCGCCCAATGCGACCACAATGCGCTTTTTGCTCATATAGCGTACCTCATTTTACTTCAAAGTGGCGTACATAATGGCCTTAATCGTGTGCATGCGATTTTCGGCCTCGTCAAAAACAACGGACTGCTGCGATTCAAAGACGTCGTTAGTGACCTCCATCTCAGCAATACCGAACTTCTCGCGAATAGACTTGCCAATAACGGTGTTGTCATCGTGAAAGGACGGTAAGCAGTGCATGAAAATGGCGGGAGGACTAGCAAGATCCATAATGTCCTTGTTAACCTGATAGCCCTTGAGCAGATTTATTCGCTTTTCCCACATTTCATCGGGTTCGCCCATAGAGAGCCAAATGTCAGTGTAGACCACATCGGCACTTTGAGCGCCACGGCTAACGTCCTCGGTGAGCGTGACAGAGCAGCCGTTTTGCGCCGCGATTTCCTTGCAAACGTCAACCAAATCAGCATCGGGAAAGAGGTCAGAAGGCGCGCAGGCCGTAAAATTCAAGCCCATCTTGGCGCAGGCCACCATCAGAGAGTTACCCATATTGTTGCGAGCGTCACCAAAATAGGTGAAGTTGATGCCGCGAAGACGTCCGAATTTCTCTTCAACAGTGAGCAGATCGGCGATCATCTGGGTAGGATGAAATTCGTCAGTCAAGCCGTTCCAAACAGGAACTCCAGCGTATTGAGCCATCTCCTCAACAATTTCTTGAGAGAACCCGCGATACTCGATGCCATCGTAAATCCGACCCAAAACTCTGGCCGTGTCGGCGATGCTCTCCTTTTTGCCCATCTGAGAGCTCCCCGGATCCAGGTAAGTGACGCCCATTCCCAAGTCGCGCCCAGCCACCTCAAAGGAACACCGAGTGCGAGTCGAAGTCTTTTCAAAAAGCAGAACAATATTCTTGCCCTCCAAGTAGCGGTGGGGAGTTCCACAAAGCTTCAAATTTTTGAATTGCTTGGAGAGGTCAATAAGGTAGCGAATTTCGGAAGGAGAAAAATCCAAAAGCTTCAAAAAGCTCCGTCCGCAGAGGTTAACAGCCATAATTTTCGTGCTCCTTTTAATTTTATTTTGTGAAATAATTTTTATGAACGCAAGGCCTCAGATATCATCGCGATAAATCGGCATAGACATGCAGCGGGGCCCGCCACGTCCACGAGAAAGCTCCGAACCACTTAGCTCGAGCACATTCAAGCCATGTTCGCGCAAAATATCGTTAGTAACCTCATTGCGCTGGTACACGATCACAGTCCCCGCGCTCACGCACAGTGTATTAGAGCCATCGTTCCACTGTTCGCGCTCGCCAACAATGCGGTCATGGCCGCCACACGGGATCAGAGTAACACTATCGCGATTCAACGCAGAAGCAAGGATGTTCTCTAAGCTTTGATCGACTTCAGAGATTTTGAGTTCACCAGAACTGGCGCCAGGAGTGATTTTGTAGACGCGCAGGACCTTAGAAAGCCCGTTGTAAACAGTAAACTTGTCGTAATCCACCTGAGTAAAAACGGTATCCAAGTGCATCATAGCGCGATTGTTAGGTATGTCAAAAGCCAAAATCTGCGAGATAGAGGTGTTTTCGTGACTAAAAATATTTTTGGAAAGCGTCTCAATGGCTTCAGGACTAGTCCGCTGAGAAACGCCGATAGCCAAAGTCTGAGCATTCAGGTTCAAAATATCGCCACCCTCAATGCAAAAAGGATCGTAGCGGCTGTAGTAAACATCGACCATGCCGGCAAATTGAGGATTATACCGAAAAATGTATTCGCCGTAAATAGTCTCGCGGCGGCGCGTCAAGTAGCGCATGCGGTTCAGGCTGACGCCGTTTCCGATGCAGGCAAAAGCGTCGCGTGTAAAGTAAAGGTTTGGCATGGGGTTGCAGACAAAGGCGGAACGGTGGGACATGTAGTCCGATAATGACTGAAGCTTTCCGCCAGAAGGCGCGAGTTCGTTGCGCTTAACGCCCTGCATGGTTTTAAGCACGAGTTCCTTGGGGTCGCGGATCTGGCTGAAGTAGTCGAACAACAACCAGTGGTCTTTTTCGGAGGTCAGCTCAGCCTCGCGGATAAACTGGATCAAAAATTGATTACGGATCTCAGGATTGGCAAGGGTTTCGGCAACCAAGTCTTCAAGATAAACCACTTCAGCGCCGCTCTGCCGCAGTATATTGGCAAAATTATCGTGTTCCCGCATAGCGACGGTTAAGTACGGGATATCGTCAAACAGCAATTCCTCTAGAGTATCCGGGGTCAAATTCAAAAGCTCAGCGCCAGGACGGTGCAAAAGGACTTTTTTCAAAGGACCGATCTCGCTTTTTACATTTATAACCAAAAAACTCAACACCTTTCCAATTCTGAAAAATAAATTCCCGAAAATTACAACGTTTGTGCACATTTCAAACGATAATTTTAAAAAAATCATCAGCAAACAAAGCCTGAGCAAAATGAAATTTAATTGACTATATAATATATTAATTAAGATAAAAAATCAATACTTTTATTCAAAATAACTTAAAAATCCACAGAGCAAAGCCGTAGATGACAGAAGCAGTGACACCAAAAACCAAAACCGGCCCCGCAATAATGAACATTTTAGCGCCGACGCCCATCACATGGCCCTCGCTCTTGAACTCGATAGCAGGCGCCACAATGGAGTTTGCGAATCCCGTGATGGGTACGAGGGTGCCAGCTCCAGCGTGCTTGGCGATTTTGTCGTAAATGCGTAAAGCTGTGAGCAAAGCACCGATGCCAACCAAAGCTACAGAGACAGCCGCGCGGGCATCTTTTAAATTGAGGTGAAAGTAAGACTGAGAAAAATTCATCAAAAATTGGCCAAAACAGCAAATAATTCCACCAAAAATAAACGCCATAAAAATATTTTTCATAATTGGCGAGTCAGGCGAGGCATCGTTCGACATTTTAGAGTACTCATCCGACGTAGGTTTCACCAAAAACACATCCTTTCGAATGATATTTTTCCGCACAAGCAAAAAGATATTCGAAAAATTAGCAAAAAAATAAGTTCACATAAAAATAATGCAAACTTAATGATAAAATAAAAATTCAATTGTCTTTTTTAGAAAATTCGCAGCCGCAGTAATTTTGCCGATACAAATTATATTTTCTCGAAAGCTCAATAGACCTCTTGTATCCGTCGTTTTTCTTGAAGTCAGAAAATAAATATTTCACACCAAATTCCGAAGACAACTCACGACCAATCTCGTTGATCTTTTCGGCGTTTTTATAAGGACTAATAGTAAGCGTCGTCGAAAAATAATCAAAGTTCAATTCACGAGCAACTTCAGCAGTCTGAAGCAATCGTAATCGATAGCACTTAAAGCAACGCAAAGAGCCTTCAGCAGCGGACTCAAGTCCGCAAGAGATTTTAAAAAACGCATCAGAGTCATAATTTCTCTCAATCAAATTGATCTTTTGTAAAGAGGACATCTCGCCAATAAGGCGCCGAAGTTCACTTAATCTAAGATTATATTCAGCAGCAGAAAAGATATTCGGATTATAAAAGAAAGACGTGATATTAAAGTAAGGCGCTAAATATTCAAAAACGTAACTACTGCAAGGCGCGCAGCAACAATGCAGCAGCAAGCTAGGCCGACGGCCAGGGTAAATTTCAATTTGAGATAATGTATTTTTGAGAACTTTTTGGTAATTAATCATTACTTTGAAATTTTATCATCTGTTTGATCTGAACTTAAGTAGGCACTCAACGATTTAATGTGGTTTTGAAACCAAGCCGAATTTTTGTAAAGGTAGCAGGCGCCAAGAAAAGGAATAACATAATTTATAATGAATTTTTCAACCGCTGTACAGAGCTTCTTGCCAACCCAGTAGCCAATGGTATAATCGAAAAGCTTGCAAATAATTTTATAAACAATCTTAAAAGGTAGCTTTAAAATTTTAAACCACAAGGGATCCGCATGAGCCTTTTCATAGTTTTTCACGATTTGATCAGTAAATTTTTTATCCTTGGCCAACTCCAAAATAGCCTGTTTCAATGCAGCCTCGTCCTTAATATCAATAGGACGAGCAGGCCCCGAGCAGCGCCGAACATTATATCTTTCAACGGGGCGTTGACAGCGGCCTTTACCAGCAGCAAAGCAAGAATGCACTGGGGCAAAATTTGAGAACAAAGTCGAAAAAATCAAGAAAGAAGACACAAACTTTTTCACTTTAATTCCTCCCCTAAAAATTTTTTAATTTCCAGTTATAATCTTTAAAATCTCCATATCAGTTTGCTTCATGCCGTGTTTGCCGAGCCGCCAAACGTTTTCAACAGTACCCTCGATATCATCGCCAAGAATGCCATCGCCAGGTGGAAACACGTGTTCATTAAGATACATATAGTACCCTAAAATGCCGGCCTCAACGGAGCTCGCAATTTTAGCAGCACAAGAAGCCTTAGCGCCATCGCAAACGATCCCCGAGACAATAGCCAGAGCGTTAGAAATAGTGCAAGAGATAGCCTCCAAATTGCCACCGAGCAAAAAAGCAATCCCCGCGCCACTAGCGCAACCGGCACAAACCGCGCCGCAAAAAGCAGAGAGGCTACCGATCCCGGTTTTAAGGTGAACGGCAATCAAATTAGACAAAACCAGCGCGCGATACAAAGTCTCGCTGTCAATATTATACTCCTTAGCGTACTCAATAACAGGCAAACAAACTGCCAAACCTTGGTTTCCGCTACCAGAAACAATAACAACAGGCATCTCGCAGCCATTCATGCGAGCATCTGACCCAGCCGCAGCCACAGCCTTAGCGCGAGCCTTAATGTCATCCCCATACATAGATAGCAAAGTCCGACCAACGTTGGCACCGTAGTGGTGTTCCAGACCTTCCTGAGCAATAGCAGAGTTGCAGCGAATCTGCCGAGAAATCAGCTCCCGAACGTCGTCAATATCAACAATCTTAGCAAACTTAAAAATATCCTCAAGACTAAGCAAAAGCTTGTTGTTATTATGTACAACATGAGGGTTAATTTTCTCGGGCGTGTACAAAACTTCTCCATTTTTCTCAATAAGAACAATATTAGTGTGATCGTCAATAATTCGAAGTTTAGAGTAGCAATCGCCCTTATGTAAGGTTAAAACAATGTCAAAATTCAAATCACTCTCAGCCGGAGAAACACAAATCGGCGTGCTTTCAAGATATTTAGGGATCAAATTTTTCTGATCTTCCGAAAGATCGGCCAAAACTTCAAGCACCTTGTCCTCGCGACCAGAAATAACGCCCGCAGCAACAGCCGCCTTAATCCCCTTCAAGCCGTTAGTGTTAGGCACAACAACGCTCTTAACGTTCTTAATAATATTACCGCTAACAACAACGTCGATTTTATCGGGCAGCTCGCCAAGAATACAACGAGCCTTAGCAGCAGCGTAAGCCAAAGAGATAGGCTCCGTGCAGCCCATGGCGGGGATAAGTTCCTCATTCAGAATCTGCAAATAAGAATAATAAACACTAGTTTTTTCCTGAGAGACACTCTCCTTCAAAAAATTCTTAATCATACTAACGCCCTCTCAATAATTAATCAAAAGACAACTCATTATTGAACCGAAAGCCTAAGAATTAAAAAATATATAACCACAGCATAAATTATAGCATCAAAAGTAGAAAATTGCAACAACAAAAATGGAATTTATATAGAGAATTCTAAACAAAAAAATCGAGTTTTTTGTAGAGATAAAACAAAATCGCCAAAAAGGAACAAAAAATAAAACCTTCGATTCTAAAACAAAGCGCTAATTTTATAATATGAAAAAAATCGCGATAAGTGTGGATGAAAAGTGAGTCTTAATAATCAGAAGTGAGAATAAAAGACAAAAATTAAATTTTAGTAAAAATGACAAAAACCTCAGTAAATCAATATTTCAAATCATCATTTTGAAGCAAAGCAGCCGTCACAGCGTTATGCATAAGCATACAGATAGTCATAGGACCCACTCCGCCGGGCACAGGAGTAATATAAGAAGCAACCTCCTTAACGTTGTCAAAATCCACATCGCCATAGATTTTGCCGTCACTACCGCGGTTTATCCCCACATCAATGACAACGGCGCCCGGTGCAATCATGTTCGCCGTAACAAATTTAGCCCTCCCCACAGCAGCCACCAGGATATCCGCCGTCCGGCAAATTTTAGCAAGACCCAAAGTTTTGCTGTGGCAGATGGTAACCGTGGCGTCGCGGTGCAGCATAAGCATGGCGAGCGGCTTGCCAACAATGTTGCTGCGGCCGATGATAACGCAATGCTTGCCCGCAATATCGATATTAGATTCGTCCAAAAGGCGCACAATCCCCGCCGGAGTGCAGGGCAAAAATTTAAAATTCCCCGTCATCAGCTTGCCAACGTTAATCTCGTGAAACGCGTCAACGTCCTTAATAGGGCTGATGCGCTCAATGACGGCCTTCTCGTCAATGTGGGACGGCAAAGGCATCTGCACCAAAATTCCGTTAACATCAGCGCGGCGATTGAGCTCATCGATTAAGCTAAGCAGCTCAGCCTGAGAAACATCGCAAGGCAGCGCAAATTCATGAGACACAATCCCGATCTCATCGCACGCACGCTTCTTATTGTTAACATAAACCCGAGAGGCCGGGTCCTCACCCACAATAATAACCGCCAAAGAAGGCATAACCCCGCGTTCGGACTTCAAGTTAGCAACCTCAACCTTCAATTTTGCCCGAATTTCTGCGGAAATCCGTTTCCCATCAATAATGCAAGCCATATTTTATCACCATTCCCAAATTTTATTATCAGCAACAAAGCCGAACTAGAGCCATTTATAGTTAATTCAAAAAGAAAACCCGCCATCAACACTGCTAAACAACCGCGTAACTTCGGCCTTAAGAATGCGGTTCTCTTCGGATGATAAATCCGGGTCATTGCGCAAAATCTCCGTCGTAGCGGCTTTGGCGTCATTAAGAACGCGGACATCACTGATCAAACCGGTAAGACGCAAGTCTGGCAAGCCGTGCTGCCGAGATCCAATGAAATCGCCCGGGCCGCGAACTTTGAGGTCCTCTTCTGCGATTTTAAGTCCGTCGTTGGTTTTGCAAACAGTGCGCAGCCGGCGAATAGTCTCGTCGTTTTTGGTGTCAGAAACCAAAATGCAGTAGGATTTGTGAGCCCCGCGTCCAACGCGTCCGCGCAACTGATGCAGTTGAGAAAGCCCGAAGCGTTCGGCATTTTCAATCAGCATAACAACGGAATTCGGCACATCGACGCCAACCTCAATAACAGTAGTAGAAACCAAAATGTCGATTTCGCCTGCCAAAAAGGCAGCCATAATATAATTTTTTTCGCGAGAGCCCATCCTACCGTGAAGCAAGCCAACCCGGTAACCGCAAAAGTGCTCCTCCGTAAGCATTTTAGTGTATTGCTGAGCCGAGGTCAACTCCGAGTCCTCGCTATCGATTAAAGGGCAAACAATGTAGGCCTGGCGGCCCTCATCGATGATTTTCTTGATAAAACCGTAGGCGCGCGCCCGTTTTTCGCCAGAAATATAAAAAGTATCGATATTTTGGCGGCCTGGCGGCATTTCGTCCAAAACAGAAATATCCAAATCGCCGTAGACAATCATGGCGAGGGTGCGCGGAATCGGGGTGGCCGACATGACGGCAACGTGAGGCGCCTCGCCCTTAGAGATCAGCTTGGCACGTTGAGAAACGCCGAACCGATGCTGCTCATCCGTGATAACAAGCCCCAGATTGCCGAAGTAAACGTCGTCGGTCAGGAGAGCGTGCGTCCCAATGATGAGATCAATGGCCTTAACCTCCAGAAAGTCCTTTATGCGGCGCTTTTTGGCACGAGGCGTAGACCCCGTCAAGAGCTCAACCCGCATTCCAGCAGCGCCTAAAATATTTTTAAAAAAGACAAAGTGCTGCTCAGCCAAGATCTCCGTAGGCACCATAAAGGCCACCTGCATGCCAGATTTAATAGCATAATAGCACAAGGCGGCCGCCACAGCGGTCTTCCCGGACCCAACGTCGCCCTGAATAAGCCTGTTCATGGCGGTTTTGCCCATCATGTCAGAGATGCATTCAGCAACCACGCGGACTTGCGCCCCAGTAGGTTTGAATGGCAAAAGAGCCCAGAACTCATCGGAAAAATCGCGCAAGACCTTAAATTTATTCGCACTCCGACAAAGCGCCTTAACCCGAGAAAGCCCAATCTGCAGCAATAATAGCTCTTCAAAAATAATCCGTCTGCGTGCCAAGGCCAAACTGTCGGGACTTTTAGGAAAATGAATGTTCTCGATAGCAGCCTGCAAGTCGCACAAACCGAATTTTTGCCGAATAGCGGCGGGAATAGGGTCGCGAATAACCTCCGGCAGCAAGGTGAGGGCATTATTAACGGCAGCCTCAATTTGGCGAGACGTTAAGCCCAAAGTCTGCGGATAAACGGGCCGCAAAGCAGGAGCTTTGTCAACAGGCGCAAAATGGGGTGAAACCATCTCAAAACGATTAAAACTCCGCTTAACCACGCCATAAAACAAGAACTCGCCGCCGACGGTCAGCGCACTTTTAACAAAGCGATTATTAAAAAATGTGATATCAAGGCAGTTATCGGCGTCGCAAACCCGCACCTTATAGAGAATCATGCCCCGGCGGATAAAGTGCTCCACAACGGGAGAAACAACTCGAGCCCGAATGCAGCAGGGCTTGCCGTCGGGCGCAGAAGCAATCTCGCAAACGCAAGACCAATCCTCATAGCAGCGGGGGTAAAACCGCAGCAGAGCGCCAACCGTAGTCACCTTAAGCTTCTCGAACAAGGCCTTGCGAGAGCTGCCGATCCCCTTCAAAAATTGAATATCCATCTCAAACAAAGATGCCATAACGCAGCCTCCAGCGGGGCGGCCGACGAATCATTCCACAGAAACGATGAAATAATCGAGCGGCTGCTGACCGTTAATCAAAGTCACGTCAACGCGGGCGCCAAGCTTAGCCTGAATCTGCTTAAACGCTGAATCAGCTTGACTCTCGGTAATCTGATGCCCGTAAATGATAGTAACGAAGGCGGTGTGCTTGTCGGCCAAAGAGTGAACTAGCTTAACGACGGCCTTCACAGGGTCCTTCGACTTAAAAAGCAGCTTGCCGCTAGAAAAAGCCAGAATGTCGTCCTTCTTAATCTTAAAGCCGCCGTACTCGGAGTCGCGGGCCGCAAAGGTAACCTGGCCGGACTTCACATGCTCAATCGCCGCGCTCATCAGCCGAAAATTCTCCATAACATTGGCCTCAGGATTAAAAGCAAGCATAGCAGCAACACCCTGAGGCACCGTGCGAGTAGGCAAAACAATAATCTTGCGATCCTCACATAGCGAAACAGCTTGTTCCGCGGCCAAAATGATATTCTTATTATTGGGCAAAACAAAGACATTCTGGGCAGGCGTGGCCATAACAGCCTGCAAAATGTCCTCCACGCTGGGGTTCATAGTCTGACCGCCGCTAACAACCTGCAAACAGCCAAGATCCTTAAACAAAGTCTGCAGTCCGTCGCCCGCCGCAACAGAAACAAACCCGATCTCCTCAACAGGATCAACCGGGGCCAACGAGGGGCGCAACGAAGCCGCAGAGGACTCCTTAACGGCCTTGTTTTGCTCGCGCATGTTTTCGACCTTAACCTTTAATAGCTGGCCGAAGTTAAGCGCCTCCTGCAGAGCCAAGCCCGGATCCTCGGTGTGCACGTGCACTTTGATAATCTCGTCGTCGTCCACAACAACCACACAGTCGCCAATTCCCTCCAAGTAAGTGCGCAAATCCTCGGGCAGAGCGGCAACCGAAGCATCTCGACCAACGATAAACTCCGTGCAATAGGTAAAATTAATCTCCTCGTCAAAAGCGCTAATAGTGGCGCCAAAGTCGTCGTCAAAAATTTGGGCAGCAGAACTCCCGCCAGAAGGCTCATCGTCCGAAATAATCGTGCCATCCTTAAAGACAGACATCATCCCCTCAAAAATCAAACAAAGGCCCTTTCCACCGGCGTCCACAACACCTGCCTTCTTCAAAACTGGCAACAAATCTGGTGTAGTGGCTAAAGCCTCCGTAGCGCCCTTGCAAATTTCTTCCCAAACGTAAACAACATCGTCGCTAACATTAGATGCAGCCTTGCCTTTCTCAAAAGCAACGCGCGCAACCGTAAGCATAGTGCCCTCGGCGGGCTTCATAACAGCCTTATAAGCCGCATCCACGCCAATTGCCAGAGCATTCACCAAGTCGCGACCGGTAGCATTCTCAAGGTCACAGAGGCCCTTAGAAAAGCCCCTAAACAAAAGCGACAAAATAGTCCCCGAGTTCCCCCTAGCGCCGCGCAAAAGGGCCGAAGCCGCCAAAGAAGCCACCTTTCCAATAGGCAAGTCAGCGCCAGCCTTTTGCAGCTCCACCACGGCCGAACTCATCGTCATCGACATATTGGTGCCCGTGTCGCCGTCCGGCACAGGAAAAATATTCAGCTTATCAACCAAGCTCTTGTTCTTGTTAATGTTGTTAGACCCCGAAACAATAGCATTCAAAAGACAATTTCCATTAATCAAAGCGAACTCTCCTTTATAGTGAGGCAAAAAAGCGAAAGTCAAGATAAATGCGATAAAAACAGACTGACAATAAATAAAATGCCCCAAAAATCCAAAAACAATTATACCACAAAAAGCAAACACATTGCAATAACGGCCAAAGCGGGCTCATGCGGGGCGGCAGTTAAAGCGAGAAAAAATCGAACTCACAAAGGCAGAAACAGCAAGCAAAATAATATTAACCAGAACAATGCCCGCTCCAGTGGGAAGATTATAAAAGAAAGAAATCAAAATGCCGAAAATAAAGCAAAAAACAGAGATCAAAGCGGACAGCAAAACAAGATACTTAAAACTGCGAACAAACCGCCGAGCAATAATCGCCGGAAAGATGATAAGGCTAGAAATCAAAAGAGTGCCGATCATGCGCATGCCCACAACAACAGTAAGCGCGGTAAGAAAAGAAATCAAAAATTGATAAAAAGTAACATTAATGCCGATGGCGCGGGCAAAGTCCTCGTCGGCAGTGACGATAAAGAGCCGATTATAAAAAATAACAAAAGTCGCGATAACAACAACCGACAAAACGACGCTCACAACAACGTCAAAAGAGCTCATAGCAAGGACGCTGCCGAACATATAGCTGTAAATGTCCATATTAAAGCCCTTAGAAATGGCGGTAATGATGATCCCAAAAGACAGCGCGCCCGTAGAGAAAATCCCAATAGCAACGTCGCCGTTAATCCGCTTGTTCTGGCTGACGTACATAATAACAAAAGACGCGGCGATGACAATAGGCGTAGCGACGTAAATAGGCGAAGCCCCAACCGCCAAAGCCAGAGCCAAAGAGGCAAATCCAACGTCCGACAAGCCGTGACCAATAAGCGAGTACCGCTTTAAAACGAGGATAACTCCCAGCAAAGACGCGCAAAAAGAGACCAGAACGCCAACAATAATAGCGCGAATCATAAAAGGGTACGACAGAACAGAAAAAAACTCATCAAAACTCATAAGCAACCACCATACAGACTGTATTTTTCCCACTCGGCAAAAGAGCCAAAAAACTTAAGTTCACCGTTCAAAAAGGCAACTTTAGAGGCAAACTTTTTGGCAGCGGGCAAATCGTGCGAAACCATAACAACAGTAACCCCGTCCTCCGAGTTGACGCGGTGAATGAGGCTATAAAAATTTTCGGCAGTGTCAAAATCAAGCCCAGTGCAGGGCTCATCCAAAATCAAAAGCGTAGGCCGTTTAACAATAGCGCGAGCAAACAAGACGCGTTGTTGCTGTCCGCCCGAGAGCTCGCCAAATCTGCGCCGAGCCAAGGGAGTAATCCGAGCTTTCTCCAAAGCGGCAGCAGTAAGGTCGCGGTCTTCTTTAGAATAAAAAGGCAACCGAAATTTGCGGCCACATCGGGTGCGCTGAGTACCAGAAAGGATGATCTCCTCCACAGTAGCGGGGAAGTCAAAAGGAATCCCGACATTCTGCGGCAAATAAGAGATACAATCGCGAGGACAGCCGATTTTAATGCTCCCGCGAGCAAGAGGCACAAGCCCCAAAATCGACTTAATCAAAGTGCTCTTTCCAGCGCCGTTGTTGCCAATAATGCAGACATAATCGCCGCGGTTAACGTCCAAATTAATATCCCGCAAAACAAAAACGGTTTTGTAGCCAACACGATAAGTAACGTCCAGCCGGCGGATCTCGATAAGACTCATGTTAATTTAGCCCCTGCTTCAGATTTTCAAAATTTTCGTACATCAGGTCAAGGTAAGTAACGCCACGGCTCAGCTGCTCTTTGGTGATATTATGAATAGCATAAAATGGCAAAGCCCGAGCACCGGTCTGTTCAGAAATAGAGCCCGCCACTTTAGGCTCAGAGGCTTCCTCATAATAAACAACCGGCACGCCACGGGTACGGATAAAATCGATAATCTTAGCAATCCGCTTAACACTGGGCTCCGAGTCCGCAGAGCAGCCCTTAAAAGCCGATTTATACTCAAGTCCGTAGCGATTAACAAAATAAAGATGAGCAAACCGGCCCGCAAAAACAATGGCCTTGCGGCGGGATACATTAATCATGTTCGTAAATTTAGAGTCCAGCTCAAGTAATTTCTGCCGGTAATTTTGGGCGTTAGCCTGGTAATAATCGCGATTTTCCGGGTCGCGTTCGCAAAGAGCTGCAGCAATATTATCCACCATTTTGGCGGCCAAAGTAGGGTCGAGCCAAATATGAGGGTCAAAACCGTGGTCATGATGGTGATGATTAGCTTCTTCACAGTGCCCAGCGCCGTCAGAGTCACCTTTCTCAGCGTGATGGCAAGGCGTCTTCAAAAGATCAATCCCCTGCGAAACATTGCAAACGCCCGGTCCGTCGCCATTAACGCTGCCAATTATCCTGCCCGCCCAAGGCTCCATCTCCTTGCCAGTATAAAGAAAAACGTCGGCGCCCGAGATCCTCAGAATATCGGCAGGGCTGGGGTCAAAGCTGTGACTCTCCACCCCAGGAGGCAGCAGCAAATCGACTTCCGCGCGGCCGCTGGCAATCTGGCGGGCAAAGTCAAATTGCGGGAAAAGCGAGGCCACAACACGAATCTTCTTGTGCTCGCGAGTCGCCTCCGAAGCCGTGCTCCTGCAGCCCGACAAATTAACAATCGCAAAAGCAGAAAAGGCCAAAAATGCCGCCATAAAGCCGGCCAAAAGGTACCATTTTTTGTTACAAAACCAACTCAAAAAATCCAACGCCTTTCTAAAATATCTAAACATGGCCGCAAAAGCCAGAAATCACGCGTCATTTAGACAAACAGTTTTCGCAAACGCCATAAAAGACGGTCTTTGGCAGGTCGATCTGAAAGGCTCGCGTTCGATTAATTCTGCGAAACAGGTCAATCAAGCCCTTGTCCTGAAAATGCACCGTCTGCGAACAAACCGAGCAAATCAGGTGAAAGTGCTCACAGCAGACCTCACGATCCTCGACATACTGGTAGCAAGCGCCATTTTGACCGTCCAGCTTGAACTTGCGCACAACATTAAGCTCCAAAAGTCGACTAAGGTGCCGATAGATAGTCGCTGTACCCACAGAATTCCCAGCGCGATCGAGCAAATGCTGAATCTCGCAAATAGTCAAATGCTGAGAAGAGTTCTGTTTTAAGCAGTTCAAAATAAGCTCTCGTTGCCGAGTATTTCTGGATTCTTGCAAAAAATCGCCCGCTTTTTACTTTTTTTGGTTAATGAAAACCATTCTCAATAATTTTAACAAAAAAACTCAAAAGTGTCAACGGCTTTCTTTTGGCGCGAAAAAGTTATATAATGTAAGGGAAAATTTTTTTGCGAGGAAGACGAAATGAGCGAATTTGTGCACCTGCACGTCCACAGCGAGTACAGCTTGCTGGACGGCGCTTGCAGGATTAAAGATATGGTGAAAAGAGCGAAAGAACTGGGGCAGTCGGCCATAGCGATAACTGATCATGGCAGCATGTATGGCGTTATGGACTTTTACAAGACGGCAAGAAAAGCGGGCATAAAACCGATCATCGGGTGCGAAGTTTATGTTGCAAAACGCAGCCGGTTCGACAAGGTGCGGGAGTTCGACTCCGAAATTTACCATCTGATTTTGCTGTGCAAGAACAACGCGGGCTACCAAAACCTGATCAAAATGGTGTCGCAGTCGTTCATCGAGGGCTTTTACAACAAGCCGAGAATAGACGAGGACTTACTTCGGCAGCACAGCGATGGGCTGATCGCGCTTTCTGCGTGCCTTGCGGGAGCTATTCCGCGCGCGCTGAACCGAAACGACTACGATGCGGCAAAGCAGATAGCCCTAAATTACCGAGAAATCTTTGGCGAGGGCAACTTTTACTTGGAGCTGCAGAACCACGGGCTGAAGGAGGAACTGCGGATTCTGCCGATGCTGGAGCGCTTGTCGAAGGAAACGGGCATTCCGATGGTCGCGACGAACGATTGCCACTACATAACGCAGGAAGATAGCCGAATGCACGAGGTTTTGCTGTGCATACAGACGAACCATACGGTCGAGGACGACGACAAAATGGACTTCGGGACGGATCAGGTGTACATAAAGTCCGAAGCAGAGATGCGCGCGCTGTTTGAAAGCTACGAAGGTGCGATCGAGAATACAGCAAAAATCGCGGAACAGTGCAATGTTGAGTTCGAATTTGGCAAAACAAAACTGCCTCACTTTGATGTGCCCGGCGGTCAGGACCACTACGAGTACTTTAAAACGCAGTGCTATGAGGGTTTGCGCGAAAAATACGGAGAAAATCCGGACCAGAAGGTAGTAGAAAGGCTTGAGTACGAGCTTTCCACGATAAAGAGCATGGGCTACGTGGACTACTACCTCATTGTGAACGACTTTGTGAGCTACGCGAAGAGCGTGGGCATCGCCGTGGGGCCAGGCAGAGGCTCGGGCGCGGGCAGCCTGGCGGCCTATTGCATCGGAATCACCGGCATCGACCCGATGAAGTATAATCTGCTGTTTGAGCGGTTCTTGAACCCCGAACGCGTGAGCATGCCGGACTTCGACATCGACTTCTGCTACGTGCGGCGGCAGGAAGTCATAGATTACGTGATCCGAAAGTACGGCAGCGACCACGTGGCACAGATAATCACGTTTGGAACCATGGCCGCAAGAGGCGCAATCAGGGATGTGGGGCGCGTCCTCGCCATGCCATACGCTCAGGTGGACTCCGTGGCGAAACTTGTGCCGATGGAGCTAGGCGTGACGATACAAAAGGCGCTAGAAACCTCGCCAGAACTGAAAAAGAAGTACGAAGAAAGCCCGCAAGTTAAGGATTTAATCGACATGGCGCAAAAGCTAGAGGGAATGCCGCGGCATGCCTCCACGCACGCAGCCGGAGTCGTGATAACGGAGCGGCCGGTGAGCGAGTATGTGCCGCTGGCCAAGAACGACGAGGCCATTGTGACGCAGTTCACGATGACAAACCTCGAAGAGCTGGGACTCTTGAAGATGGACTTTTTGGGATTGCGCACTCTGACGGTGATAAAGGACACCGAGAAGATAATAAACAGAGCAGAGCCGGGGTTTAGAGTAGAAAACATCGATTTGCACGACGCAGAAGTCTTTGACATGATGGCAAAAGGGCAAACGCAAGGGGTCTTCCAGTACGAGTCGGTGGGCATGAAGAACGTTTTAATGCAGCTAAAGCCCGACAGCATCGAGGATTTGATCGCGGTAATTTCGTTGTATCGGCCGGGACCAATGAGCTCAATTCCGCAGTATATCGAGAACCGGCACCATCCGGACAAAATAAAGTACAAGCACCCGCTTTTGGCGGACATCTTGGACGTAACGTACGGCTGCATCGTGTATCAGGAGCAGGTTATGCAGATTTTCCGCAAGCTGGCGGGATTTTCGCTTGGCCGGGCAGACATCGTGCGCAGAGCGATGTCCAAAAAGAAAAAGGACGTGATGGAAAGGGAGCACCAAATCTTCATCCATGGCCTGGTCGGCGAGGACGGCACCGTCGAGGTGGAGGGGTGCATCCGCAGAGGAATCAGCGAGGAGGTCGCCTCGAGCATATATTCCGAGATGGAAAGCTTCGCCTCGTACGCATTCAACAAGTCGCACGCCGCCGCGTACGCGCTGATATCGTATCAGACCGCGTTTTTGAAGTGCAAATACCCCAAGGAGTATATGGCGTCGCTGATCACGAGCGTGTTCGACAACATAAATAAAGTCGTGGAGTACATCGAGGAGTGCAAAAATTTAGGGATCCGCGTGCTGCCGCCGGATATAAACGAAAGCGAGGCTGCATTTGCCGTCTCGGGCGAGGACATTCGGTTTGGGCTTTTGGCGATAAAAAGCCTAGGCAGAGCGCCAATAGACAGGATTCTGGAGGAGCGAAAGAACGGGAGATTCACGTCGCTGTACGATTTTTGCAAGCGAATGCACACAAAGGACGTGCAAAAAAAAGTGGTAGAAAGCCTGATAAAAGGCGGCGCGTTCGACAATATGGGCGCCAACCGCAGGCAGATGCTAACCGTTTTGGACGGCATATTCGAGGGCCTCTTGGCCGAAAAGCGAAACAACATCGAGGGACAAATCGGATTTTTTGACACAATGCAAACGGCGCAGGATCGGGCGCCAATAAAAATGCCGGACTTGGCGGAATTTTCGCAAACGGAACTCTTGAAAATGGAGAAAGAAATCACGGGGCTCTATCTGTCGGGGCACCCGCTGTCGGAGTTCGCGGGAATCATAAAGTCGCAGCATTACGCGAAAATAAGCGACGTCGTAAATTGCGCAAGAGAGGACGTCCCAAAGCACAAGGATGGCGACAGAATAAAGATCTTGGCGATAATCTCGGAGGTAAAGCTCAAAACGTCCAAAAACAACAACACCTTCGCCTACGTGAGCATCGAGGACATGTACGGCGCGATGGAGATGATGGTCTTTGGGTCGGTGCTAGAAAAAAGCTCGTTTTTGCTGCGAGAGGGCAATATAGTGGAGCTGCGGGCCAGAATAAGTGTGCGAGAGGACGAAGCGCCCAAATTAATGTGCGACGAAGTGTTAGAAGCCCCGAAACTTAGCGAAATAGGTGAGGAATCCGGACAGCAGGAAACGCAAAAACCGACAAAAAATCCGGGCCTATATATAAAGGTAAAGAGTAAGGCGAGCGAAGAGTACGAGCGGGCAATGCTGCTTTTGAGCATATTCGAGGGCGGCACGCCAGTATATATTTTTTTGGAGGACGAGAAAAAGCTGGTGCAGGCGCCCAGAAAATTGTGGATCGCAAAAAACGACGTATTAATCGAGGAACTAAAGAATAAAATAGGAGAGAGGAACGTTGTGCTGAGGGATTAGCCGCGAGCGCGTGAATAAATGATAAATTCGTGGCAATAAATATTTAAGGAGTAAAATTTGAATTGACGAGAAATTTTAAAAGCAAAACGTGGAAATTAAAGGCAAAAAGAACCTCAAACGCCTTTGGCATGGGGCAAGAATGCATAAAAAAACGGCTCGATTTAGATTTATACGACGCAAAGCCGAAGACTTCCATATAATTTTGCAGACGCATTTATGCAGTTTTAACAAAGTTAAAATAAACTATTGCATTTAATTATCCGTTATGATAAAATCCAATTAACGATTAAAAGAAAAATTAAGAAAGAGGCGAGTGTATGAAAAAAGGAATAGTTTTTATGATGTCCATGGCAATGACGTTGCTTTTTTCTGGATGCGGATGTAGCCAAAACTCGACACCGACGACTATAGGAAATAACGATTCGCAAGGTCATTATGAGGATAATACCGTAGAGCCTGAGCCAAAAACAACTCAGGAAAACGAAGGTACAATCGGCGACCTTAAAGTTGAGATAGCAAAATCAGAGGTAACGGAATCTAGTGACGGCAAGATGGTTTTGCTGGTTACCTACAGAGTCACCAACAATGGAAAAGAAGCCGTTGTATTTGATAAAAAGCTATCGGCAGAGGCCTACCAAAACAACACCGCACTTCGTCAGGCCTCCATGGATAACCAAGAGCACGACAAAGAAAACATGCTTAGGGTTGTAAAGCCGGGTGAAACCTTAGAATTCCACGAAGCATACATTCTACAGGATAAGTCCGACGTAACGGTAAGGGTCTGCAAGGCTGATCAAACAGCAGAGCAAGAGCAAAACGATACAAGTATGATTACAAGAACTTTTAAAGTAAAATAAAATTTCTCCTAATATATAGTGAGGGCTGCGAAAGTGGCCCTCATTATATTTTGCGGCAAGGCGAATACTGCGGCAGAGGCTGTACATATTCATTTAAAGATATTATAATAAAGTGGATTTTAATTAGTTTGAATGGAGTGTTTGGGTGAGTAAGCATAGTCGCAGTGGGAGTTTGGAGACGAATGGAAAAAGAAGGGATCAAAGTTTTGTGCAGGGAACGGTGATTTTGACTGGCAGCTTGCTTTTGGTAAAGCTGATGGGAATTCTGTTCCGGATCTTCGTGACGGGAATGATCGGGCCGACGGGCGCAACGTACTTTACGGTGGCTTATGAGATATACAACCCGCTGTTTGCGCTGGCAACGGCCGGGCTACCCATCGCAATCTCGCGAATGGTTTCGGAGAATGTGGCGAATGGACGGTATCGCGACGTAAAAAAGATAAAAAAAATCTGCACACCGATATTCTTGCTAACCGGCACGGTGGGGCTGCTCTTAATGACTATAGGAGCTTTCGTAGTCCCCAATTTGCCGTTTGTGCATGTTCCGGGAGCGTTCTACTCAGTATTGGCGCTGGCTCCGACCATGTTTTTCGCATGCCTAATGTCGATCTACAGAGGGTACTATCAGGGGCTCAAAAACATGACTCCAACGGCCACCTCGGAGGTAATTGAGGCCTGCTGCAAATTTTTCATCGGCTACGTGACGTCGTATAGCATAATACACTTTGGAATGAGCGAGTACGCGGTGCGCGGGACGTTTTTGGGTCGAGCATACGCAACACGAGAACTAGCCGAGGCTGCAATAATACCGTTAGCTTCGGCTGGCGCGATTTTGGGGATCTCGCTGGGGGCGGCGGCCGGATTTTTATACTTGGTGTTGCGCGACAAACTGCGCGGTGACGGAATCACAAAAGAGGAGATATCGGCGTCACCACAGGCAAGAGGCGGCATGTTGATAGCAAAAACGCTAATAAAAAGCGCACTTCCAATAGGATTAGGTGCAATAATCATGAATATGGCGGGCTTGATAGATACAACCTTGATTTTACACCGCATCCAGTGTATAATGTTAACGTCTCCGGGCGAATTGTTGGCGCAGTACGGGGATAAAATTGGCGAAACCGTAATCAAAAGCAAGGATGGTGTGCACGGATTCTTGATGGGCTGCTACTCGTTCACGCTGCCGCTGATGATGCTGGTCCCGGCGATAACACAGGCTTTTGGAATAGTTGCGTTGCCATCGGTGACCAGAGCATGGACGTTGCGGGACGGTAAGAAGTTGAAAAAGGGCATGGAAACAGTAATAAGAATGACTATGATGGTGACCATCCCCGCAGGAATCGGTCTTGCAGTCATCGGGCCAGAGCTTTTGAGCGTGATTTATGCAAGCCGCCCCAACGCAGTGAGCATCGCAGCAGGGATAATCCCGGTATTAGGCGTAGCAATGATATTTACAGCTGCCAGCACTCCCATTTGCAGCATGCTGCAGGCTGTCGGACGGGTTGACTTGCCCGTAAAGATCATCTCGGCGGGTTTGGTGATAAAAATAATCGTGAATTACGCTCTGGTAGGAATCCCCAAAATAAATATCCAAGGCGCCGGAATAGGAACTTTGGTCGGTTATGCGTTCATATTGGTCGCCGCAATGGTGGAGTTGTTCAAAAATACGAGAATAATCCCAGATTTTATCGGGACAATAGCAAAACCGCTTGCAGCGTCGCTAATTTGTGGCCTGGCCGCAAAAGTGGCAATATTGCTGCTAAAGGGCCGAGTGCCGCTCATTTTGGCCATCGTTTTATCGATAATTTTTGCCGCGGTTGTGTATGCGTTTTCGCTGATAACGCTTGGCGGAGTGACTCGCGACGACATAAAACTTTTGCCAAAAGGAGAAAAATTTATAAAAATACTTGAGAAATTGAAAT
>CAOUJG010000009.1 GCA_948537335.1 uncultured Eubacteriales bacterium
TTGTTTTAAAAAGCCCGAAGGCCGTTTAAACAAAAATAATAGAGCTTTTTCTGCTCATTACTCGACGCTTTGCGTCTGACGATTTTAGTTCGTCACTCTTTTAAAATAACTTTTTGAGTTGTACGATTCCATCTTTCGTTTCCGAAATTCAAGAACTTTCTTCTCAAGAAATTACGGGTCTTTTTGTCATCGTTGTTTAATTTTCAAGGTCCTTCATTGCCACAATTCTCGTCCGCGGCAACGTGATTATTATTTTATCATGCTCTCTCCCCTTTGTCAACTAATTTTTTGTGTTTTTTTACTTATTTTTTATTTTTGTTTTCATCAATAAAAAACAAATGATTTGTGCAATTTTTTTGTATTTTTTAATTAAAGTTGACGCCCTCACTTTTTCTACAAAATTCGCCGCAAAATTTTAACTTTCCCTCAGCAAACGCGCTCCAGGTCCCTTTTTAGCCGTTCGATTATCCTTTTTTCCAACCGAGAAATATACGACTGAGAAATCCCCAAAGAATCGGCCACTTCCTTTTGAGTGTGCTCCTGGTGCCCATAGAGCCCGAATCTCAGCTCCATGATGCTGCGCTCTCGACTAGAAAGCTTCGATACCGCATTCAGCAACACCTGGCACTCCGCTTCTTGCTCGATGCGCTTATTAACAACATCCTGCTCGCTGCCCAAAACGTCGGAGAGCAGCAGTTCGTTGCCATCCCAATCCACGTTGAGCGGCTCATCTATCGAGAACTCATTTTTAATCTGCGAGCTTTTTCTAAGGTACATCAAAATCTCGTTCTCTATACAGCGGGAGGCGTACGTCGCAAGCTTAATGTTTTTTTCGGGGCAAAAGGTATTAACGGCTTTGATGAGACCGATTGTACCGATAGAAATCAGGTCTTCCACGTTTATTCCAGCCGAGTCGAACTTTTTGGCAATATAAACCACCAGTCTCAAATTGTGCGTTATGAGCGGCTCCCTGGCGTTTTTTACGCCGTTTTTTATATCGTTTATAATTTTTAGCTCTTGAGTTCTGGTTAGCGGAGGCGGCAGCGTCTCTGAGCCATTTATGTAGTGGATTTCTTCGATTAAATTTAATTTTCTTAAAATATGTAATACGCAAGCTTTAATTTTGCTTAAAATGCGATAAAACCTCATGATTTGTGGCTCCTTTTACTCTATAAGTTCCGAATTAATCAGCGCTTGGCACTCATTGTTAAATATTTTCTCACTGCAAACCGCTACGTAAGCGTCTTTTGCTATGTTTTGAGTTTTTGATAATACTTTTATGCTACTTGCCTTAAAGGCCGGTAATAAGCCATCCCCAGAGATAGTCTTAAATGGAACCAACCTAAATCCGCTAAGCCGCGGTGACGGTGCCTCATAAATCTGCATAGCCGTGGCCAAACTATTGACGCTGCTCACACAAAAATATTCTCTTAGCTGGGCTGGCAAAATCGCCTCTACAAATTGACGCTGCGCAACTACCACTGGCAGACCAGAAAACGGCTCTTTTAAGGTGTTACCCGTGTCCACCTTTGCCTTTAAAATCACGGATTTCCCCTCAAACTCTATAAGCACATCGCAATTCGTCTGGGCTAAAACGTCTTGCCGGCCCACGGTTTTATGTATTAATCGTATTGCCAAATATGACGCAAACGTCGCCAAGACTAGAAACAGCGGGGACAAATTAAGGTATATCATGCTATTGTTGATGAAGATTCCGTTTGGGGTGACAAAATACCAGAGGAAAAATATGATTCCGCCAAAAAGAAAGTTTACTCCATAAAATGTCATAAATGCTTTTAAAAAGAATTTTAAGCTAACCCATTTAAACGCCAAAAGGACTATCGAAGCAGACATTGCAAGTTTAATAAATAAAGATAACGCCCAATTTGCGGGCGGCAGCAATATTGTCAGCGAATAGATGGCCCCTACGGATGCCGATAATATCAGCTTTTTGCGGACGAGCGTCAGGTTTAAAATTTTGGATACCGACAAAAGCAAAAAATAATTTATAAAAATGTTCACGCAAATAAGGACATCAACATATATGGCTTGCTTCATATCTCACCCCAAACTTTAGCCGATTTTTATAGTAAAGATATCACTCAAACCACATATATTGTGTCGTAATCTGTATCGTACCGATAAATATTTTTGCAGATCCGCTTATAATCTTATTTTTTATCAAGAAATTTCTTTAAATACTGCCCCGTGTAGGACTTTTCTACCTTGCAAACTTCCTCCGGCGTACCCTGTGCAATTATTTGTCCGCCGTTGTCGCCGCCCTCTGGCCCCAAGTCTATTATATAATCCGCGGTTTTTATTAAGTCGAGGTTGTGCTCAATCACCAGCACGGTGTTGCCCGCATCTACCAGGCGCTGCAACACGTCTATTAGCTTATGCACGTCGGCAATGTGAAGGCCTGTTGTTGGTTCGTCCAGCACATAGATAGTTTTTCCGGTGGCTCTTTTAGAAAGCTCCGACGCAAGCTTGACTCTTTGGGCCTCTCCGCCGGAGAGCGTAGTAGCCGACTGCCCCAGCTTAACGTAGCCCAATCCTACGTCGCAGAGCGTCTGTAACTTGCGAGCTATCTTCGGAATATTCGAAAAAAACGCAGCCGCCTCTTCTATGGTCATCTCAAGCACGTCGTATATGTTCTTGCCCTTGTAGCGAACGTCCAAAGTCTCCCGATTATACCGCTGGCCCTTGCAAATATCGCAAGGCACGTAAATGTCCGGCAAAAAGTGCATCTCTATTTTTATCAGGCCGTCCCCTTGGCAAGCCTCGCAGCGGCCGCCTTTTACATTGAACGAAAACCTACTACTCTTGAATCCCTTCACTTTGGCGTCGTTCGTGGCCGCAAAAAGCTCTCGGATGTCCGAAAAAACGCCAGTATAAGTCGCAGGGTTCGACCTTGGCGTGCGCCCGATTGGAGCTTGATTTATATCTATGATTTTGTCAAGATCCTCGACTCCGGTGATCTTTTTATGGCTGCCAGGCTTCTTTTTGGCGCCATTTAGCTGCCAGGCCAAACTTTTATACAAAATCTCGTTTACAAGCGAAGACTTGCCCGAGCCCGAAACGCCGGTAACGCAGATGAATTGCCCAAGTGGAATCTCAACATCGATGTCTTTCAAATTATTTTGAGAAGCGCCAAAAATCTTGATCTTCTTGCCATTCCCCGTTCTTCTTTTTGCAGGAACGGCCACAGCCCGCTTCCCGCTTAGATATTGTCCGGTAACCGAATTTTTGCACGCCTTTATAGCGCCAATATCTCCGCAGCAAACCACCTCTCCGCCGTGCATTCCGGCGCCAGGGCCAATGTCCACAATATAATCCGCCGCGTACATCGTGTCTTCGTCGTGCTCCACCACAATCACCGTATTGCCGATGTCCCGCAGCCTTTTTAGCGTCGCCAGGAGTTTGTCGTTGTCCCGCTGGTGCAGCCCGATGCTTGGCTCGTCCAGGATGTAAAGCACACCCATTAGTGATGAGCCTATTTGCGTTGCCAGGCGGATCCGCTGGCTTTCTCCCCCCGAAAGTGTTCCCGATTCTCTCGCCAGAGTAAGATACTCAAGTCCCACGCTCTTTAAAAATCCCAGTCTCTCCTTGATTTCCTTGATTATTTCCGCGGCAATCATCTGCTCTTTTGGGGTCAATTTGAGGTTGTCGATAAACTCTAAAGCCTTCACGATCGACTTGCGGCAAAGCTCACTTATATTGATGCCTCCAACCGTTACGGCCAGGCTCTCTGGCGACAGTCTCTCTCCGTGGCAGCTGTCGCAAGGAATAGCGCTCATGTACGCCTCGATGTCCTCCTTGGCAAAGCTGCTGCTAGACTCGTGGTACCTGCGCTCCAGGTTGTTTATAACGCCCTCAAACGCCGCATTATACGAGAATTTGGCCTTGTCGCTCTCCCTAACAATGCTCATCTTCTCGCCCTTGGAGCCATACAAGAGAATGTCAATTATCTCCTTTGGCAAGTCTTTAACCGGCGTGTAGAGCGAAAAGCCGTATTTTTTAGCCAAGGCCTCATAATACATCCTCGCAATGCTGGAGTCGCTATCCGAAGACCAGCCGTAAGCCTTGATTGCACCTTGGTTTATCGACAAACTCCTGTCTGGCAAAATAACCTCCGGGTCAATGCGCATAAAAACGCCCAGTCCCATACACTTTTTGCATGCGCCATGAGGGTTATTAAACGAAAACATGCGTGGAGTTAGCTCTTCTATACTCGCTCCGTGGTCTGGGCATGCATAATTTTGAGAAAGCAGAATGTCCTCGCCCTCAACAATGCTGGCAATTACGAGCCCGTTAGAGAACTCGCTGGCCGTCTCAATGGAATCCGCCAGCCTCGAACGAATGTCATCCTTTATAACAAGCCGGTCAACCACAACTTCGATGGTGTGCTTTTTGTTTTTCTCGAGCTTTATTTCCTCCGACAAATCATAAATAATCCCATCCACACGCACCCGAACATATCCGCTTTTGCGCGCATCCTCGAGCTCCTTAACGTGCTCTCCCTTGCGACCACGGACTATCGGCGACAAAATCTGCAGCTTTGTGCCTCGGTCCAGAGCCATTATTCGGTCAACAATCTGGTCAATGCTCTGCTGCTTGATCTCCTTGCCGCAGATCGGGCAGTGCGGCACGCCTACTCTCGCGTACAAAAGCCGCAAATAATCGTAAATCTCCGTAACGGTGCCAACCGTAGACCGCGGATTCTTCGATGTAGTCTTCTGGTCAATAGAGACAGCAGGCGAAAGCCCCTCAATGCTCTCCACTGCGGGCTTTTCCATCTGTCCCAAAAACTGCCGCGCATACGACGACAGCGACTCCACATATCTGCGCTGCCCCTCGGCATAAATCGTGTCGAAAGCGAGCGAAGATTTGCCCGAGCCCGACAGCCCCGTGATTACAACCAGCTTGTCCCGCGGAATCGTCACATCGATGTTTTTAAGATTGTGCTCCCTGGCGCCCTTCACAACAATATTATTGTTCAACAAAAATTCTCCCCCTAGATTCCTCTAAGCTTCTCAGGCTTTTTAATTTATTTTGATTTTCGCAGTTCTTCGATTTTATTGCGTAAAAAGGCAGCGTGTTCGAACTCCAAGAGCTTTGCTGCCGCCTTCATCTCTCGTTCCAGCTCCAAAATTAGCGCGTCCTTCTGACTTTTGCTCAACTTTTTCTTTACTTTTTCGTCGGTCGTCTCGTGCGAAGAAATCTCCAAAACGTCCGCAACCTTCTTTACGATGGTCTTTGGCACGATTCCGTGCTTCGCGTTGTACTCAAGCTGTATCTTTCGCCGGCGTTCGGTCTCTTTGATGGCGTTCTCCATCGACGGTGTGACAGAATCGGCGTACATGATGACTTGTCCGTTTGCGTTTCTGGCTGCACGGCCTATAGTCTGTATCAACGACCGTTCTGACCGCAAAAAGCCCTCTTTGTCCGCGTCCAAAATTGCAACCAGCGAGACTTCCGGGATGTCCAGTCCTTCACGCAGCAAGTTGATTCCGACCAGAACATCGAATTCTCCCAGTCGCAAATCTCGCACGATCTCCATGCGCTCGACCGTATCGATCCCGAAATGCATGTAGCGCACCTTTATTCCGACCTCCTGCAGGTAAGACGTCAAATCCTCGGCCATTTTCTTGGTCAATGTCGTCACCAGCACCCGCTGTTTCCGCTCGATTCGCTTGTTTATCTCCGCAATGAGGTCGTCAATCTGCCCGTCTACCGGCTTAACGGTCACCTCTGGGTCCACAAGTCCAGTCGGCCGAATAACCTGCTCCACGACCTGTGTGCTTTTTTCTTTCTCAAAATCCCCCGGCGTTGCACTAACAAACACCACCTGATTGACTTTTTTATAGAATTCATCGAAAGTTAGCGGCCGATTATCGTAAGCAGATGGCAACCTAAAGCCATAGTCAATTAAATTCTGCTTGCGAGCATGGTCTCCAGCGTACATTCCCCGCACCTGCGGCAACGTAACGTGCGACTCATCCACAAACAGCAAGAAATCCTTTGGAAAATAGTCCAGCAGCGTAAACGGCGCTTCTCCCGGCGCCCTGCCAGACAAAATCCGCGAATAATTTTCTATCCCCTTGCAAAAGCCGATCTCCTCTAGCATCTCAATATCATACCTCGTCCGCTGCTCTATCCGCTGAGCTTCCAGAAACTTATCATTGTCACGAAAGAAGTTAATTCGCTGCGTAAGCTCCTTTTCGATATCCAAAACAGCCTTAGGCAGCTTTTCCTTCGGCACAATGTAGTGCGAAGCCGGATATATCGCCGCGTGCTTGACAACCGCCTTAACCTCGCCGGTAAGCGGAGTTACTTCGCTTATTCTATCAATTTCATCGCCAAAAAATTCCACCCTAACCACGGTATCGCTCGAAACCGCCGGAAAAATCTCCAAAACATCGCCGCGAACCCTAAACTTGTTCCTAGTCAAGTTCACGTCATTGCGCTCATACTGCAGCTCCACGAGGCTTTTCAAAATTTCATCACGACTTTTGTTCATTCCCGGACGCAGCGAAATCGCCATGTTGCAATAATCAACCGGGTCACCAAGGTTATATATGCACGACACGCTCGCAACGATGATGACATCCCTCCGCTCCGACAGCGCAGAAGTCGCAGAGTGCCGCAGTTTGTCGATCTCGTCATTAATCGAAGAATCCTTCTCTATATAGGTGTCCGTGCTGGCCACGTAGGCTTCCGGCTGGTAATAATCGTAATACGACACAAAATATTCCACTGCGTTGTCCGGAAAAAATTCTCTAAACTCCGAGCAAAGCTGCGCCGCCAACGTCTTGTTGTGCGCCAAAACCAAAGTAGGCCGGTTCAACTTAGCAATCACATTCGCCATGGTAAACGTCTTGCCCGAGCCCGTAACGCCCAGCAACGTCTGCTCCTTATAGCCATCATTAATGCCTTCAACCAGCGCCTCAATGGCTTTGGGTTGATCTCCGGTTGGCTTGTAGGCCGATTTTAACTTGAATTTCATTCTGCATCACACCTCGCTACAAGATTTGCTTGCCAAGCTCGCTGTCCGCAATAGAGACATAATCGTCGTCCGCAACAATTATGTGGTCCACAAGCCGGACGTCCACTAGCTTCAGCGCATTTTTAATCTCAATCGTCGTCTCAATGTCCTCCCGAGATGGCAAAGCGATTCCGCTGGGATGGTTGTGCGCGATGATTGCCTTCGTGGCGCTAAACTTGAGGGCAAGCTCGATGATGTCTCTAATGTGAAAATTCGTCGCACCAAACGAGCCTTGAGCGATCACGTCGCAAAACACCAGGTTCCGCTTAGCGTCAAACAATGCCAAAACCACGTGCTCTTTGATTCTGCCGATAAACTTGTTCAAAATCATCTGCTCTATCTGCGTTTTGGTCAGCCTTTTATTATTTATTTTGTAATTTTTCTCGGCATATACTCGACTCAATTTAGAAATCAGCTTAATCAAAATCGCGCAAGACTCGCCAATTCCGTTTACTTTCAAAAGGCTACTCATTGGGGCATCAAAGACTTGCGGCAACGAGCCAAAACTGTCGATAAGCCGATGCGCCAGTTCGTTTGTGTCTTTTCGCGGAATGCCGTAAAACAAGAGCATCTCTAAAAGCTCGTGCGGCTCCAACGCGTCCGCGCCGTACTTTATAAACTTCTTCTTAATGCGCTCTCTGTGCCCGCTGTGCAATCAAAGCACCTCCCATCTTGCGCCCAAAACAAGGCCTGCATATTTTTTCTAAATTTGTGTTTATTATACAATAACTCGCTCAAAATGAAAAGTGTATGAGGCCCAAAAACGTGGTATAATAATAAAACTTTAGCAACGATGAGGAGCACCAAACTTCGATGAAAGAGATCATTATAAATAAAAACGATGCCGGCCAGCGGGTAGACAAATTCTTGTTAAAGACTTTCAAGAATCTGCCGCCGTCTTTGATGTACAAAGCTATTCGAAAAAAAGATATAAAGCTAAATTCAAAACGTTGCCAGCCGGACTCAAAACTGGCCGTTGGCGATACTCTTGCGATGTACATAAAGGACGAATTCTTTGAGGAGACATACTCAAAGGAGGAATTTTTGCGCGCACCGAGCAATCTAGACGTCATTTACGAGGACGAAAATATCTTACTAATAAACAAAAAGCCCGGACTAATCGTGCATCCGGACAAGAATTATCATTTTGATTCGCTGGTAGCCAGGCTGCAGCATTATCTATACAAAAAAGGTGAGTACACCCCGCAAAGCGAGAATTCGTTTGTGCCCGCCCTGGTTAATCGCATAGACAGAAACACCGGTGGCATCGTGATTGCTGCCAAGAATGCCGAAACCTTGCGGATTTTAAATCAAAAAATGAAGCAGCGAGAATTAAGAAAGTTCTACCTGTGCATAGCCTGCGGGAAGTTTGAGGAACAGACCGACATCCTGACAGCATATCTAGAAAAAGACGAAAAGCACAACAAAGTCCGCCTTTACAGCGAGCCAAGAGAGGGCGCCAAAATAATAAAGACCAAGTATAGCGTAATAGCTGAGCGCGGCGACTTTAGCTTGCTAGAAGTGGAGCTCTTAACCGGAAGAACGCATCAAATAAGGGCACACCTGGCTTTTGAAGGTCATCCGCTCCTTGGCGACATAAAGTACGGAAATCCGCACACAAACAAAGAAAAGGGCTACACTCGGCAAGCCCTTTTCTCCTACAAATTAAAATTCGATTTTTCGACTCCGGCCGGGATTTTGTCCTACTTAAATGGGAAAGAGTCCGGCGTTTCGGACGTTTGGTTTGTTGAGAATTTTTATAAATTCTGAATTCGTAAACTTAAGAATTCAAATAGCGAGAGACATTATCTGCCGCAATTGCGCCATCCGACGCCGCTGTAACTATCTGCCGCAGATGCTTTTTTCTGGTGTCTCCCGCCACAAAAATCCCGTCAACACTAGTGTTGCAGCGCTCATCCGCCAATATGTAGCCGTCCTCGTCGAGGTCCACAAAGTCCGCAAACATGCCGTTATCCGGCTCCAAACCGATTGCAATAAAGACCGCCGCGACTTCCAAGGTTTTCTCTTTATTTGCAGCCTTGTCAAAAACATTGGCAAAAGAGACCAAGCCGCCATCATTCCCGCCAATTTCGTTGACAACCGTGCTGTAGCACAAGTTAATATTGCTTTTGGCCGTTGCCGCATCGAGCAACGCTTTTTCTGCGCGGGCTTTACCTCGGCGAATCAGCAGCGTCACGCTCTTGCAGATATTCGCCAAAAACATGGCGTCCTCAAGCGCGGTATTCCCGGCGCCAACAACAGCAACGTCCTTGCCCTTAAAAAAGGCCCCGTCGCACGTGGCACAATAGGACACGCCTCTGCCGTAAAACTCATCCTCGCCACGGCAGCCAAGCTTTCTGCGCTTTACGCCATTCGCAATTATAACGCTCCTCGCGCTATGCTCGCCAGAAGATGTGATTACCATCTTTGCTTTTCCCGAAAAATTCACGCTCTGCACTTCTTCGAACAATATCTCGACGTGCTTATCCACAACTTGATTGTAAATATTTAGCGAGAAGTCCGCACCAGAGATTTTCTGGATGGCCGGATAATTTTCGACTTCGTCCGTTATAGCAACCTGCCCGCCGCAGACGTTCTTTTCAAAAACCTGAACAGAAAGCCCAGCCCTGGCCGCATACAAAGCCGCTGTCAGCCCCGCAGGGCCCGCTCCAATTATAATCACATCTTTCACCAACGCCACCTCCAAGCAAATTTTACCGTTCTCGCCTTACCCCTAGCCTCTATCGGCCGCTTACTCTCCGTAAATTATCCTATGGAGCTCTTTTCGGTCTGCCTCGCCATTTATTCTGAACAGGTCCACCAAAAGCTCATACGGCTCTTTATCAAAGTATCCATCCGGGTCGGTTAGCTTGCCTGTGCCGTCCGTCGTCCAACGCATCTGCGAATAGTCCGTCAGATAGCTAACGCCTTTGCTAAAAGTATTAAACTTTTTCGACCACTCCGGGTAAAACCTTTGCATTATGTAGGTTGCCACTTTTATCGCCGTGCTGTCTTCGTTGCCGTCTTTCGTCGTAGTGCCGTTAACCTGCACTCCAGGCGGCGAACTATGTACAAGAAGCACGCTGCCGTCCACAAATTCGCAAATACACATATACACGTGCCCAGAGCCGCTCATAATATCGCCAACCTTGTGGTCCACAACATCCTCTTTAGCCCTAAATGTGCCAAACCCACGGTTTGAAAACTCCGCAGCCATCTTGCTAGAGGGCATCACATAGCCCAGATTATTAGGCTCCGTGTTAAACACGTTGTAAATGAGCCAACCGATGAAACCCGAACAGTCCAGGCCGTTAAGAAGTTCATATCTGTGATTTTTAAAGTCATAATCAGCGCCCTGTGTATCATAAAAGTCTTTCCATTCCGGCCTAATTCCTATGCAGATTGCGCCATCGCCCGCACCATTATCTTCTTCATTCCAGCCTCCACCCCATATGTATAGGGTTCTTCCCGCTGGAAAAAGCGAGGTAATCAAGAGGTTCTTAAGCGTAGGTAGACCTGGCACAGGGATAGCATAAGAATCGCTGTTGTCAAGCTGCTTTTTGACGTCCTCTCTAAACATATACATGTCCTTGCCATAAAACTTAAACCAGTGCTCCGGATCCCCGTGATCACTTGCAATTCCCATAGTGTGGCCTTCGCAATGAGAGATTATATCCTTCGCCGTCAAGTTAAACTGCTTGCAAAGCAAGACGCACAGATTAACCGCGTTATTATAGGCCTTTTCAAAGTACTCTCTAGTTGCGTCTATATTGATTTCAAGGATTTTGTCCTTTGCTTGTGAATAAATAATTCCGTTCGACTCACAAATTTCTATGCTTATAAGATAATTGTTACCAGCGCCACCACAGTGCCATCCTCTATGATTCCATGGCAGGATTTGCAAGGCCCCTTCATCGTTCAAAAACACATGGACACAAGCCTCGCGCGCTATTTCGCCCTTCTGGTAGGACTTATTCCACTCTTTATACCAAGTCTTCGGCATCACCCCCGGGCACGCCGTAGAATGTATCATTATGCCCTTAACAGGGCTCATAACACGGCCCACTCTAATGCAGTCATTCCTCGTCATAAACTTGGGCTCAACTTTTAAATCGCTTCCGTCCAAAAGCTCTTTTTTTAAGGTAGCCAAACCATCATATTTTTCGTCCAAAGCCACAGCCTCAACGATTTTATCATAAATGAGCTTTGCAGTCGGCTCGTCTATGCCTGCTACTATTTTAGGCCTTACATTTTCGTCTGATTTCAGTGCCTCATAAAACGATCTTAGCATCTGTGGCTCCAACGCTTCGATGCTCTCTAAAATGTCATTTGCGTCAACTTTTTCCACATTAGCATCTTTATCATTTTTGTGCAATTCATCTTTGGCGTTCACTCTTTTTTGAAGCAAGATCCAGGTATTTTCGTCCACTATTTCTTTAAATTTCGTTTTTAATTGCTCATCATTTTTTATTTTTTCACGCCATTTTTCTATTGTTTGCACATCTAAATTATCAAAATCTTTCAAAAGTTTCCTTATTTCAACAACGTCTGCCTCTACCTGCTCTTCGTTTCGCAAATCCCGGCCTTCAGCAAGTGGCAAAGTTGCAGTTGACTGCACCGTGGCCGTAGCCATAAGCACAGACGCCATCATTAAAGACACAATTCTTTTTACGGTATTCAAATTCAACATCCTCCAAAACAAAATTTAATTTTTATAAAAATCTTCCACAAACGCGAATACTTCGCCATAATTTATGTACTTAGACTCTCTGCCGTTTCTCATCACCACCTCCACCTGGCCATTTTCTAAGTTACGCTTGCTAACAATAATCCGCAGCGGGATCCCCAACAAATCAGCATCCGCAAACTGCGCTCCAGCCGATATTTTTCTGTCATCAAGCAAAACTTCGAACTTGCCACTTAAGATTTCGTATAGCTCCTGGGCCTTTTCCCGAACGCTGTCCTCACTCAGGTTAAGCGCACAGATGTAAACTTGCCACGGAGCAACGCTTTTGGGCCAAATCGGGCCAAAGTCATCATGCGAAGCCTCAATAATCCCAGCAATAAGCCGGCCAATCCCAATCCCATAGCAGCCCATAATCGGCGTCTTTTGAGCCCCGTCTTTGTCCGTGTACCGCATAGCCATGCTCTTCGTGTACTTTGAGCCAAGCTTAAAGATGTTCCCCATTTCTATGCCGCGGGTAACCCTCAACGGGGCCCCACAAGCTGGGCAAAGCTGGCCTTCCGTAACCTTAGCAACGTCGTTAAACTCTATATCTTTGCTTAAATCCCTAAAAAAGCTAAAGCCCTTAACGTGGTAATCCGGCTTGTTGGCGCCAACCACCATGTTCACCCGATTTTTCAAAGAGCTATCAATCACAACTTTAAAACTGTCCAAAAATTCGTTGCTTGGTCCGATAAAACCTGGCACTAGGCCGTATTTCTGCAAATCACTAAGCTCATTTACCTCGGACTTGACTAAATTTCGCAGTTTGGCTTCGTTAACCTGCAAGTCTCCGCGAATAAACACGATCACAGGTGACTTCAAATCGTCCGCATAATATGCAACCGCCTTCACTGTGCAGCTTTCGTCTATGTTCAAAAATTTTGCCAAGTCTTCAATCGACTTAACGCCCGGTGTATGTACAAGTTCATTAGCTTCTTCGGCAGCATCGGCGTTATGATCTTCTTGCTGGCAAGTCGCAACCTCCATATTCGCTTTGTATCCGCATTTTTCACAGATAATTATCGAGTCTTCCCCCGCCCCAGAAAGCAGCATAAATTCGTGCGCGCCCGTGCCGCCCATCATGCCGGTGTCGGAATATATCGAAACAACGTCCAAGCCCACTCTCTCAAAGATTCGCTCATAAGCCTTGTGGACTTTATCGTAATACTCGTCCAGGTCTTCAGCAGAAGTGTGGAACGAATAAGCATCCTTCATCGTGAACTCGCGAACCCGGATCAATCCCCCGCGAGCCCTGGGTTCGTCGCGAAACTTCGTCTGAATCTGGTATATCATAAAGGGGTAGTCAAGGTACGACTTCGCCTCGGTTTTGGCCAAATGCACGGCGGCCTCCTCGTGAGTCATCGAGAGCACCATGTCTCTATTTGCCCGATCCGTTAGCCGCAAAAGCTCGCTGCCAACGCTAGAAAACCGGCCAGACTCCTTCCACAGCTCCGCCGGCACCACCACTGGCAGCAGCACCTCTTGTCCACCTATTTTGTCCATTTCTTCGCGGATTATCTTCTCTATCTTTTGCTGGATCCTCACACAAGGCGTCAGCAAAGAATATATACCACTTCCGACCGGCCGTATATAGCCACCTCGCAACAAATAAACATGGCTAATCAGCGTAGCCTCGGCCGGCTTTGCCCTTAAGCGCTCACCAAACAAGTTGCTCATCAACATAACAAACCCTTACTCCCTCTTGCTTTTTGATGAGTTTTATTTTACCACATCCTCAAATTTGTTGCAACAATGTTACGATTATTAAAAACTTGACACACTATCAAAGTTGAGCTAAAATTTCTTTTGTGTAAAATATGTGACGAAAAGAGTTAAAAATGAAAAAAATTTCCATTTGCATTGTGACTCATAACAACGAAAACAATATTTTATCGGTGCTAAGCTGCATTTACCGCCATTCCAAGAATTTTATTTTCGAAACTTTTGTTGTTGATAGCAACTCATCTGATAGAACTGTTGAGCTGGTACGCCGGCATTTTCCGCAAGTTACGTTGATTCCTCTGCCGCAAAATAGGGGCTTTGGCTTTGGGCATAATCGGGTTTTGAACCGCATAGATTCTGACTTTCACGTTATTTTGAATCCGGACATTACCTTTGACACGAATATTTTTGACGGTTTGTCAAGTTTTTTGGAGAATAATCCGGACGTTGCCATGGTTGTGCCACAAATATTAAATACGGATGGCTCTGTGCAGGCATTGCCTCGGCGTATCCCCAAGCTGAAATATCTTATTAGCGGCCGGCTCGAACGCTTTGGCAGAGTTTTCAAAAAGTGGCGGGGTGAATACACCTGCAGCGGTAAAAATTTTGATAAGCCTGTAGAAATCGACTTTTGCAGCGGTTGCTTTATTATGATTCGGACGAAGATTTTTAAAAAGCTACGCGGCTTTGACGAACGCTTTATTATGTATTTTGAAGATGCTGATTTAACCCGGCGAGCGCAATGTTACGGCAAAACGGTGCTGAACCCCGATTTTTGCGCCACTCACGCTTGGGAGCGCGCCAGTGCTAAACGCTTTAAATATTTGTGCATTCACGTTGATTCTATGGTAAAATATTTTAAAAAATGGCACAGCAAAGGAGGCGCCAAATTTATATGAAGGGGATCATTTTGGCCGGGGGCTCTGGCACCAGGCTGTATCCGTCCACTTTGGCTGTTTCGAAGCAGCTTTTGACCGTTTACGACAAGCCCATGATTTACTATCCTTTGTCGATTTTGCTGCTTTCTAGCGTCCGCGAAATTTTGATAATCTCTACCCCGCGCGATTTGCCGCTATATAAAGAGCTGCTTGGTGACGGCTCTTCGCTCGGTGTGCGTTTTGAATATGTTGTGCAGACTGAGCCTCGCGGACTTGCGGACGCTTTTATTTTGGGGGAGAGTTTTATCGGCAACGACAACGTTTGCCTTATTTTGGGCGACAATATTTTTTATGGATATAATTTTAGTGATCGCTTAAAAAGGGCGGCGCTTCGCGAAAGTGGCGCAACTATTTTTGGATATCATGTGAGTAATCCTAGTGATTTCGGCGTTGTGGAGTTTGACAGCGCCGGGAATGTGCTTTCTATTGAGGAAAAACCCGCTAAACCGAAGTCGAACTACGCCATTCCGGGGCTTTATTTTTACGACAACAACGTCGTTGAAATCGCCAAAAACGTTAAGCCTTCGGCCAGGGGCGAGCTCGAGATCACTTCGGTGAACAATGAATATTTAAAGCAAAAGAGCCTGAAGGTGGAGCTTTTTGGGCGAGGTATGGCTTGGCTAGACAGCGGGACTCATCGGTCTATGCTGGCGGCAGCTAATTTTGTAGAAGCGGTGCAGACTCGGCAGGGGCTGTATATCGCCTGCATTGAGGAGATCGCCTACCGCAACGGCTTTATCGACAGCGAGCACCTTTTGAATCTGGCCGATCGGCTAAAAAAGACGGAATACGGCCAATATCTCTATAAAGTGGCCACGGAGGCTATTGTTTGACGCAAACACTTTAACTAACGGGAGGTTCTTTTTTTGAAGATACTTATAACAGGTTCTAAGGGACAGCTGGGCAGCGAACTGACTTCTATTTTGAAAAACAAAAAGAGTGAGATTGGGGCAATTAGTCCGCTGTATGATGGCTGCGAGGTTGTCGCTGCGGACGCCGATACGCTTGATATTACCGACGCTTTGAAGGTAAATTCTTTTTTGGAAAATTTTTCGCCGGATGTCGTTATAAATTGCGCCGCTATGACTAATGTTGATGGCTGCGAGACTAATCTTGCGCTTGCGATACGGGTTAACGCGATTGGCCCTTTGAACATCGCGCGGGCTTGCGAAAAAATCGGCGCAAAGCTGGTTCATGTCTCTACCGACTACGTCTTTGATGGCAAAAGTTCCGCGCCGTACCGCGAGTGGGACATCTGTGCACCTAATAGCATTTACGGAAAATCTAAGCTCTTGGGCGAGCAATATGTGCGCGAACAGACTTGCCGCTATTTTATCGTCCGCACGGCCTGGCTTTATGGATACATCGGTAACAATTTTGTTCGAACTATCCTGAAGCTGGCCAAAGAACGGGATCATATAAAGGTGGTTAAAGATCAAGTCGGCAACCCGACTAACGCGAACGATTTAGCGCATCATATTTTGAAAATGGCGGTCACGGACAATTATGGAATTTACCATTGTACTGGTGCTGGTGAGGTCTCTTGGTTTGACTTTGCCTCGCTGATTGTTAAGTACGCTGGTCTCAGTTGTGAAGTGCTGCCTTGTGGGACTGATGAGTTTCCTAAAGTGGCTAAGCGTCCGGGATTTTCAGCGCTCGATAATTTAATGCTGCGCTGCACAGTCGGCGACGAAATGCGCCCTTGGCAGGATGCCCTTTTGACGTACATAAACACGCTGAACAAGGAGAATGATTTATGAAAACTTATTTGGTGACCGGTGGTGCGGGCTTTATCGGCTCAAATTTTATTCACTACATGCTTAAAAAACATCGAGATATTCGGATTATAAATGTGGATAAGCTCACCTATGCCGGGAATCTTGAGAATTTGAAGAGCTGCGAAAATAACGAAAATTACGAATTTGTCCATGCCGATATTTGCGATTTGGCCGCCGTGAAAGAAATATTTAGCAAGAACGAGATCGATTATGTTGTGAACTTTGCGGCCGAAAGTCACGTGGACCGGAGCATTCGGGAACCTGAGATTTTTGTAAAAACTAATGTTGCGGGCACGGTTAATCTTTTGAACGTTGCTAAAGAATTTTGGACTATTGGTGAGGATAAATACCGCGCGGGATGCAAGTTTTTGCAGATTTCTACCGATGAGGTTTACGGCTCCTTGGGTCAGACGGGATATTTTATGGAGACAACGCCGCTTTGCCCGCACAGTCCGTATTCTGCTAGCAAGGCAGGCGCTGATATGCTCGTTTTGGCCTATTTTGACACTTACAAGTTCCCGGTTAACATCACCCGCTGCTCCAACAACTACGGGCCTTATCAGTTCCCGGAGAAGCTCATTCCGCTCATGATAAACAATGCGCTTAATCAAAAAAGCTTGCCGGTCTATGGCGACGGCTTGAATATTCGTGATTGGTTGTATGTGGAGGACCACTGCAAAGCTGTTGATATGGTCATTCACGATGGCAAGATTGGCGAGGTTTATAATATTGGCGGGCACAACGAGCGTACGAATATTGATATTGTGAAGACGATTCTGGCTTACATTAAGGAGCTTACGGGCTCTTCGGTGGACGAGACTTTAATTACGCACGTTAAGGACCGCAAGGGGCACGACCGGCGTTATGGCATTGCGCCGGATAAAATTCGCAAAGACCTTGGCTGGTCGCCCGAAACAATTTTTGACGTGGGCATAAAAAAGACGATTAAATGGTACCTTGAAAACGAGGGCTGGGTGAGAAATATCACAAATGGCCAGTATAAAGAGTATTACCAAAAAATGTACGGAGATCGATGATTATGACTAAAGTTTCTGTTGCTCTTGCTACCTTCAATGGCGAAAAATACGTCGAAAAACAGCTTAAATCTCTCCTTTTGCAGCGCCGAAAAATCGACGAAGTTATCATTGTGGACGACGCTTCTACCGATAATACTGCCGATATTATCAAGAATTTTATTGAGCGGAATCGGCTTTCTGCTAGCTGGCACTTTTTTGTTAATGAGAAGAACCTAGGTTTTTTGCGCAATTTCAAGAGAGCTATAGAAAAAACCAGCGGCGACGTTATCTTCTTGTGTGACCAAGATGACATCTGGTACAAGACGAAGGTTGACTCTATGCTTAGCCGCTTTGAGTCTAACGAGCACATAAAGGCGATGTACTCTGGCTTTAAGGTTATTGACGAGAACGACACGTTTATTAAGCCGCGCAGCAGCTTTATGCATTCTAACAATAACTTGATTAAATTTCGCATTGAGCCCTTTGACACCGTTAAGATCGAGCTTTCTACCATCTGCAATTACAATATTTCTCCCGGATGCACCTTGGCGTTTACGCGCGAGGTTCGAGATATTTACATTGAAAAGACGAAAAATATCTGTGTGCACGATTGGGAGATCGCCCTGATTGCCGCGTTTTTAGATGGCCTTTATTTTTTTAATACACCGCTTACAAATTATCGCATTCACCCTGGCAACGCCATCGGCCTTCCCGCGTTTTCTAAAAAGTCGCTCTATAACAAGGGCAAGGCTGCGCTTTCTTGTTGTACTCGGGTAGACAACGCGAAAAAGGTTTACTCCTATTTGAGCGCAATGGAGGTTTATCAAAACCTGTTGCCGCCCGATAAATTGAAGGTTTTGACTAGTAGTGTGAATTTTGCCAAGACTCGGTTAAAGGCTTTGGAAGAAAAAAAGTTTCGCAAATTGTTGGAGCTTTATAAATGTGCTGGCAATTATTCAAAGTCGGTCACCTTTAAAGGGCGGCTTGCGGACATTTTTTGTGTATTAAAAAAGTAAAGGAGCTTGCAGCATGGGCAATTTTAATTTTATAAAGACGAAAATTGACGGTATGTTTATTGTTGAACCGACTGTTTTTGGCGACGATCGGGGCTATTTTCTTGAGACTTATCACTATGAAGAGTTCAAGAAAGCCGGTATAGATACCGTTTTTGTTCAGGATAATCAGTCTAAATCTAAACGAGGCGTGCTTCGCGGACTTCACTTTCAGACAAAACGGCCTCAAGGCAAGCTTGTTCGAGTTATAAAAGGCGAAGTCTTTGATGTGGGCGTGGATTTGCGTAAAAATAGTCCCACCTTTGGCAAATGGGTTGGTGCTGTTTTAAGTGACGAAAACAAGCGTCAGCTGTACATTCCGGCTGGATTTGCGCATGGATTTTTAGTTTTGTCGGACGAGGCAGAATTTGTTTACAAATGCACCGATTTCTACGACCCGCAAAACGAGGGCGGCATAATTTATAACGATCCGGACATTAACATAAATTGGCCTATTGCCGGCGATATGGAAATTCTTCTCTCTCAAAAAGACCGTGCGCTGCCGTCTTTAAAGAGTTTTCAAAATAATTAAAGCTGAAAAGGTGCTAAAAATATGGGTGTTTCTGTTGCGATGGCCGCCTACAATGGCGAAAAATATATTAAGGATCAGGTTTTGTCTATTTTAAAACAGCTTGGCTGCAGCGACGAGCTGGTGATTTCTTACGACAAAAGCGCCGACAACACCTATCGCATCATCTCGGACCTTGCTGTTCGCGATAATCGGATTAAGATTTTTTCTGGGCCTTGCGAGGGATTGGTTAAAAATTTTGAGAACGCCCTTCGCCACTGCAAAAATGACTACATATTTTTAAGCGACCAAGATGATATCTGGCTTGAGAACAAGGTGAGTCACGTTTTGCGCGCATTTGAAAGCACTAGCGCCGACGTTATTTTGCATGATTGCGTGGTAGTTAACGAAAACGCCGAGGTTTTGGCTGATTCTTTTTTTAAACTGAGGCATTGCCGGCGTGGTTTTTTGTTTAACGTTTTGCATAACTCTTACATTGGCTGCTGCATGGCTTTAAAGCGCAGTTTTTTAACTAATGTTTTGCCATTTCCACAAAATATTCCAATGCACGATCAATGGATAGGCCTAATGGCAGAAAAGCAGCATTCTGTCGCCTTTATAAAAGAGCCATTAATTAAATATCGGCGCCATTTAGGAAATGTAACAAAGCTTAAACCTTCTAAACTCAGTGATGTTGTTAAGTTTCGGCTAAATTTGATTTCTGCTTTATTAAAACAATCATAATTTTTTATTTTTCTTTTTTAGCAAATAGTTTTATCTCTTGAATCGAAAGATTTCTCCATTTGCCGGGCGCTAGCATGCCTAATTTTAGCTGACCTATGGCAACTCTTTTCAGTCGTGCAACGTTTAATCCGGCTTGTTCGCACATTTTGCGGATTTGTCGGTTGCGCCCTTCTTTTATGATAATTTCTAGAACCGTTCTGTCTTCTGCCGATTTTAGCACCGTGACTTTCGCGGGCTCCGTTTTGTAGCCGTCTATCGTCATCCCAGAACTCAAGGTAACGAGTTGTTCTTCCGTAACCTTGGGCTTCACGGTCACTCTGTACTTTTTTTCTATCGAGTTTGCCGGGTGAATCACAGCATTTAAGAATTCGCCATCGTTCGTCATAAGCAAAAGTCCCTCAGAGTCCTTATCCAGCCGGCCTACTGGGTATATTTTTTCTGGTATGTCGCTCACCAAGTGCATAACGCATTTTCTGCCAAGCTCATCTTTCGTGGTAGAAACGTATCCGCGGGGCTTGTGCAGCACGATATAGTGCTTTTTTACGTTGCAATCAATTAACCTGCCGTTGACAAAAATTTTATCCACGTTCGGGTCAGCCTTGTCGCCGATTTGCGCGACTTTTTTATTAATGTAAACTGACTTGTTTTTTATCATATCTTCTGCTTTTCGCCGCGACGCCACGCCACTTTCCGAAAGTATTTTTTGAATCCTTATCTTTTTCACAGCTTTAAGCCCTCCAAATTAATTAAAAAGCCCCATGACGGCAGCTCTCAGCCTTTGCCAAATGCCTCTTTGGAGTCTAACTAAATTTACATCCTTCTCGATAATCAGGTCGTTCGACGCCAAAACATCGCCGTCAACCTGATATTTAATCTTCCCCACAACCTGGCCCTGCTTCAGCGGTGCATACAAAAACGGCGAAACTTCGACAATTTTTTTGATTTTGTTTTTATCACCTTTTGGCACACTTATAGAAATTTTATCCTTAACAAAAGCAGAAATTTCGTTCGTGTCACCGCCAACCACCGGCAAAATCGCGTAATCCTTGTTGTCAAAAATAACCGTCTCTATCTGAGAAAAGCCATAATTCAACAACTTCTCGTGGTCGTTCCAGTCATCCGGCGCATCCAGCGTTGTAGCAACAAGGCGAGTATTGTTCCTCTCTGCCGCCGAAACCAGGCACCTGCCAGCAAGACGTGTAAATCCAGTCTTTATCCCGATGCACCCATCGTAGCGCTTCAGCATCCTGTTTTCGTTGTAAAGCGTCCGGATTTCATCCGGCTTTACAAATGTCACCTCAACACTTTTTTTAGAAGAAATATCAAAAAACGCCTGATTCTCAAGCGCATAAGCACCCAGCAAAGCCATATCGTAAGCAGTAGAATGGTGATTTCCTTTATCAAGGCCCGATGGGGTCTCAAAAATCGTGTCAAGCATTCCAATCTGCTTGGCTTTTTTGTTCATCAGCGCCACAAAGGCATCCACAGATCCACAAAGCGCGATAGCTGCCGAATTTGCAGCGTCATTTCCCGAGACAGTAAGCATGCCCTTAGCCAGGCTCGACAACGGCAGCACCTGCCCCACCTGCAAATACATGGAAGAGCCATCAACCGGGACCATTTTGTCGGTGATAGTGACGTTGGTGTCTTCCTTTTCGGCGGCCTCCAAAGTCAAAAGCGCAGTCATAATCTTCGTCGTGCTCGCCATTGGGCGCGGCTCTTTCTCGTTTTTTCCGTAAATCACCTTGCCGTTATCCGCGCAAATTACAACTGCAGACTTGGCCGAAAGTGACGGCATTTGCGCACTAGTCTTGCACAAGGGTGACAGCGCTGATATAAAAAAACAAAATAAAATTATTTCACTCAATAATTTTTTGCACAAATTAGCCACATCCCCATAAAATCAAGATTCTTAGCTAATTATATGCGTGCAAAATAAAATTATTAAAAATCGCCGTCTCTGTTAAAATTTAGTTTTCATCGTCGTTTTGATTCTTATCCGGCTTAATGATCGAACCTATCTTGTCGACCACATCTGGAACCAAGTCGATGACCTTCTCCGCCGTCGATAAATTGGGCTCTGCGTGCAAAACCTTAATGTTGCCAGCTCTATTGACGGTTAAAAAAGCTACCGGAGAAATTGTAACTCCCGCGCCACTTCCGCCACCAAACAGATTTTCGTCGTTAACTTTTTTGCCAGAAAACTCCGAACCGCCAGACGCAAAGCCATAAGCCACTTTCGAAATCGGAATAATAACCGTTCCGTCGTCAAGCTTAATAGTCTCGCCAATTATAGTGTTTACGTCCACCAGGCACCTAAGCTTCTCAATAGTAGTGTCGACCATATTGTTAATCGAGCAATCACTCATTTTCTACACCCTCTTCGTCGTTTTTGTGTTAAAATGGCCGCCTTTCGCAAGGCGATATATAGAAATCAATGCCGTACTCAGCATAGATATCGGAAAAAAATAAATTTTAAAAGAAAAATCCACCTTAGATTTACCCTCTCTAAACTCCGGCACAATCAAGATATGGCACTTGCGTTCATCAACATTTTGCAGCAAAATCGACCTCGCATAATTCACAAAAGCAGAAACCTTTCCATAGCTAACAGCCGTCTTAGCCGCGTCATCTTCGGCAACAAGCAAGTCAAGATAAAATGACCGGATATGTATTTTGCCGGCAAAGTCCCTCGCAATTCTTACGAGCTGCTTTAAAAGGTCCAAAAATCCAGACAAGCCCCTCCTTTTTATTATACCTAATTTTTTTGCGAATTTGTTTATTTTATTATCTTTTTTTAAAATTTTAGCATCTTTTTCGATTTTTTTTAATTCCTTTTTTTGCAGCGGGTCAAACGAAAAAAACAAGAATTTGATATTCACCCGCAAAGTTTCTTTAAAAGAAATATGCACAAACACCGGGCAAAACAATAAAATGGCCACAATCAAGATTATCGCTAAAAAGGCATACAAAAAAATCATTTGACATCTCCAAAACGTTATTCATCTGTGCTGTTTATGGCAGGCACACTTCCCAACTCCAATTTGGGTAATTCATCCACACTGCTAACGCCAAAGCACTTTAAAAAATTAAGGGTTGTCCCATACTGCAGCGGTTTTCCGGGCAAATCGAGCCGTCCTTTTTCCTCAATCAAATTCTGCAAACTCAAATTCGAAATTATGCTAGAACAATCCACCCCGCGGATGTTCTCCACAAAAGCCTTGGTAACCGGCTGATTATACGCAATAATCGCAAGGACTTCCATCGCCGCTGAAGATAGCGGGATGTGTCTTCGCAAATCCAAGGCGCTCCGCACAAAATCGGCATATTCAGGCTTCGTGCACATCTGGTATTTTTCACCCAATTTCACAATGCAAACCCCGCTATCATCGCTATCCAGCTCATCCATAAGATTTTTCATCAACTTCAAAACCGTAGATTTATCAATCTCCAACGCCACCGAGATTCTCTCTGCCGAAATCGGGTCTCCACTAGCAAAGAGCACCGCCTGTATCGCAGCTTTAGCTTTTTTTACTTCCAACTTTTGCGCCAACTTTCAATAATTTTATCGTTCTGTTTTCGTCGTCCAATGCGATTCGTTTGGTCTTTATTAGCTCCAGAACGGCCAAAAACGTAGCAACCATCTCGGACTTTGTCTGCCGCCCCGAAAAAAATGAGCTGTAATCCGCCGCGTTTAAGGCTTTTAATTTTCGCAAAACGAATATGACCTTTGAAAAAACCGATACAATTTTTCTGGAAACTATCTGCGAAAAAACCTCTTTAGATGGCGGAATCCTGCTAGCCTTTCGCCCAACCACGTCGGTGTAAGCCTTAATGAGAATTGAAACTTTATGCTGAATCGAGTACGTCCTGTCGGGTGTTATCTCTTGAGGCGGCCTTGCAATAAGGCCAAAACTCATCTCTTTCTCCAGCACTTTCGCTACCCGCTGATACTGCCCATACTCTAGCAGCTGCCCCGTCAGCTCTTGCTTTAACGATTCGGCCTCTTCGTGTTTTGGCAGCAGCATCGCTGTTTTTATGTAGATCAGCCGTGCGGCCATCTCCAAAAACTCGCTTGAAACCTCCATGTCCTGCTCTTTCATATGCTCTATGTGGCTCAGGTACTGCGCCAAAAGCTCCGAGATTTTCACATCGTAAATGTTGAGCTTATTTTTTTTTATCAAGTGCAAAAGCAGCTCGATTGGGCCTTCAAAGTCATTTAGCTTGTACGACATTTTCTCCATCCAAGTTTACCCTTTGGCAAAAAAATAAAATAGATGCTCAAATGGCAACGACGCAACGCTCGCCATCTTGTTAAAAATTAAGTTCTTAAATAGCGCTAAAGGAACCGAGAAAACGCCCGCAAACAGCAGTACAAAGACAGCTAACGTTATGTAATGCTCATACTGGTAGTACTTACTTAAAAATTTGTCTGGCAAAAGCGCGGCGAAAATTTTTGATCCATCGAGCGGCGGCAGCGGAAGCAAGTTAAACACCGCCAGTCCTACATTAACGTCGGCAAAAAGAAACATAATTCCTATGAACTGGCCGCAGACTTCTTCCCCCATCCAGCTTATAAATGGCTCGCGAAACCAAAACACCGCAAACGAAAGCATCATGAAAATTAGCGCTACAATTAAGTTCGAAAGTGGCCCTGCCAGCGCTGTTAGCGCCATGCCGAGTTTTGGCCTTTTAAAATTTCTTGGGTCCACTGGCACTGGCCTTGCCCAGCCAAATTTAAAAAGAAGCAGTGCCGACGTGCCCAGCGGATCTATATGCTTTAATGGATTTAATGTTAATCTGCCGCTGTTTTTTGCGGTGTTGTCCCCCAATTTATACGCCACAAATCCGTGCGCCCACTCGTGTATTGGCAAAATCACAAAAATCGTCACCAGCAGCGCAGCTATCACCACCAACGCCATCTCCAGCGTCATTCCCTCTTGCAAAAACCACATTTATAATCACTCTCTCCATCACTATAATTTATTTTAAAGCAAAAACTGCAATGATGCTAATTACGATGTTGCCATAAATGCCTTTTCATTTGCGTGTGCATAAAAAATCATTCTGGGATTATGGCTAATAACAAGCTTCCAATCATCTTTAGCTTTTGTATTTTCATTATAAGCATCAAGATACTCCATCGGCTCCAAATCCCCAACAAAACAGCTTCCGTCATCTAAAATAAGAGATATACTGTCATTGCTATGGCTTGAGGTAGATAAAATTTTTCCATCTATTCCAAGGTTTCGAAGAAAAGCTCTGCTTTCTTCACAGTTAACAATAACTGCCTCGTTTTCATTTATGGGCGTGTATTTTATGCGTTTGTCCCTGTTAAATATCTCATCAGAAAAATGAACATATTCTAATTGAGTGTTAACCAGCAGAAGTTTTATACCCTTTTCCATAAGCTCGCTAACAAGTCCAATATGATCCGGATGATAATGCGTTGCCAAAACGTAGTTAATATCGCTCAACTTAATATTATTCTTTTTTATCTCTTTATAAAACAAAGGCAAGGTACCGGCATAATCAGTATCAACAAGCAAATTGCCCTTTGTTCCGCGAATAAAAAAAGTATTCGTATTGCCATATTTTAATCTGTTAACCAAATTGCCACCTACTCGTTCCCTTTGCGTTGGGTTTTATCTGCGTTAAAAAAATTTCGTTCAAGTAAATAATCACAGAAATACAGTATTGCCATTTGTTTATTCATAGCTTTATTGTACTACATCTGGCACTAACTTAATTATAACTTCTATGCCCGCGGTTTGTCAAAATTTCGCCCTGCCGCCCTTGTTTGCTAAAACACAGAAAGTCCTTGATTTTTTTGCGGATATCTGTTAACATTATAAGTGTATTTTTATGCTGCTTAAGGAGGTGCAGATTTTATGGCTATGTGTGATATTTGCGGTAAAAGTATCGCTTTTGGAATAAAGGTTTCTCACTCTCACCGTCGCTCTAACCGGACTTTTAAGCCAAATGTTCGGCGCGTTAAAGCTCTTGTTGGCGGGGCTCCTAAGCGTGTTTACGCTTGTACCCGTTGTTTGAGGTCTGGCAAGGTTACTAGGGCCGTTTAAGTTTTTGTTTGTGTTAAGATTTGTTTTAGGATTCGATGTACGCTGAAATTTAAATAAATTTTTAATTTAGGATGATTTTATGGCTATGACTATAAAAGAGTTTTTGAACTTTGCAAAAGACTGCAAAACCAAGCCAGAGCTGGCTTCTTTGGCCAAAAGCAATGGCTTAAATTTAACAAAAGAAGAGTTGGACCGTCTGTTTCAAAAAATATCGGAAGGTAAGGAACTAAGCTCTGATGAACTTGACGCTGCCTCTGGCGGAAATGTCTACGGAATGAGCGATCAGCTAAAACAAAATCTTATTAATTAAGTAAAATTTTATTAAACAAAATTAAAAACCTGCATTTATACTATCGTTTTAGTATGCCTGCAGGTTTATTTTTTATATGTAATTTTAATTGTTTATTTTTATTTTGTTGCCATGGTTAACTTTTTTTCTTCTCCGTTTAGCAGCCTTATTAGGTTTTTTTTGTGCTTATAGATCACAAATACGCTGATCAAAACCGCTGCCGTTGTGACTATCACGGTATATCCAAACGTTGCCGGTCGTCGATCGCCCAGGTAATCGCAAAAATACGTGACGCAAAAAGTAAAAATCGGGTACGAAACGGCCGCCAATATTGAGCCCAAGGACACTAGCCGCGTGGTGAAGACGATAATCAAAAAGACAGAAAACGAAAGTGCCGCAACCTGCCAGTCCGTCATTATCAGCATTGAGAATGCCGTTAAGACCGCCTTGCCGCCTCTGAGCTCAAAAAAGCACGGGTAAACATGCCCCACCAAACACGCCACGCCTGCGATATACATGCCATACTGAACGATGCAAAACGTCGGCACACCGGCTAAATTAATCTGCGAAAAAATCATCCGGCCAAACAAACAAGCAATAATTCCCTTGCTAAAGTCGCCCAACATAGTCAAAAAAGCTGGCCAAAACCCAACCGAGCGCAGCACATTCGTAAACCCAGCATTGCCACTGCCAAGATTCCGGATATCTTCCATGTTTTTAAACTGCCGTGTGAACAAAATAGAAAAGCTGACGCTCCCGATCAAATAGCCTACCGCGGCCACAAGAGACATTTGAAACCAATAGAGCTTTAAAAAATTGACTGCCTGAACTTCCAAAAAACCACTCCCAATGCGATATAAAAGCTAGCGTTCCGCTCTTTCTCTTATTATAAACCTTATCGGCGCCCCTTGTAAAGAGAATGTCTCTCTAAATTTATTCTCGAGGTACCGCTGATATGAAAAGTGAAAAAGTTTCACCGAATTTACAAAAAACACAAACGTCGGCGGCTGCACAGAAACTTGAGTTACAAAAAAGATTTTTAGCTGTTTACCCCTGTCCGTTGGAGGTTGAACTCTAAGGACTGCCTCGGCCAAGACTTCATTGAGCACTCCGGTTGAGATCCGCGTCGCACTTGCTTCGAAAACCTGAGTTATCAACTCAAACAAATTTTCTATTCGTTGCCCCGTTTTTACCGACACAAACAAGATCGGCGCGTAATGCATAAACGAAAAGTCGTTCTCAAGCTTTTTTTTGTAATTAGCAAAGGTTTTGTCAGTCTTCTCAACAGCGTCCCACTTATTAACAACGATAACGCAGGCCTTCCCAGCATTAATCGCAAGTCCCGCCACTTTTGAATCCTGCTCAGTGAAGCCCTCAACAGCGTCTATCATGATAACACACACGTCGCTGCGCTCAACGGCCATCTTGGTGCGGATAATGCTATACTTCTCCACGGCATCGGTAACCTTGCTTTGCCTCCGGATGCCCGCTGTGTCCACAAAGTTAAAGCTTCCAAAACTATTTTTTATAAAAGTGTCGATAGAATCGCGCGTCGTGCCCGCAATGTCAGAGACAATGCACCGATCTTCGCCAGTTATCCTGTTTATAAGCGAAGACTTGCCAACATTCGGCTTGCCAATAACCGCCACATTTATAGTTGAGTCCTCTTTTTCAGAAATGTTGCTAATGTCCGGCAGATTTTTTAAAACTTCGTCCAACAAATCGCCCGTCCCATGGCCATGCACAGAGGAAACCATTATAGGGTCACCCAGCCCTAAATTATAAAATTCATAAAAGTCAGCATCAGCCGACCCAACCTTGTCGCATTTGTTCACGCACAGGATAATCGGCCGACCGCTCTTTTGCAGCATCGCTGCGACCTCGTAGTCCGTAGCCACAATCCCCGTCTTCATATCCACAACCAGAATTATCGCATCCGCAGAATCCATCGCAAGTTGCGCTTGGTTCCTCATCTGAGCCAAAATAACATCATCCGAATGCGGCTCAATCCCGCCAGTATCAATAATAGAAAAGCTCCGACCCCTCCACTCGCAATCGCCATAAATTCTGTCTCTAGTAACGCCCGGCACATCCTCAACGATGGCGACCCTCTGCCCCACAAGCTTATTAAACAACGTAGACTTTCCAACATTCGGCCGCCCAACAATCGCAACAATCGGCTTTGCCACTAGTGTTCCTCCTATCTCTTCCTTAAAATTCCTCTAAACAAAAAAGAGAAGGTCACAACTCGGCCTTCTCTTTCGCGCTAAAACAAAACTTAAGCTTCTACCTTTATAACCTCGCGGCCTTTATAGAACCCACAAGCCTTGCAAACCCTGTGTGGTAGCTTAAATTCTCCGCACTGTGGGCACTTCATAATTGCAGGAGCTTCCATTTTCCAAACATTAGAACGCCTTTTATCGCGCCTAGCCTTAGAATGCTTTCTCTTCGGCACTGCCATATATATCCCCTCCTTTTAAAATCAAATAAGCTTTGCCTCTTAATGTTTTCAAAAATTTACTCTCAAATCATTAATGGTCATCCAGCCCACTGTCTACACAACGTCCTGCATTAAAGTCATCTTCTGTTGGTCTATTTTCAGGCAGATTGTTCAGTTCCTCAGATAATTGTGAAATTTCTCTATTGACAGTTTCCATTTCTGCAGTATGTCCTCTAAAAGCTTGTTCATTAATATCTCTAGACGCTCTAATCGCATCGAGATAAAGTCCTGCCAAATTTGCATCAATGCGGTTCATTAATCCATTAATACGTTCCGCAAAGTTCATCGCAAGGTTGTTGCCATTAAAAACATATACATGAGTAACGTCGTTTTCATTGCGTTCAAGTCCTACCCTATCCGTAAAAAGTCTTAACAAAGTGTACAAGGGATTATCAACTAGCCTGCTATAGTTTTCTATAAATACATTATTATTGTTTTGAACAGTAAGTCCAGGGTCAGCATTCCCACTATTATTTCTTCTTCCAAATAATCGGTTCCAAAGCTCTGTTTCTACTGGGATTACCCCAACCATATTTGAGTCTGGATTTGAGAAAGAAGATGCATTTACTGGTACTACATTAAAACTGATTGCCGTCAACAAAAAAATTGCTGCAAATTTTTTCAACCAAATTTTCCTTATCATAGAATATTTAACCTCACGTATTTTTATATTTTAGCATAATTGTAAACTACAGTCAACACTAAAAATTTATGCTCTTTTTTCATTATTTACTTATTCATTTTCCTCTTCAGAGCCTAAAGGCAGAACCTCTGCATCCGAGTAAACATCTGACTTGCTTTGACCCTTAAGCACAAACTCAGATATTTTAGGTGTTCTTGCTTTAAAATAATTTTTCGTTGACTCCTTGCCATTTAATTCATTTTGGTTATTTTCATCTTCGTTGCTCTCTCTAGAGCCAAAAGAATACACACTGTCATCTGACATTGTCACCTCGTCTTTGCCGTTTTCAATTTCTTGTTTATCTGCACTTCCATTCACATCATTTATATCTTTGCCGTTTTTAAGCGCTCTATTAGCTTCCTCGCTAATAGTTCTGACTAAATATTCAATAGATACGCCATTAAACGGGTCTGCCTCGGTAAAATCTTTTTTTTGTTCATCTTCACTTCCATCCGAAGTACTTATCCCAAACTCGTCTTCATTGTTTTTTTTCTCTGCATTCGGGTACATAGCTAAACAACCGAAATCTAAACAAACCAAAAAACACATTGCCAAAACTGCTGAGCTAACTTTTTTAAACAAATTTTTATTCAACATAAAATCTTTTTACACCACCTATTTTCATATTTTACCACAACTAAATTCAATAACCAACGCTAAAAAACTATAGCCCATCAGAGTTTTACCGTTCCTTACCTGGATAATAATAATTCTCATCATCAGCGTTATAATCTCCATCGTTCACTTCTAGTTCAGGAGTATCCTCCTCTTCCAAAGATTCCTCTTCTATGTTAAAATTGTACCCTTCCCTACATTCTTCCTCCTCTTCCTCTTCCCCAAAATCTGATTTTTCTTCCTCTTCTTCATGCCAATCTCCGTCATAAGACTCTTTTTCATTAGCATTGCCGCTTTGGTTGTTATTTCCTACTAAATTACTATCCTGGTTGTTGAGAATATTTCCTTTTTGGTTACTTGCCAAACAGTCAAAAGGTACTAAAACGAAACAAAAAAACATCATAAAAGTAAAAAAAGAAAATATTTTAGGCAAATTTTTATTAAGCATAAAATCTTTTTGCACCACACATTCTTAAATTTTAATATGATTACATTTAACGATAAACTTCAAGGCAAAAAGCCATTTCAAGCATATCTATTTGTTATTATCATCGTCAAAAACTATTAAATGCCACGGCGTAACGGTTCTTTGACTGCCTCTCTGGTTAGTATTTTGGGAAGACTCCGAATTATTTTGGTTATCATTATTTGTTGCCGTGTTGCCATTCTGAGTGTTGTTTTCTTCCGCATTAGCACTATGAGCATCGTTTTCGTTTAAATTATTACATTTTATTACACAATTATCATAATTTAACGCTGACTTTTCCCATTTTTTATATTCATGGTCTTCTTCCGGAGAAGTGAGCTTTCCATCATAGTCATAATCATCTTCATCAGATATGTTATTCTCTTTTGTTACATAGTCATATGCGGCCTTAATATCATCTGCTGTTAAATCAGAATTCCTAAGCTTTTTCCCTTTATAAGTAGCTGAACAAACAACCTCCACTGAAACGAATAAAGCAGAAACTGCCAAAACTGCCAAAGTAATCTTTTTAAACAAATTCTTTTTTAACATATTTTACACCTCATACATTAATTTTTAAACACTCATTTCGAATTTAACCAACCTTGGAACCATAACAATCCACCTGATAATAGCTATTTCTTCCTTCTTTCCCATACTGCCTTTGTACGCATATCATCAAGGTCTTCGTCTTCTTGAAGTTGCTCTTCTTTTTCTTTTTTTGGCTTAAGATCATATGCATCATCACTGACATTGCCCAGTCCTTCATTATTTGACTGATCATATTCATTGCTCGACTGATTTTCTAAATTTTTTTCATCATTAACTACTACACTACTTTGCTGGTTAGGTAAAGTTGTTCCCAAAACTTCCGGTCTTATGGACATTGCCGCCAAACAAGTGTTTGCCACCAATCCAAGACCAAAAAATGCCACAAAACCTATAGACATCACTTTTTTAAACATTATACACACCACACCTTTCTAAATTTGCATTACATTATCACACTGCGGGTGTGCTTTGTCAAGAATAAATTTTTCACCTTTTTACAACTTCGGAAGTATTCCGCTCACGCAAATAGGAGGACTCCACGTCGGCAAGATGCAACTTCACAGCCAACGGATATTTTTCGTACGCCACGCTAATCGAAAAGTCGCCACCCTTGGCTGCGCTATCGAACCCGCCCATATGCCACCGGATCGCCATTGCCTCTGCTGGTTTTAGCCTCATGAAGCGCTCGATCAAAAATACGGATTTCTCTCCATGGCCGTACGGAAAGCTGTCGTCAATAGCATAAAACGGCTGCTTTTCCCATGCCCCCGTCACTTCATTTTTCACGTTTCTTGTCGAGACCTTATAAAACTCCGCCTTGCACAAGTCATGCAGCAGCCCGCACACCGCAAAGCTCTCTTCTGTATCAATTTCTTCGTTAAAGTAGCGCTCTCGCAGCGTTTTGTAGACGCTCACACTGTGCTGAGCCAGTCCTCCCTCACACGCGCAGTGATATTTCGTGCTCGCCGGCGCCGTAAAAAAGTCCGTAGACGAAAGCCAACTAAGCAGCTCCGCAGCGCCCGGCCGTTTGATAAAATTCCCATATATTCCCGCAAATTCTTCTTTAAAGCTCATTCTGGTTCTCCTTATTTTGTAAAATTAAGCCGCGCAGCCTACTCTGCCTCAAACAGCCTGTCCTGCAGCTTTTTTATTCGCTCTTTTCGGCGCTTTGTCTCATCCGCATCTAGAGTCAAACTTCCGTCCGAAGATAGCCTCAAAACGTCACCAGGCTTTGCCCCCTTTGGCAATTCGGACTTTTCTATCGCGTACAGCTTTTCGTCATCACCCTCGCAAATCGCATACACCCCGTCAAACCGGTCAATCGACAGCATCATCATAGGCTAGGCGCCCTCCTTCTCGCAAAATACCTTCAAGTCGTCACCATTTGTCGCAAAAATCACCGTGCCAGCCCAGTCTGTGCGGTAAACCTTTACGTTGCTCTTCTCCAACCTGCTCAGAATTTCCTTCTTGGGCAGCCTGTTCTTGTACTCGCCAACCGAAATCACGGCATAAGTCGGCGCAACCTTATTCAAAAATGCCTGCGAGGTCGAAGTCCGGCTTCCATGGTGCCCTACCTTCAAAACGTCCGCCTTCAGATCATATCCCGCGGCGATCATATCTCGCTCTGACTCTTTCTCCGCGTCGCCAGTAAATAAAAAGCTCCTGTTTTTGTATGTGATCTTAACGACGACCGAGTTATTGTTCATGTTGTCGTACTGGAAAAGTGGCGCCAAAATCTCAATCTTCATCGGCCCTATGTAAAAAACCTTCCCCGGCTCTGGCACCTCCGCCCTTATCCCCTTTTTGTCAAGCGCCTTCAGCAAACGCTCATAGGACCTAAAAGTCGGGATCATTTCATCCTTTAAATGCGGCATCATAAAGGCCCCCACGTCAAACTCATTCACAACATAGCCCATGCCGCCCACGTGGTCGCTGTGTTGATGGCTCAATATCAGCTGATCGATCGTCTTCACCTTCATCTTGTGCAGATACTCGTTCACAACCTTGTAAATGCTCGTCTCGCCCGCGTCAATCAGGATGTTCTTGCCCTCGCAAGTGATAAAAATGCAGTCCGCCTTGCCAACGTCCAAAACATGCACACTCATCGGGTAATCGTCCGCCGTGCCCGAAAACTCGCCAACCGAGCAGGTCTTAAATATCCCATTCCAAACCAGAATCCCAAACCCCTCAATTATGGCCACGGCCGCAGCACCAAGGATAATCGCCAAAGAAAAAGAAAGAATCAGCAACCTTTTTTTCTTTTGAGTACTCTTAAAATTATTCTGCATAAAACGCTCCCTCTAACCGTCTCGTCCTACTCCTACTGCCTGTTGAGTGTCTCTTTGTTGTCTAGCATCTGATAATTTTTGACCAAAATCTGCCTGGGCTTAGACCCCTCGTGCGGCCCCACAATGCCCATTCGCTCCATCTCATCGATAAGTCGGCCAGCCCTGGCATAACCCAGCCTCAACCGCCGTTGCAGCAAGGATGTCGAAGCCTGCCCCACCTCCATCACGCAGTTTATCGCCTCTTCCAGCATCGGGTCCTGCTCTTTGTTGTCATCGAACTTCTCCTCCTTAGAAGGCTCCTGCACTGCGTTCTTCTCAATCTCCTCAATCACCGTCTGGTCGTACTCGTTTTGGCCATTGTTCTTGATAAAGCTCAGAACGTTCTCGATTTCTTTGTCCGTCAAAAAGCAGCCCTGCACCCGCAGCGGTTTGGAGGCTCCAATTGGCGAAAACAGCATGTCGCCTCGGCCAAGCAGCTTTTCGGCCCCGCTAGAGTCAAGAATAGTCCTAGAGTCAATCTGCGAAGAAACCGAAAGCGCGATCCTGCTGGGAATGTTAGCCTTTATAACCCCAGTAATGACGTCCACAGAAGGCCTCTGCGTCGCTATAACCAAATGCATCCCGGCAGCACGGGCCATCTGCGCCAGCCGACATATAGCATCTTCGACTTCGTTTGGCGCCGCCATCATTAAGTCCGCCAGCTCATCAATTATTATCACAATCTGCGGCATTTTCTCAAACTTTTCTTCTTCGCCCTTCACAACCCCAGATTTCATCTTATTTTGCACCATTTTGTTATAAGATGTCAAATCGCGCACGTTGTTTTCGGCAAAAATGTTGTACCTCTTGAGCATCTCCGTAACCGCCCAGTTGAGCGCCCCAGCGGCCTTGCGCGGGTCCGTGACGACAGGCACCAAAAGGTGCGGGATCCCGTTGTATATGCCAAGCTCAACCACCTTCGGGTCGATCATAAGCAAGCGGACTTCCTCGGGGCTCGCCTTATAGAGCAGGCTTATAATGAACGAATTTATGCACACAGACTTGCCCGAGCCCGTCGATCCGGCAATCAACAAATGTGGCATCTTAGATAAGTCCGCAAGAGTCACGTTTCCGGCAATGTCGCGCCCCAAAATAACCGTCAGTTTGCTCTTCGAGTTCGCAAATTCGTCCGAATTAACCAGCTCGCGCATCTTAACAATGTTCACAATCTTGTTCGGAATCTCGATCCCCACAGCGGCCTTGCCCGGGATCGGCGCCTCAATGCGCACTCCCAGAGCCGCCAAATTAAGGGCAATGTCGTCTGCGAGGTTCGTAATCTTGCTGATTTTTACGCCCGCCGCCGGTTGAAGTTCATATCGGGTAACCGCCGGGCCGCGACTTATATCCACAATCTTCGTCTGGACTGCAAAGCTAATAAGCGTATCCACTAGCATCTGGCCATTTGTCTGCAACTCGTTCCGGATGTCAGCCTGATTTTGCTCTTTTGTTGGCTCCAAAAGCGAAGCCGGCGGATAATTATATGTACTTTCGTCCGTTTTGTCGGGCGTCAACTTGACCTCGCTTGCCTCAAACTCCGTAGATTCAACCTTTTTCTTTTTGTTTTTTTCAATAAATGCCTCGGCGGCTTTTTTCGCAGAATCCTCAAATACCTCGTCACTATTGCCTTTTGCGAATTTCTGAGCCGCGTTTTCTTTTAATCTCTCAAAGATTGCGTTCGATTTTACCGGATGGTCTGGGAATTTCGTGTGAATTTCATCGTCATCCTCGTCAGGTTCAGCCTTCAGAAAGCAGCTCTTAAGCCCCTCCGCAACAAAAACTACGACCTTCTTCAGCGCGTTGTAAAGCGTTGCCAGGCTTATCCCCGTCAAAAGCATTGTTGCGACAAAAAGCAGCAGCGAAATGGTTATTCTGGCGCCAACCGCCCCAAAAAGATATATCACCGGTATGCCCAAAATTCCGCTAAAAAGCCCGGCTCCAGTGGCTTGTTCGCCTCTTTTATAAAGCTCTAATAAACTCTGGAAATAACTCACATCCGCAATCTGCGGCACTTCTTCAAAAATGTACACCGACGTGCACAGCAAAAAGATCACGATCACCGACAGTACGACCTTCGCTCCAGCCCTCTCCCTCGGTTGGGCCATTGCCGTCGTCCCCGCGATGTAAAGCAGCACCACTGGCCAAAAGATTGCGATTTTTCCAAAAAGCCCCAAAATAAAATTATGTAAAAAGAACCAGACATTCTCGCCCTTTATGAGCACCAAGCACAGCAAAAACACCGCCGTTGCAAAGATTATTATAGATAACACTCGATTGTTTAAGCTGGCGGGCTCTTCCTGCCTGGCTTTTGGCCTCGCTGTTTTTTTCGATTTCAAGTCTTTTTTTTCCGTCAAAATATCCCCTCACAGTTTTTTAATAGCCGCAGTCAAGAATCTCGGGGTAGGGACGGCGGTTAAAGCTTGTCCCTACGGCAACCTCACAAATTTTCCTTATATGCCACGCGGCTTTCTAGGCCTTCTTGCTGCCACTATTCGAATTCTTTTCGGCCCTTTCATTATCTATCATATCATAAAGTCGCGCAAGTGCGTCAGACAAATTTCCAACCTCGTCAATGATCCCCTCCGTAACGGCCTCCTTGCCCTCCAAAACCGTGCCAATGTCCATGTCAAGCTCGCTAGTGTTCGTCACCAGCTCCAAAAAGCGCTTAGAATCTATCTTCGAGTTGTCCGTAATAAATTTGGTAATCCTGTTTTGCATCCGTTTAAGATACTCAAAAGCTTGCGAAGTTCCCAGAGTCGTGCCTGTCGTCCGCACCGGATGTATCATCATGGAAGCCGACTTCGCGATAAACGTCTTCTTTGCCGAGACAGCCAGCGGAACCCCAATAGAATGCCCGCCTCCAATGACCATCGAAACCGTGGGCTTTTTCATCCCCGCAACCAGCTCCGCCAGAGAGAGCCCCGCTTCAATGTCGCCCCCCACGGTGTTAAGCAGAATGAGCAATCCGTCAATCGAAGGGCTCTCCTCAATAGCGACAAGCTGCGGAATCACCCTCTCGTACTTCGTCGTCTTCACCGAGTCCTCCGCAAAGTCGTGCCCCTCAATCGTTCCAAAAATCATCAGGCAATAAATGGTATGCCTCCCATTCGTCACGACAACGGCGCCAGTTTTGCTAATTTGCTCCATCTGAATTTTACTGCCGGGGTTTGCCTCACTTATGTTCTCATCCACCGTCCCATCGGAATTGTTCGCGGTTAAATCCTTGTTTTTGCTCATGATATCTTGCACCTCCACAGATATCTTGTGCAAAATCGGCAATATCATGCATATTTTATTCCATTTTTTAAAGATAAAGCCTCCAAAGCTTTTTCAACAATGTCGCTCGCCCACAGATTATAGCACTCCTTCAGGTACGGCATCCTTCCAACCTGGCCAAATTTGTCCTCCACGCCAACAGACCTCAGCGGCACGGGGCATTCTTCCATCAAAACCTCGCAAACAGCCGACTTTAAGCCGCCAATCACATTATGGTTCTCGGCCGTCAAAACTGCGCCAGTCTTCTTTGCAGAAGCGACCACCCCCGCCCGGTCAATGGGCTTTATCGTATGTACGTTTATAATCTCAGCGTCTATGCCGCGCGCTTGCAGCTCCCTCGCCGCAGTCAAAGTCTCACTCACCATTATTCCAGAACAGAAAATGCTCAAATCCCGGCCATCCTTGATTTTGCTCGCCTTAAACAGGTCAAAATCGCAGGTCTCATCAAAAACATCCGGCGCCGACTTGCGAATCATCCGAATATACACCACGCCGTAGTAATCTGCAATCTGCGGAAGCGCCCTTCTCAGCTGAGTTCCATCCGTCGGCTCAAAAATCACAATCCCCGGAATGCTCCTCAAAACGCCGATGTCCTCAAAGCTCATGTGCGTCCCGCCGTTAAGCTCCGCGCTAATTCCCGGATCCGTGCCGATTATTTTGACATTTTGCCGAGCGTAAGTGCACGAAATCGCGACCTGATCGCAAATGCGTCTGGTCGCAAACGGCGCAAACGTAGAAATAAACGGTATCATCCCGTAACTGCTCATTCCAGCGGCCACGCAAGCCATGTTCTGCTCCGCTATGCCGACGTTTATGGTTCTTTCCGGAAAGTTGCGTTTTAGGCTAGAAAGGCCGTTTGCTCGCATCAAATCCGCATCAAGCAGCACTATATCTTCATTTTCTGCCATCAGCTTTTCTAATTCTTCCGCCAAAACTTGCCGCATCTCCACTACGCCTCACCCCTTAGCTCTGCCAACCCCGCGGCCATCGCCTCCGGCGTGACCTGCATGCTGTGGTTGCTCGTCCCGGCGGCCTCTGCAAAGGAGATTCCCTTGCCCTTCACCGTGTTCAAGATTATCATCGACAGCTTTTGCGAAGACTTCGCCGACGTTATAGCCGCATCAATGGCCTCGCAGTCGTGACCATCGTCCACAACCAGCACATTCCAGCCAAAAGCACGCCACTTGTCGTCCAACGGCGCTATATCGCAAATTTCGCTAACTTCGCCGTCCAGCTGCAATTTGTTGTAATCCGTAAACGCAATCACGTTGTCGAGCTCATGTTGCGCAGCGAACATCGCTGCCTCCCAAATCTGCCCCTCCTGGCTCTCTCCGTCGCCAATTATCGTATAAATCGTGGCTCCGTCGTTTCTCATTTTAGAGGCCTTCGCTATCCCCATCGCGCAGGAAAACCCTTGCCCCAGAGAACCTGTTGTCATGTCGATTCCCGGAGTCCTATTCATGTCGCAGTGACTCGGCAAATTCGTCCCCGGCTGATTAAGCGTCAGCAGCCAGTCCTCGCCAAAGTAACCCTTGCTGCACAAAACAGAATAAACCGCCGGTCCGCTGTGCCCCTTAGACACAATCAGGCGATCCCTGCCCGGCATATTCGGATTTTTCGGGTCAATATTCATGTGATTCTCATAAAGCACAACCAAAAGTTCCACGATAGACAGCGAGCCGCCAATGTGCCCGCTGCCAAAAGTCCCAATCGTCTTCAAAATCAAGCGCCGAATCTCCGCGCACTTGCTCGTCCAGTCCATAACCATCCTCCAATTTTAAACACGTATATTATACACTGGCCAAAAGATTAAATCAACGCAAACAAAAATTGGAGAGCGGCTAAGCCTAGTATCCATACCTGTAGTCAGGCTTTGCCTTTTACTTTATCTAGCGCATATTTTTCTAGTCGAGAAACTTGTGCCTGGCTGATTCCTATTTCGGACGCGACTTCCATTTGAGTTTTGCCCACCAAAAAGCGCAGACTCAAGATTTTTTTTTCGCGGTCACTCAATTTCGCGATGGACTCTTTAAAAACGATCTCGTCCAGCCAGTTGGTGTCCTCATTCTTGCTTCCAACTTGGTCCATAACGTAGATGGTGTCGCTGCCCTCAGAAAAAACCGGCTCGTAAAGAGAAATCGGCTCCACAATGGATTCCAACGCAATTACTAAAGTCTCTCTTTTTACGTCTAATTTTTTTGCAATTTCATCAACAGAAGGTTCCTGACCCGACGTCGCAATGATCTGCTCTTTAACCTGCATGGCTTTATAGGCAACATCGCGCATTGAGCGGCTTACTCGGATGGAGTTGTTGTCTCGCAGATATCTTCGTATTTCGCCGATTATCATCGGCACGCCGTAGGTAGAAAATCGGACGTTAAGGTCAATGTCAAAATTGTCAATAGCCTTTATCAGCCCAATGCATCCAACCTGAAACAAATCATCAAGATTTTCGCCTCTATTTGTAAAGCGCTGTATGACGCTCAACACCAGTCTTAAGTTGCCGTTTACCAGCTCTTCTCTTGCTTTTTCTCGTTCTTTTTTTGTGCCGGTTTTCATCACCTTCAAAAGCTCCATCTTTTCCTTCTCCGATAGCACCTTTAGCTTCGCCGTATTCACTCCGCAGAGCTCCACCTTGTTGTACTGCATTTTATAAAAACTCCCTTCGCGCTTGCCCTTAACTTAAGTATTGGCCTTTGCGGCTTTATTAATGCAGCCCAAGCACAAAGAAATAAAAATTGTCACCTTCAAATTAAAAGGTGACAATAAATCCGTATTAAATTTTAAATTTTTTAGATTTATGATTCATTGATAAGATCGGCAAAGTTAGCATATGCAGCCTCTTGTAATATTTGAGACAAAGTTTTATTTTTCTGTGATACATTTTTCTCTGCTTTTTGATTAAAGGCTATATTATTAAAACTAAATACCGGATTTTTATTATTTTTTCTAAGCTCTTCAAGGTTGGTTCTAACAAAGCGTTTTAGTAACGCTAACTGGCTTGCCTTGCGTCTTCGGTCCAGACTCAAGTTTGCTCTAGCTTGCAGAAATCTAAGCAAGCCAAATGCTTCCTCGTACGTTAATGGCAGATCCTCTTGCGCTGGTGCTGCGGCTGATCCTGCGTCGTCGTCCAAATCTTCGTCCGGTTTCTCCTCTGGTGCGGCTGATACATTACTCTTATTCTTATTCATACGTTCATGTTTAGTTGTTTTTATATTTTTCTTTTTAACCACTGGTTGCAGGGCTGGTTTTTCTTCGCCACCTTCGCCAGCTGAGGCTGGTGCTGGGGCGGCTGGTTGCACTGGGGCTAGGGCTGAGACAACTTTCTTCTCTTCTTTTTGTTTGTCCAACTCATCTCTAGCAATTGCTACAATTTTTTGGGCTAAATTTTCTGGTATCGCTGTGCCACCACCATTGATATTATCATCTACATTTTCTTCCTCGGCCTCGTCACCCGAACTAATGTCAAAAATTTTATTATTATTGGCGGCTTCTTCTTTTTCACCTTCAGGGGGTGCGGCTTCTTTTTTAATGAAATCCTCCACCTTAAGGTTGTATTTATTCTTAATGTTCAATATCATTTCAATATCATCCTGAGATGGCTCAGGTATCTCATTATTGGTATAGTCCCAAACACTTTCAGATATTATATATTTTCCTGTGCCATTTTCTTTAGTCACTTTGTCCGCTACTTTAGCTATACCTAACTTAAATAAATCATTGTCGCCGTCGCCTAACTCCGGCACGCCATCTTCATCTAAGTTCCCATTAAGAACTTCATTAACTAAACATTTTGGTGTGCTGAACCATAGCGAAAAATGAAGTCTTTCTAACATTTTAAGGTCTTCAGGAGTTACTTTATCGGCATTTATAAATTTGGTTTCATCTACAATCTTCATACTGTCGTCGTTATTATCGTAATACATATTTTCTCCTGCATCAAATATAGCTTCTTTCAGATTTATTAGATTTTCTCCAGGAACCGCAGTTAAGTCTGGTAACTTTGTACCGTTTATATCTATTTTGGGTAATGTGTTTAAATAATTTACTAAAGCTTTTACATTACCGGGTGATTCTTCACTTGAGTTATCGCCAGGTCCACCCTGGTTGTTATTGACGCCGTTATTAAGGTTCTGGGCAGCGTCATCATTATCAGCGCTTAGCATGTTAGCAATTTTACTAATACCCTTGCCAACAACTGCCCCAGCTGCAATTGTACCCCCCGCTATATACATCCCCTCAGCCGCTTTTGCAACATTTGGATGGTCAGAAACATATTGCCCGGCGTCCTTTAGCGAGTGCACTTTACTTAAGTCTTTAACAGCAGCCTGCGCCTCATCAAGCTTAGCTCCAACTTGCTCTCCTGAAGGTAATTTGTTATATGCAACGCTGGCAACATCTTTAACTTTTTGCGGAATATATCCTTTTACCGTATCAGCAGCACTTTTGAAAGTGTCCTTCCACGTCGTACCTGCCCCCTCACCTTCGTTTGAAGTTAAATCAGCATTCGTAGATAGTTCAGGGCCATACTGCGGGCGTAAGATTGTCTGGTTTGAAAAATTCGTAGCGGGATTTGATGAGCTCCCTTTTGTAAAACTATCGTCACCAAACGTTAGTGTTTTCTCAAAAGTAGTAGGTAAATCCGTGCCAGACTTTTGGTCACCCATATTAAAATTCTTTGAGTTTTCAAAGGCACCAGTTGAGTTTAAGGAAGTTGCAGCATCATTTTTTGTTTCAGAGCTTGAAAAGAATCTGTTATACAACCTTTTAAAAAAGTTTTCATTCTTTGCTGCAGGCATTGTTAAGTCTATACGAGGGTTGTTTTTCGGCATCTCGGCGGCAGCATTGTCCAATTTCTTCGCACCCTTAACTGTATAATCTACTTGCGGCACCGAAGTTTGTGGCACTTCTTTATTAGAAGAACCCGCGTTAAATACAGCTACTTCCGTTCTTTTTGCTAATTTTTTAATATTGGTAGAACTATCCGGGATATTTACATTAGCCACTGCTGTGCTTGTTGATTTGCCCGGTTGAGTTATCGTCTCAGCGTTCGCCCGATTAAGGTTTTCCTGTGTTTGTGGGCTATAAGATTTAAACTCTTTATTCGCAGTGCTTTTTGGCACTTCCGCTTTAGGAAGTCCTGCCTTTTGTAAAACTACTGTACCTTCATGGATTTCTCCCTTTTCAGAATTTGAAGGTGTTAAAAATCTTGAATCAATCCGTTTGCTTGAATCAACCTGGTTGTCTATAACTTCGTTAGCCACATTTATTGGAAGGCTGGTATCAACATTAGAGTCGATCTTTGAAAAATCATTTTCAACGGTAATTTTCCTTACTCCCGATCCTTCTGTTTTTAAAGGCCGTGCTATGGAAGCATGTGTCGGCCGCGACGTTCCTTGATTTAAACTGTCGATGTCAGCTTTAGATGACATATAAATATCTTGTAGTTGCTGTTCTGTCGGTGGTAAATTTTCATGACTAACAGCATTTGCTGGTGGCTGAGATTTTTGGATTTCTTTTTGTCCCTCTAAAAACATTTGATCTAACTGATCAACTGTAAAGTCCCCTGTAGCAGAAGTTTGTCCCTCTGAGGCAATATGAGGAGTGTCAACCGGAGTTGTTCCTGAATCTTTAATTGCATTTTGTCCCTCTAAAAACATCTGTTCTAGCTGTGCAGGCGACAAGTCTCCTGTAGTATCATCTATGCCGTACCACCAATTTTTTAAAGATTTTACCTTTTTAGCAACTTCTGTTGCTGTAGAGGTTACTTTATTCACAGCTTTTGTTGCAAAAGAGGTTACTTTATTTTTAGCATTTATCAATGTTGTCTCCGCATCCGCTAGTAACTTATCTTCCGTTGTTATTTCTTGCCTTGGATCATGTACCTTTTTAGGCTGAGCGGGGAAGAAGAAATCAACCCATGTAGGTAAGTTAACCACGATACTATATGCTGCAACCGCACCGGCAAAGACTATAGTTGCCCCAGCAGCCTTTACATAGTCCATAGCAGAAAATTTCTGATTGCCAAATTCTTTTCCCTGGTTAAAGATATTGTTTTTACCGATTTCAATCATTTTTTCAACTATTGCTTTTGTATTTTTATTATAATCTGCACGTAACCGAATTTCATCTTCTTTTGTTTCTTTATTGTAAATGAAATCAGAATACCTATAAAAGAAATTATCTATATAACCCAGTAATACTGCTTTGCTTTCTGGATCTAAACTATCAAACTTGTTTATATGCGGAGCAAGTCTGTCAAGAAAATCTTCCAGCTTTTCAAACTCAACGTTACTAAGCGCAACAAGTTCTTCAAAATCATTTGTCGGTTTTACAGTATCTTCATAATTAGGCTCGACTTTTTCAAAATAAAAGTTCACTAGTTCCTTTAATTTTTCAAGTTCTTTTTGTTTTTGATCTCTTTCATTAATTTTTTGGCGCCTTTCTGCTAATGTTTGTTTAAACTTTTCTTCTAACTCTTTGCCTTCTTTTTCTTCTCTTTTATTTTCAGGAATTTTAGAATATTTTTCCATTAAATCATAAAGTAGGCCATCATATTTAACAATCTCTTTGTTTAATTCTTCAATGTCATCCTCAACATCATTATATAGTGAATAGTCTTCATAGACTCCCTTAGATTTAGTACCTTGAAGTAAAACAGCAGTATCCAGCATTAGTCCTCGTTGGCTTTTAGCATCTAAATTTTCAAAGTTGTCTAAAGCGTTCAAAATGTGCTCAATCAGCTCTTCTCTAAGGTATCCACCACTTCCAAAGTCAAACCTTTCGTATTTTTTGTTCCCACTTTTAATGCCCTTTTGCCTAAGCATTTCTTTAAACGCTTCTAAGTTGTTTTCTGTTTGCACAGCAGCCTTATCGTGTTCAGCTGAAGCCACATTTTCGCTATTATTTTTTTTGGTCTCTGATTTTCTTTTATTAAGTGCTCTTCTTTTATTTTTAAGTTTTTCTTTTTGTTCCTCAATTGTAGTTGTTTTTCTTACAACTCCAGGAGCAAAACTTACTCTTTTCTCTTGACTATCTTCCGCATCGCGTTTAACTTCAGCAACTGCCCTTTGCCTAAGTGCCGACAGCATTTCGCGCTCCTTTGCAGATATCCCACTAGAATTTATCTGATCATCACTTAAGTTCATCCGCGCCGTTTTCAAAGCATCAGAAATAAGCTCAGCATCGCTACTGTTCAAATCTGGTAACCCTGTGCTCTCATCTATTCTCAAATCCGTTAATGCTTCAAGTACAAGGTCTGGAGTTACCCTTTGTGAGGTCAATGTATCCCTTCCCAAACCTAATAGCATTTCAGCGTTTTCTTCAGATATTTCCTGATATGGATTATAGCCTCCTTGCATAATTATTTCTCCAACATTATTAAGCCTAAATTGTCTTACTACATGTATTATGTCATTTTCTAACTTAGCACGTGTTTCCTCGCTTACATACCTTAAGTCCGGTAATCCATTTGATGTTCTTGGCAATTTGTTTAAAAATTTAATTAAATGCTCCGCCTGTGTAACAACAGATATCGCCCATCTCCTAAAAGGTGCATAGTCAATAATACGGCCACCAACATTTTCAGCGTGTTCTGCTGCCTCTACAGCACCAGGAGCTGTTGTTGTCGCAGCATTTTTCGCCGAAGTATTTGCAGTATTTGCCTTTAGAGGAGTAACGTTGTTTTTTCCCAACATCTTAGCGGCATTTACCTGCGGCGGTGCAACGTTTATTTGTGGTGCTGTCGGAGTGTTTTTTGCATTACTATTTGGCAAAACTACATTTTTATTTTGCATAACATCTCTACGATTTTCCTGCTCTGCTTCATTTATTTTAGAGGCTTCATTATCATTATGAGCAACGTTTTCACCGGATTGAGCCTCATTTTCGTTATTGTTTTCTTCATCTACATCCGTTTTTTGAGCTGTCGTCGACATTTTATCAGCTGCATTTTGTGCATTAGTATTTACCTCGTCCTGGTTATTACGCGAATCTTCTCCGTTATTTTTTTCTGCTTTTCTTACCACACTTTTGTTATCTTCTTGTGATAGATTTAAAAGATTCACAGTGGCGCCGACTCCAAGCGATCCTAAGAACGTAACCAGTAAAGCTGCTGCAGTATTTCGTGCAGATACTCCTCCACTTACGGTTAACAGATCCTCCTCGCTTAGCGCAGACATCTGCTCATTCGCGTACTGTAAAAAGTCGTTTGCGGTAAAAATTATCCCATTCTTTTTTGCAAGTGGAACAACATTATCCGCAATAACTTTTTCTTCGTCCCCCCCTTCTTTTTGCAACTTTTCGTTAATTAAAATTAATTCCTTTTGTAATTTTTTATTTGATTTTGCCAAATTTAAAAGCTTTTCCACATTTTTAATCGACATTATAAACCCTTCTTTCCTCAACATTCCTTAATTTATGTTATTTAAATATATTTATACTATCATAAAAAAATTTTTTTGTCAAGTTTTTATAACAAAAATAATAACAACCGAAAGAAATTAATAAATCCTTTCGGCTGCTTCAACATATCTACTAATTTATTTTTATATTCGTAACGCGACACTAAAAATTTTAGCATTATGCTCAAAATTTCCCTGTATTAAATTTCTTAAATGTTCAGGGAGCAAGTTATTTGGCTCTTTTGCAAATAGGCAAAATTGCCAAGTAGATACCCTTTATTTTACTGCACAAACTCTAGAGCTTTAAGTCAATTAAAGTTAACTCTTCAAACGTCACCTAGATATAATGTCTTTAACAACTTCATTGGCAAGGATCAACCCCGCAACAGGCGGCACAAATGGCGTACTTCCCAAAATCTTTTTGTCCTTTAAATTCACATTATAACTTTCTGTGTCCGGAGCAATCGGCTTTTCCTTTGAATATACCACTTTTAGGGAGCTTATCCCTCTTTTTCTCAGCTCCGTCCGCATCACACGGCACATCGGGCAAACGCTCGTCTTAAAAATGTCTGCAATTTCTAGCACAGTCGGATCTAGTTTATTGGCAGTCCCCATCGCACTTATTATCGGGATGTTCCGTTGAGCGCACTCCTCCACCAAAGCTATTTTGGCCGAGATAGTGTCAATTGCATCGACCACATAACCACAACCGTCAAGAATCTTTTGATTGCTGTCCTTCGAGTAAAAGATTTTGCGCGTAACAACGGTTGCGCTCGGGTTGATGTCTAAAATCCGGGTCTTGGCCACTAGCACTTTATCCTGCCTAATCGTACTGTGAAGCGCGATAATTTGCCGATTTATATTGGTTACATCTATAACGTCATTGTCGACCAGTACAAAGCTACCCACGCCAGCCCTGGCTAACCCTTCAGCCACATAGGATCCCACTCCACCTAAGCCGAATATTGCTACCTTGGCATCATGAAGTTTTTTTTCGGCATTTTTGCCCAACAACAGTCTAGTTCGCGCAAATTGGTCCATTTGTATTTCTCTTTTCTAAGCTAATTTTATGCCTTTATATTTTATCACAAAGCCCTGTCCAAAACCAGTTTTCGTGATCTCTAAAATTAAACTTTCGTGTTCCCTATTGATTTTATTCGCCCTGTGTGGTACAATATCTCCGTCGATGTAGCTGCGCTGATGTGGTGGAATAGGCAGACACAAGGGACTTAAAATCCCTCGGTAGCGATATCGTGCCGGTTCAAGTCCGGCCATCAGCACCAGTCTAGATTAGCATTAGGGGCTTGGCTTTCCTCTTAATGATACTTTTTTTATCAGCAATACTTTTAAGCTATTTGTTCTGTTCGTTGACGGCCAAAAATTTTTATATATCTTTCTTTTTCGAGCTTTTTCATTTTTGGAATTTCTATATGTCCTATCATCTTGTAATAAATTTCTATCTTAGTGTTAATTTTTCTATTTCAGAATATTTTCTTACGATTTGCAAGAAACCATTTGCGTTTAGTTCATGGTTCTTTTCTTCGGCGACTATCTTGCGCATATTCTTGATCTGCGCTTTCAGCTCAAATTGCTCTTCTTCATACTTTTCAGATAGCTTCAAGAATCGCTCTTCAGATAAGTTCCCTAAGATTTTTTCTTCAAATACTTTTTCACATAATGTATCAAGTTCTTTATCTCTGGCTAACATTTTATTAAGCGTTTCAAAGTTTTTCTTTTGGGCCGCTTGAATTCGTTTATAATCTTCATCAACACCTATTTTTACGAACTCATCTTCAAATTCAGTTGCAAATTGTACGATGTTTGAAATATCATTTTTTACTCGCTGTGTAAGTACATCAACTCTGTATGATGTGTTTTTTGGCATAAGCCATTCTTTGCTCGGTTATTTCTGCAAAAAAGTAGTGATTAGCAGGTTTATCATGAGTAAATTTATAATTGAGATTCGCCCCGCAATCTGAACACCTTAAAAAATCAGCAGCATACGAATTTCACGTCCTTGAAATTATCTCAAGCCACCTCCATTGCTTACGACATCATCGGAGCAGATCACGCTACAAGCACCTAGCTACAAATCGCAAGGCTTATCCGCTTCATAGCTCCTCCTCTTCCCAAAAAATCTGCCGACTTCTTGGGGCCCCTTATATGCTCGAGCTGTGGCTGGGCAGAAGTTTCTTTAAATGTTGCTGAGATATTAATATTTAATTTTCAAGGTTCAAATAGAGAAACGAAAAAATCTCTCTATATATTAAAGAGTCTTTTGGGGCCTTTTTTGATACCCCTTTTTAGCAAAAATCGTTCGACAAAGTTTTTATTTTAGAAAATATTTAATCGTTTTTATAATGCGGCGAAATCTCTTGTTTACATTTTTTTGCGCAATTCTATATATTTGGGCTAGTTCCCGTTGTGTTAAGCCTGCCTTAACCATGTAGCTCAGAAAAGCCTGGTCATCAATTGATAAATTTTTTACAGCTTCATATAATTTGGGGTTCTCAATCGACTCAATCCAATTAAGTAAGTTCTGTTCTTCTAAATGCTTGTCTATATTTTCTGTAATAGAAAATTGGTCATACAAAAATTTATCCAGCGATATTTCGTGTTTATTTATATTTGACTGTTTAATA
>CAOUJG010000010.1 GCA_948537335.1 uncultured Eubacteriales bacterium
AACTCACCGCCGATTACATTATTAACTCGAGCGTAAATTTGAAACGCCGGTTGGACATCACTTTGCCTATAAAAAAAGATACCAAATTTTCTGATATTCAAAATATTCTAGAAAACACAATTAGCAACGATGAAAATATTTTAAAAGCCCCTGCGCCGGCTGTATCCATCGGCAGTTTTAATAATAAAACCATTGATGTTGACATTAAAGTCTGGTGCGACGCCAAAAATTATGACTCTTTAGAAAAAAATCTATGCGAAAAAATAAAATTAGAGCTAGATGAAAATAATATCAACTTTTAGCCAAAAGGTACTGGAGGTCTTAATTTGAAATTTGATGCTTTTACCGCCGGGGTGAGTCTTGGCGGGCTGCGGAGTAAAAATGACATTAAATTACTGATTTGCTATATGCTCACCAGTGTGGGCGAGCCGCTCTCTAAGGACGAGGTCGTCTCTGTACTGCAGGAAAACGGTCTTGCAAATTACTTTGAGATAAACGATGCTTTCTCGGCGCTAATCGGCAGCAATAATATTGCCCCGGCCGCCGACGCTGACTCTAAGTACGTCATTACCGAAAGCGGCAAGCTAATTGCCACTCAGCTTGACACCGCTTTGCCTATTTCTATTCGCGAAAAAACCCTGGCCGCGGCGATAGATCTTTTAGCTAAGGTTAAGCGCGAAACCGAAAACACCGTCACAATAGAAGAAAAGCCAAACGAGTGCTATGTCTCTTGTACGGTTTCTGGCGGAGACGACCGCGACCTTTTAAATATAAAGCTCTTTGTTCCCGACTTTAAGCAAGCCTCGCTCGTTAAACGAAATTTTCAGGAAAACCCGGATTTAGTCTACTCCTGCATGTTGGCCCTGCTTACTAAAAATTCTGACCTTGTTAAAACCGCTCTCGAAGCCATTCAACAAACTTCTAATTGATTTATATTTGGATCTATAATTTTTACATAATAGAAAAAAGGCCACGACTGTTTCTTCGTAGCCTTTTGTTTGGGCCTTTGCCGCATTTACTCTGCTGTTTTGGGCACTACATTTTTAAAGACGAACTGCTTTTTCTTTTTGTCGTAGCTGCATCTTATTTTTTGGCCCGACTTCACCTCGCCCTTTAGCACCTCTTCCGATAATTTGTCCTCTATTTTGGACTGAATCGCACGCCTTAGCGGCCGCGCTCCATGCACTGCGTCGAAGCCCTCTTTTGCAATCTCCTCTATCGAGCTCTCTGCAAAATTGATGTCTATGTTCAGGTTTTTGGCCCGCGTTTTCACGTCCTTCAGCATATTTTTGGCAATCAGCTTTATGTCCTCTGCCGTCAGCTTGTTGAACACGATTATGTCATCCACCCGGTTCAAGAACTCCGGCTTGAAGATCTTCTTCAGCTCCGCCATCACGGTTTCTTTGAGCTTGGCTTTGTCAGACTCGACCGTCCTGCTGGCGTAGAATCCCAAGTTCGACTGCTTTTCCGTTATCAGCCGTGCGCCCACGTTGGACGTCATTATTATTATCGCGTTCTTGAAGTTGATTTTTCGGCCCTGCGAGTCCGTTGCGTGCCCATCTTCCAATATTTGAAGCAACATATTAAATACGTCTGGATGCGCTTTCTCGATTTCATCGAAGAGTACCACGGAGTACGGCTTTCTGCGGACTTTTTCGGTTAATTGGCCGCCCTCATCGTAGCCAACATATCCAGGCGGCGACCCAATGAGCTTTGAGACGGTGTGCTTCTCCATGTATTCAGACATGTCAAACCGTATGATCGCATTTTCGTCGCCAAACATGGCCTGCGCCAAGGTCTTGCAGAGCTCTGTTTTGCCCACGCCCGTTGGTCCCAAAAATATGAACGATCCTACCGGCCTTTTGGGGTCTTTTAAACCGACTCTGCCCCGGCGTATGGCCTTTGCGATTTGCTCCACGGCCTCATCCTGCCCGATGATCCTTTTGTGCAAGATGTTTTCCATGTTCAAAAGTCGCGCGCTTTCGGCCTGCGTCAACTGCACCACCGGAATCCCGCTCCAGTTGGACACTATATGCGCGATGTCTTGCTCCGTGACCGCTCCGTTCGTATTTTCGTGCTTGCTCTGCCACAGACGCCGCTGTTCCTCTAGCTTCTTCTTTATCGACTTCTCCTCATCCCGCAGTTTTGCAGCGTGTTCGAAGTTCTGCTCGTTTATCGCTGCTGACTTTTCCTTGTCTATCTCCTTAATTTTATTCTCGAGCTTTTGCAGCTTATCCGGCGCCGTATAGGCCCTCAACCGCACTCTGGAGGCCGCTTCGTCAATTAGGTCGATTGCTTTGTCGGGCAAAAATCTGTCTGTTATGTAGCGCGAAGACAGCTTCACCGCCGTTTTAATCGCCTCGTCGGTAATCTTCACCTTATGATGCGCTTCATACCGATCGCGAAGTCCCTCCAAAATCATCACAGTCTCTTCCTCACTAGGCTCGCCCACTGTGACTGGCTGAAATCTCCGCTCTAGCGCGGCGTCTTTCTCGATGTGCTTTCTGTACTCTTTTATGGTCGTGGCGCCAATTACCTGAAAATCTCCCCGCGCCAGGCTGGGCTTTAAGATGTTCGCAGCGTCCGCCGATCCCTCTGCAGAGCCCGCCCCGACTATCGTGTGCAGCTCATCTATGAACAAGATGATGTTCCCGGCCTTTTTCAGCTCCTCTATGGCGTTTTTTATCCTGTCCTCAAAGTCGCCCCGATACTTCGTTCCGGCGATCATCCCCGTCAAATCTAGCGATATCACTCTTTTGCCCTTCAAAAGCTCCGGCACGTCTCCAGACACAATTTTTAGCGCCAAGCCCTCCGCCACCGCGGTTTTGCCGACTCCCGGCTCTCCTATTAAGCACGGATTATTTTTCGTCCGTCTGCACAAAATCTGAATAACCCGTTCAATCTCGTTCTGGCGGCCAATCACCGGATCTATAGCCCCGTTTTGCGCCATCTGCGTAAGGTCCTTACCAAACTGATCTAGCGTTTTTGTCTTCGTCTTGCCGTTTTTGCTCGAGCTCGCCCCGCCAGAATAAGAATCATTCATCATGCTGCCGCCATACATCGTGTCGTCGGCGGTTTGATCTCCAAAATCCTCGTTCAATTTGTCCAAGATGTCCCTTGTGTTCGCGCCGAGCTCATTCAAAAAGCGGGCTGCGTAACTGTCTGTCTCGCCAATTAGCGCCAAAAGCAGATGCTCCGTGCCTACGTAATTATGCCCCAAGTTAGCAGCTTGCATCACAGCGTTTTGCAAAACCCTTTTGGTCCGGGGCGTAAAATCGGTCGTGCTAAGCGAACTTTTAGGCCCCGTGCCGATTTCGCTCTTCAACAAAGACTCTAGCTCATCGCTATAAACCCCCAATTCATCCAAAACCACGGCCGCCACGCCAGAGCCCTCCTTTAAAAGCCCCAGCAAAATGTGCTCGCTGCCCACGTAAGTGTGACCCAGCTCCTCGGCCCCAAAAATCGCCAGATTCATCGCGCGGTTCGCCTTCTCCGTAAATCCATTAAACCTATACATGGCCTTTCTCCCCTTTTTCACAGTACTTCTACTTTGCGAAACTCTTCGTTCATCAGTTCCGCTCTTTTTTGATCTAGCTTGATCGGCGTCAGTTCCTCCTTTGCCGCTTGCATTATCATGAAAGGCTGCGATTTTACGGTGATCTCGTTTATAACGTCGTAAGAGATCCCCTTAATTACGCCGATAGAAAGACCTAGCCTTACTTTCGAAATCAGCTTCATGAATTCATCGTTGTTCAAAACCTTAGCCGTCTTCAAAACCCCGACCGATCTGCTTATGTTGTCGACAACCTGAACGTTTTTTGCCAGCTCTTTGCGGCAGTTTCGTTCCTGAGTTATTATCTGCAGCGTGATGTCGTTGAGGTTCTTCAGCGCGATTTTTTCAGAGATCCCCAAAGTGACCTGGTTGGAAATTTGGTATATGTCCCCCTTCGGTTCGGTGCCCTCGCCGTATATTCCGCGCATGGTTAAGCCCAGTTTTATTAGGCTTGACGATATTTTTTCGATCATTCCGCATTTTTTTAGGGCCGGCAAATGCAGCATTATTGAGGCTCTCATGCCGGTTCCCAAATTTGTTGGGCACTGCGTTAAATATCCAAGCTGCTCATTAAACGCAAACGTTAGCGATTCATCGAGCTTGCTGTCTATCTCGTCCGCTGCGCTGTAGGTGTCCTCTAGCGCCAAGCCCTCTTTCATGGCCTGCAACCGGATGTGGTCCTCCTCGTTTACCATTATGCTGATGTCGCTGTTTTTGGACAAAAACACCGCCTTAAATTTGTCTGGATTCACAAAATCCGGGCTCACCAAATGGCGCTCTACCAGGCTTTTTAGCTGAATTATATTTGCGTCCGCTCCGTCCAAGCAGCTAAAGTTATAGCTTTTAAACTCCGGCTTAGCCAGTGCTGCCTTGATGTCATCGATAACCTCACGCTTCATCGCCGAGTTCATCTTGCACGGGAATGGATATTTCAAAATATTCCTAGCCAGCCGAATCCTCGTGCTAATCACAACATCGCTGTAATCGCCAGCCTTCTCGTACCACTTGCTCATTATTTAAGGCCCTCCTTTTCTCTCAATTTTTTTAGCTCATCTCTAATTCTAGCAGCCTCCTCAAAGTTTTGTTCGCTTATCGCCACTTTCATTTTTTCGTCAAGAGTTTGAATTTTGCTTTTTAGCGTATTCTTTTTACCGCCCGTCCTAGAGCCAAATTTGCCCGCATGCTTGGTGTTGCCGTGGATCCTTTTTATGGACGGCATAAGTTGGTCAAAAAACGCGTCGTAGCATTTGGCGCACCCGACCTTGCCCGTGTTCGAGATGTCCTCAAAAGACGAGCCGCAAAAATCGCACCGCTTGTTACTCGTCGGCATCAACTGAGGTTCGTTGTTCGCAAAAAAGCTGCCCAATAAATTATCAAAACTAAATCCAAAACCAAAATTTTCAAAAATATTCGAGTATCCCAACTTAGCTGCGCATTTTTCGCACAGCATGTATTCGGTTAACTCGCCGTTTATCACCCTTTTTATATGAGTATTTGCCTGATTTTTGCCGCAAGATTGGCATAACATAAAGATTCCCCCTTTGTTTAATTTACAGCTCCACTTGAGTCAGCAGCATGTTTTTTAGTATCGATGCCCTAAGTCCGCACCTCAAATTCACCGGAATATCCGAATATACTCTGTCCGAAATAGCGCTCAACATCAACCTGCTCGTGTTTTCCGAAAGAATGTCGCGCCGAACCAGGCTTTCGATAATCATCTCGGCAGAAAGTGCGTCCACCCGTACCCCGATAGCATTTATTATATTCATGATCGCTGTACTTTTTTCGGTTTTTATGCGGGTAATCCGAATATATCCGCCGCCGCCTCGCCTGCTCTCCACAATATATCCGTGCTCCGGCGTGAATCTCGAAGTTATCACGTAATTTATCTGGCTCGGCACACAGCCAATATTGCTCGCCAGCTCATTCCGCTGAATTTGTATATCCCCCTGCGACTCCTCCAGCAATTCTAAAAGGTACCTCGCAACTTCATCGCTTATTCCCAAGTTTTTCATCTCCTTTTTTAGTCGTTTTACTTTAACCATCTTTGACTTTAATTTTAAATAATAAGCCGTCAATAGTCAAAGTCAAATAAAGTCAACTTAACTTCGATATATCCGTCCTATTTCTGTTTATCTTAATTATCCTGCCAATTTCATTAAAATTCTCACTATTTTAAAGTTTTTTAAAAATCATAAATCTTTACAGTAACCTCTCAAAGGCGCGCCCCATATAATGATATTGAAATAAACAAAAGGAGGTAACCCCCTATGTGCAACAACAATGGTTTTGGCGGAGGCTGTTCTTGGATCATCCTATTGATACTCATTATGTGCTGCTGCGGCAACAACAATAACGACTGCGGATGCGGCTGCAACTAAAAATCTAATATAAAAATTAAAAGTCCCCTTATATACGGTGTGCATTTGAGGCTAGAAAGCATTCAAATAACCAAGGTATAAGGGGATATGTTTTTTATTAACAATAAATTTTGTTGATTATATACTAAAATATAATTTAAATTTTTTCAACACAAAATTTTATTTAATTATTTCTTGCAATGAAATTCATAAAATTATTTGTAGCTTGCCTTACGGCTCTCTTTGCTTCTTCTACTCTATCTGAAGCTAGCTTTGCTTCTTCACAAACCGTTTTAGCATATTCAGCAGATGTATTTGCAGCTACTTCAAGCTCTTCTTCATTTTCGAGCAACGATTTAATATAAGCCAATTTACGCATGTTTTCCTCTTTACTGTTTTCTGCTTGTTTTAATTGTTTTAATTTTTCATTAAAAGCAAATAAAAAATTGTCTTCTCCAGCTGACCAAACTTCCACATCTGTAAATAAGCTACGGGTTTTATCTAATTCTTTATATAGGTCCTCTAACATCTCATTAATCTCATCTAGGGAGACGGGGACAGACTTTTTAAGTTCTGCTTCTTGTAGTGCATCGTAACACATTTGTGCGTGAAATTTTGCACTTTCCTCTTTAATTCTCAAGTTTCTTAAAGCCTCTTCTATCGGACTCAAAGGCGTTCTTTTTCCGCCCTTGTATCCACTTTCAAATTTTTGAACTTGCTTACTTTGGTTTGTTTTTTTCGCATCTGTTCCCTGTGTCAACCCCACAAAAGGAATAAACAGCGACAATAAAAATTCCGTTAACATCCTTTCTTTTCCTCCTAAAAAAAATAAATTATTATACCGTAGCTATACAATGTGCTACAAATATAAATTATACTATACAAAAAACAGCTCTAATTTCTATTTTAGAAAGTCGTGTAAATTTCTACATATTGCATAAAAACATAAAATATAACCACTTTTTTATACGCAAAAATAAAAGCCGCACCCAGAACAAATTCACTCTTGGGCACGGATCTTTCATTATTAATTTTAAACTTTCAATTTTACAAAATCTTGTAATACACCGCGGCATCGCATTCGCACGGACCTTTGCAGTCTATGCATTTATAGTCTTTGTCGTCAACCCACAACATATGTACAACCTTATAAAATGTAAATCCCATTCTTTCAATAACATTCTGCGCCGGAATCAAGCCATCCTTCCTTATCCACAGCGGCGACCAGCACGAGTAAAACCCCTTTGCTTTGGCCTTTTCTAATCCTTTTTGCGCTAACTTTGTCGCGATGCCTGCTTTTTCTACGTCCTTTTGCAACACTAACGACTTCGCCACGCAGATTTTTTTGTTCTCCCCAACAATGCTCTTTATTTCTGCAGTTGACAGTTTAAACTCCTTTGAAAGTCCCGAAACGCTTGTTCCATGCATCAAGAAAAATCCCAATAGCCTGTCACCTTCCGCGTCAACCGCTAGCTTGCATATGTTATCCTTTTTTTCTATATACGACCGCAACTTGCTTTTGCTCGTATACTTCTCGCCAAACCTTTCTTCGCCAAGCTCCACCATCGGGCTCAAATATCGAGGTAGAAAGTCTATGCATTTAACCGTAGCAACGGCAGTCTGCGACTTCGGCACGGCTTCTCCCTCCCTTTTGATGTCATTTTTTCGGTTCAATTTCCCTCACAATTCACACAATACGCAGTTCTTGCGTTTTTTGATACTATAATTAGTGCAAAACCATTACATCACCTGTCGGTAGCCCTTTTTACCGCGTTCACAATCGATTTTATCGCGTTTATGTTCGCCAGCTCCTCATCCACTGAATGATAATACTGTCCCCCAGCCACATTCAGCAGCTCATCCTCGTTCAACTCATTTAATGCCAGACCTTTTTTCTCACTTTTTCCGTTCATTTCGCCATTTTTCTGCGTCCTATCAAAAAAGCCCATTACAGAGTCCTCCTTATCATTAATTGTTGTAATTGTACCATATTTTTTTATATTAGTCAATAATTTTATTTAAAATATCCGTGAGGGCCGACTTATACAGCTTATCTATGCTCTCAAAAAAGTTCTCTATTATTTTTTGCATAAAAACAAAAAAATATGCAAAACCGCAACTAAACGGCCTTGCATATAAATATTATTTGTAAGTCATTCTATTAACTAAAATTTTGCAGCAACAAATTAATCCTTCATATCTTTTTCTTCTTCCAAATTACAAAGCGCCACCCGAACGGCTTCTACCACAAAAGCCGAAAAAGTGCAGTCCTTCTCCTTTATAGAATCTTCAACCTGTTCAATCACATCATTAGGAAACCGTATGCACTTATTCGTCGTAGGCGGAACTATAGGTATTTTAAATCTTTTCAAACCCTCACCTTGCATATCCTTTTGCACATTATAATATATTTTTGCACATAAATATGCATTGCATTTGCATTGCTAAGGTGCTATAATTATCCAGAATAGAAATTTAAATTTCTATTCTTTTAACACCACCTTTTCATTTTCAACTTTTCAAGTTAAATGAAAAACCAATATTAATAGTAAGTGAGGCGCAAACACCACAGTGCCTCGCTTATTTTTCTTTTTTTAGCAAATATAATACAAAAACAAAGCCCTCAAAATTACACCAAAATAATAAAAACAGCCCCAAAAGAGAACTCAAAACCAGAGCACCTCTAAGGGGCATATCAAATCAAAATCTAAATGTGTTGTTGTAACTTATACTAATTCTATTATAGCCATCTCAGCCGCATCACCTCGGCGTGGCCCCATCTTAATAATCCTTGTGTATCCACCGTTTGCCTGCAAATATTTCGGCGCAATCTCGTCAAATAACTTCTTCACAACGTCTTCCTTAGTTATAAATCCCATAGCCATGCGCTTGTTGTGCAAATTATTTTCCTTCGCCATAGTAATCATCTTTTCCGTCAAAGAACGTACTTCCTTTGCGCGATATACCGTCGTTTCAATCCGGCCATTCTCCAAAAGAAAAGTCACCATAGCCCTCAGCATCGCCGTCCGATGAGCGGTATCTCTCCCTAGTTTTCGTGTACCAGGCATCAAAGCTCACTCCTTTACTCAAAACTTATTTTTCGCCAATCTAAAAAAACGTACAAAAACCTCTATTCGTCTGACTCTCTCAAATTAAAGCCCAAAGATTCAATCTTGTGAATAACTTCCTCCAAAGACTTCCGGCCCAAGTTCCGAACTTTCATCAAATCTTCCTCAGTCAATTTAACAAGATCCTCAACAGTAAGCACTCCAGCGCGCTTCAAGCAGTTAAACGACCGAACCGATAAATCCAGTTCATCCAAAGACATTTCCAAAATGCGCTCCTTGCTATGATCGCCCTTCTCAACCAAAATGCCGACATTTTGCGTTTGATCAGATAAATCCGCAAACAAATTCAAATGTTCCATAAGCACCCTAGCCGACAAAGAAGCCGCCTCCTGCGCATTAATAACGCCATTAGTCCAAATCTCTAAAGACAACTTGTCATAGTCCGTAATCTGCCCAACGCGCGTGTTCTCAACCGCATAATTAACCTTCAAAACCGGCGTATATATCGAATCAATAGGTATAACGCCCAAAACATTCGTAGCCATGCGCTGTTTGTTACGCTCCGCAGAAACATATCCCCTGCCGCGGTCCAAAGTTATCTCCATATAAAGCTTAGCACTGCTGTTCAAAGTCGCAATATGCAGATCCGGGTTTATTATCTCAACCTCGCTGTCATACTTAATGTCCGCAGCAGTCACCATGCAAGGCCCCGTAGCATCAATAACAACCGTCTTCGGCCCTTCACAATGCAAATTCGCAATCAAGCACTTTAAATTAAGTACAAGCTCCGTTACGTCTTCCTTAACGCCCGGCACAGTAGAGAATTCATGCACCACACCGTCAATCTTAACGCTAGTAGCCGCAACTCCCGGCAAAGAAGATAAAAGCACGCGCCTCAAGCTGTTCCCCAAAGTATTGCCAAATCCTCGCTCAAGTGGCTCCACAACAAACTTCCCATACCGCTTGTCTTCAGATATCTCAGCTACCTCTATTCTCGGTTTCTCTATTTCAATCAATTATGACCCTCCTTGAATTATAAGCAAGTCCCAAAAGCCTCGCAAACCTGCCATCTATTGTAACTCTATAATCATTAAATATATCAAAATCGCATTATTTAGAGTACAACTCAACTATGAGAGTCTCTTCAACCGCCAAATCGATGTCCTCACGTTTAGGCATCTCCAAAATTTTGCCCTCCAAGGTCTCTCGATTAACCTCAAGCCACTTCGGCACCGGCCGAGAGCCATTCACAGCAATAACCTGCTTAATCTTCTCGCTATTGCGGCTCTTTTCGTTAACAGAAATAACATCGCCAGGCTTAACCAAGTAAGACGGTATATTCACCTTTCTGCCATTAACAGAAAAATGATTATGCACCACCAACTGCCGAGCCTCCGGCCGAGAAGTCGCAAACCCAAGCCGATAAACAACATTATCAAGCCGAGTCTCAATTATAGATAATAGCTGCTCACCCGTCTTGCCCTCTCGTTTCTCCGCCAATTCATAATAATGTCTAAACTGGCTTTCCAAAATCCCATAAAAGCGCCGAGTTGTCTGCTTAGCTCTAAGCTGAAGCCCATATTCCGACAACTTCTTGCGACCCTGTCCGTGTTCGCCCGGAGCATACGACCTGCGACCCACCGAACATTTGTCCGTATAACATCTCTCACCCTTCAAAAAGAGCTTTTGCCCTTCCCGGCGACAAAGTCTACATACTGCACCTGTATATCTTGCCATATTTCGGCTATACCTCCTATTTTTATTTTAAAATTAAACGCGTCTTCTCTTAGGCGGACGGCATCCATTGTGCGGAATCGGCGTAACATCCTTTATCATGCTAACCGTCAAACCAGCACCCTGCAAAGCCCGTATAGCCGCCTCTCTGCCAGCACCAGGCCCCTTAACATATACCTCAACCGTCTTCATGCCGTGTTCCATAGCAACCTTAGCAGCAGTCTCTGCCGCCGTCTGTGCCGCAAATGGTGTAGACTTCCTCGAGCCTCTAAAGCCAAGTTCCCCAGAACTAGCCCACGAAACCGCATTCCCCTGCACATCCGTTATAGTCACAATAGTATTATTAAAAGTCGACTGTATATGTGCAGCTCCGCGTTCGATATTCTTTCTCTCGCGTCTTCTGCGCACCGTCGCACCCTTAGTCGCACCCTTCTTAGTTGATTTCTGCGCTGCCATTAGTCAAATCCCTCCTTACTTTTTCTTATTAGCCATAGTTTTTCTTGGCCCTTTTCGCGTCCGAGCGTTAGTCTTAGAGCGTTGCCCACGCACAGGTAACCCCTTGCGATGTCTCACTCCTCGATAAGACCCAATCTCAATCAACCGTTTAATGTCAAAAGCAATATCCCGACGCAAATCGCCTTCCACTCGGCAATGGCCATCGATATATTCTCTCAACTTAGAAACTTCTTCCTCAGTCAAATCTCTAACTCTAGTGTCCGGATTAACCCCTGTAGCCTTTATAATCTCGCTAGCAGTCTTTCTGCCAATTCCAAAAATATAAGAAAGACCAATCTCAACACGTTTATCTCTAGGCAAATCTATTCCCGCTATACGCGCCATAATTACAATAACACCTCCATATTTAAAATCTGCAACTAGCCCTGCCGTTGCTTATGTTTTGGATTCTCACAAATTACCATGACCTTCCCCTTGCGCTTTATAATCTTACATTTTTCGCACATTCTCTTAACAGAAGGTTTAACTTTCATTTATTTGCCCTCCTTAAAACTTAAAAACCAGTTAAATCCGATAAACAAATAGCACCAAATATCACTATTTCGCCCGCCAAGTACCGCAGCCCTTTAAACAAACAACACCAAGTATCACTTAGCTCTCCAAGTAGCGCGGCCCTTTAAACAAATCTCGCTAAATATCACTATTTCGCCAACCAAGTAACGCGGCCCTTTAACCAAACAGCACCAAATATCGCTTAGCTCTCCAAGTAATGCGCCCTTTTAACTAAACAGAAACAAATATCACTTAGCTCTCCAAGTAATGCGCCCCTTAGTCAAATCATAAGGAGACATCTCAACAGTAACCTTATCTCCCGGCAAAATCTTAATAAAGTTCATCCGCAACTTGCCCGATATATGTGCCAAAATAATCTTTCCATTAGGCAGCTCCACCCTAAACTGTGCATTCGGCAAAGCTTCCACAACAGTGCCCTCAATCTCAATTACATCCTGTTTCGACAAATCAATATACCTCCCAATGTCCATACCACGGTGAAATTTTCAAGCTCATCAGCAGTCAAGCATCATTAAACCTGCTCAAAGCCTTTCGTATCTCACGATTAGTCCTCATCTCACAACTTTCCAGAACCGTGTTAGTAGCCGACAAATGCTTATATTTCTTCCTCTTAGGTTTCTCCAAAGCTCTCCGCTTTCCGTCGCAGATCATAGCATATTCGCCATCAAACTCCAAAACCACAAAATATCCGCCTTTGTCGCGCCCAGCACCAGCCTTCACCACACAACCACAAACAATCTCCATAAATTCTCCTTTAATCAATCGCACCATCACACTGCGTCAATATAATAGGCCCATCTGAAGTTATCGCGATCGTGTGCTCAAAATGTGCCGAAAGTCTGCCATCTGCCGTAACAGTTGTCCACTCATCGTCCAAAACCTTTACCTCGTGCGTACCCATATTAACCATCGGCTCAATAGCAATAGTCATTCCGGGTAAGAGTCGCACACCTCTGCCCGCCGTACCATAATTAGGTACACTAGGGTCTTCATGTAGCTTCGCACCTACTCCGTGCCCGACAAAATCTCGTACCACCGAGTAACTGCGTGCCTCAACATACCGTTGCACCGCACTTGCAATGTCTCCAATCCGTCCACCAGCCAAAGCCGCATTAATTCCCTCATACAAACTCTCTCTAGTAGCATCAATCAGAGCCTTTGCCTCCTGGCTAATATCCCCGCATGCAAACGTCGCAGCATTGTCCCCATGAAATCCCTCAAAAAAAGCTCCAACGTCCACACTAACAATATCGCCATTCTTTATAACACAAGTCTCGCTCGGTATGCCGTGGATGACCACATTATTCACAGAAATGCAAGCACTAGCCGGGAACCCACCATAATTCAAAAACGATGGCAAAGCCCCTTCGCTTTCAATATACTTCCTAACAATACCGTCAATCTCCAAAGTAGAGATCCCCGGCTCAACTGCATCTCCAGCAAGCTTTAACGCCCTAGAAGCTATCCTTCCCGCGTCTTTCATTTTTGCAATTTCGCGGTCTGTCTTCAAAACCACCATCAATAACCTAAGCCTCCAAAGCAGATAAAACTAGCCCTATAGTCTCATCAATAGACTTGCCGTCCCCGTTTATCACCGTAAGTTTCCCCTGCTGGCGGTAATATTCCTCCAGAGGTTTCGTCTGTTCATGATAAATCCTCAGCCGATTCCTCACAGTATCAGGGTGGTCATCCTCGCGCTGAACAAGGGTGCCGTGGCATTTATCGCAAATGCCGTCCTCCCGCGGCCTCTTGTTTTCCAGATGATAACTAGATCCGCATGTCTCGCAAACACGGCGTCCCGACATCCTGTCAATAATGATAGCATCGCTCACATCTATCTCAATGACCTTATCTATCCTTACTCCCATTCTGTCAAGAGCCTCGGCCTGAGGTATAGTCCGCGGAAAGCCGTCCAAAATAAACCCATTCTTGCAATCATCCTCAGCAATACGCCCCTTAATGATCTCTATAACAAATTCATCCGGAACCAACCCGCCGTCCGCCATGTAACCCTTAAGTTGCAACCCAACCTCAGATCCGCTCTTCAGCGCGTCTCGTATAATGTTCCCCGTAGATATAGCAGGAATAAGCTTTCTATCAGATATAGCCTCAGCTTGGGTCCCTTTGCCAGAGCCCGGCGCTCCAAAAAATATAATATTCACAACCCAAGCCTCCTTCTTTAACAATCAACAAATCTTATTAAAGTCCGTACCCAATCATAAACCTATCCCCTAGCGGTCAATACTTATTATACCACAAATCCAAGTCGCATTCAAGCTCAACCGCGTTCAATATCAACTAATCCAAAAAGCCCTTATAGTGCCTCATCATCATCTGAGACTCCATATGCTTAACCGTTTCCAAAGTAACTCCTACCAATATTATAATAGAAGTTCCTCCAAGAAATGTCGTATTGTGCATTCCAGTGAGGTCACTAAAAATAAACGGTAAAACAGCAATGAATCCTAAAAATATCGAACCAAGCAAAGTGATCTTCGAGAGCACCTTCTGAATAAACTCAGCCGTAGGTTTGCCCGGCCGCAACCCCGGAATAGTCGCATTACTCTGCCGCAAATTGTTCGCCATCTCCACCGGATTGTACTGTATAGACAAATAAAAATACGCAAAAGCAATAATCAGCACAAAGTATATGGTAGGATAAGGCCAATCTGCCGGCGAAAGGCAAGCATTAACCGAATTCAGCCACTCAGGCGTATTAGCTCCCAAAATTATTTTAAAAGTGCTCGGCAAAGACAGTATAGAGCTAGCAAAGATTATAGGCATAACGCCAGATCCGCTCACCTTAACCGGAATATGAGTACTCTGGCCGCCATATAGCTTTCTGCCAACCACTCGTTTTGCATATTGTATCGGGATCCGCCGCTCAGCGTCGTTCATAAATACGATAAACCACATAACCGCCAAAAATACAATCACAAAAACCGGCACATAAACATAATATATCCAAGCAATGGCCGGAAGTTTAATAGCCATGTCAATATACTGCCACAAAGTTGCTACCAATGCTGGCATCCTGGAAACGATTCCAGCAAACAATAATATGGAGATTCCGTTCCCCACGCCTTTTTGATTTATCTGCTCACCCAGCCACATAATAAGTGCCGTTCCAGCAGTAAACGTCATTATTATAACACTAGCCGCAAAAATCCCTTCCCAGCCATCGTTATACATAATGATGCGCTCACCGTTAGGTGCCACGTTATTTTTCAGCCAAAAGTAATACATTGTTCCCTGTAACAAGCCCAAAATTACCGTCAAATACCTAGTTATTGCATTCATCTTTTTTTGGCCTTCTTCGCCCTCTTTTGTCAACCGTTCAAGCGCCGGAATAGCCACCGTCATCAGCTGCATTATAATAGAAGAGTTAATGTAAGGCGTAATAGACATGGCAAACAAGGTAGCTCGAGAAAACGCATCACCAGAAATAGTGTTAAAATACGTAAACAAAGAGCCATCTTCCAAGTTACCCATCAAGCTCTGCAAAGCACCGATATTCATAAAAGGTACAGAAATAATAGAACCAAACCTAAACAAAATTACAACAACTAAAGTAAACAACATTTTCTTTTTTAAGTCTTGATTTTTCCAGGCATTAAGCATTGTTTTAAACAACTCAGATCACCTCAGCCTTTCCGCCAACCTCCTCAATCTTCTGCTTAGCAGTTTCAGAGAAAGCACTGGCTTTAACATTTAATTTTTTTGTTAACTTCCCGTTCGATAAAACCTTGATCCCGTCATATGCTTTCTTAATGATCCCCTCGCTAATCAATGCCTCAGCATCAACAACAGAACCATCTTCAAAAGCATTCAAAGATCCAACATTTATCGCAACGATTTTCTTTGCAAAAATGTTATTAAACCCACGCTTTGGAACACGTCTTTGAAGTGGCATCTGACCTCCTTCAAATCCCGGACGGATACTCCCGCCAGACCTTGCCTTTTGACCTTTATGACCTTTTCCAGCAGTCTTGCCGTGGCCCGACCCATGGCCTCTACCAATACGTTTAGAGTCTCTACAAGCCCCCTCTGCCGGCGAAAGTTCATGTAATTTCATTGCTCCACCACCCCCTTTATATCCTGCTTTAAATATATAATAGCACTAAGCTTTAAAAACCTCAATAAGGTGACTAATTTTTGCGACCTTACCCTTGGTCTGTTCGTTGTCCGGCTGAATATTCTCATCGCCAATTTTCTTAAGACCAAGCGAATGGGCAGTTGCAATCTGGTCTTTTTTGCTACCTATAAGGCTTTTCGAAAGCCGAACCTTTACCTGTTCCATCTTGCGCTCCCCCTATTATAAAATTTCCTTAGCAGTTTTGCCGCGTAACTTCGCCACTTCATCAGCGGTCCGTAAGCTAGTCAACCCGTCCATAGTAGCCCTAACAACGTTGCAAGGGTTATTTGAACGCAAAGCCTTAGTCCGAATATCGCGGATCCCCGCAGCTTCAACAACCGCACGAACCGGACCTCCAGCAATAACTCCCGTTCCGGGTGCAGCAGGCTTCATCAAAACTCGACCAGCACCAAACTTACCAATAATCTCATGTGGAATAGTACTCCCCTTCAAAGAGATCCTAACCAAATTTTTCTTAGCGTCGTCAATCCCCTTGCGAACAGCATCCGGAACTTCTCCAGACTTCCCGATCCCAAAGCCAACGACTCCAGCACCGTCTCCAACAACAACCAAAGCAGCAAATTTAAATATTCGACCGCCCTTAACCGTCTTAGAAACTCGGTTTATAGCCACTACTCGTTCTTTCAAATCCATAGTGCTACCATCAATCCTAGCCAAAAGTAACCCTCCTTATACTTAGAATTTTAAGCCACCCTCGCGAGCGCCCTCTGCCAGTTCCTTAACGCGTCCATGAAATATATATCCACCGCGGTCAAACACAACCGTAGATATCCCCTTTTCAGCAGCACGCCGCGCAATCAATTGACCAACCTTCTTAGCAGCTTCCTTGTTGCCGCCATAGCCCTCAATTTCCTTGTCCAAGCTAGAAGCCGAAGCCAAAGTTACTCCAGCAACATCGTCAATCAATTGAGCATAAATATTACTTGCAGACCGAAAAACATTTAAACGCGGGCACTCCGAAGTACCAGATATCTTCGAGCGCACTCTCTTGTGGCGTTTAAGCCGTGCGTCATTTCGTCCACTCACATTAACCATAACTTAACCACCCCTCTAACTATTTCTTAGCGCCCTTACCGGCCTTGCCTTCCTTGCGGCGAATATGCTCATAAACATACTTAATGCCCTTGCCCTTATAAGGCTCTGGCGGACGTTTACTACGCACCTCAGCGGCAAATTGGCCAACTTTCTGCTTATCAATTCCCAAAATAATAATTTTATTCGGAGCCGGTACCTCAATCTTAATCTCATCCGTCTCCGAAACAGTAACCTGGTGAGAATACCCCAAGTTCATAACAAGATTCTTCCCCTGTTTCTGAACACGGTATCCAACACCATTAACCTCAAGCTCTTTCTTAAAGCCATCCGTAACTCCCTCAACCATGTTAGCAATAAGAGTCCTCGTCAACCCATGAAGCGCGCGATTCTCCTTCTCGTCATTAGGCCGAGTAACAGTAATAACGCCGTCCTCAATATTAACCGTCATGTTAGGATGAACTTCTCTAGTCAAAGTGCCCTTAGGCCCCTTAACAGTTATTACACCGTTGTCAAGCTTAACCTCAACACCAGCGGGAATATTTATAGGTTTTCTTCCAATTCGAGACATGCTCTACCCTCCTTATTTACCAATTCAAAATCACCAAATAAACGCAAGTACTTCGCCGCCAACATTCTCTTGCCGAGCCCGGCGGTCCGTCATAATACCCTTAGAAGTAGATATAATAGCAATCCCCAAGCCTTTCATAACTTTGGGCATATCCTCAACATTACTATAAATCCGTAACCCAGGTTTAGAAACTCGCTTCAAGCCCGTAATAACAGACTTTTTATTCTCGTCATATTTCAAAATAACATTAATAACGCCCTGTTTCCCGTCGTCCATAACAGAATAATTTCTAATATACCCTTCGTCCAGCAAAATTTGTACAATAGCCTTTTTCATGTTAGAAGCAGGAATCTCAACAGAATCATGTCTGCTAGCGCTAGCATTTCGAATCCTAGTCAACAAATCTGCAATTGTATCAGTTATCTGCATACCGTCTTATCCTCCTTAGCTAAAAATTTACCAGCTGGCCTTCTTTACACCAGGAATCTGACCTCTATAGGCTAACTCTCTAAAACAGATACGGCAAATTCCGAACTTGCGAAGATATCCATGCGGCCTCCCGCAGATTTTGCATCTGTTATACTCGCGTGTAGAAAACTTTGCAGTTCTCTTTTGCTTTATTTTCATAGAAGTCTTGGCCACAATAATCCCCCCTTATTTCGCAAACGGAGCGCCCAAATGAGTCAACAACTCTTTGGCTTCTTCGTCAGTTTTCGCAGTAGTCACAAAACATATGTCCATCCCGCGCACTTTGTCAATCTTATCATAATCGATTTCAGGAAAAATAAGTTGCTCCTTAATCCCCAAATTATAGTTACCTCTACCATCAAAAGAGTTAGGATTAATCCCCCTAAAATCGCGAACTCTCGGAAGCGCCGCATTCAAAAGCCTATCCAAAAATTCATACATCTTCTCGCCTCGTAAAGTTACCTTAACGCCAATCCTCATGCCTTCGCGCAGCTTAAAGTTAGCAACCGACTTCCGAGCCGTGCAAACCACCGGCCTCTGGCCCGTAATAGCAGCAATGTCAGACATAATAGCGTCAATAACCTTAGAGTTATCTCTAGCTTCGCCCGCACCAACATTAATAATAATCTTCTCAAGCTTAGGAATCTGCATAACGCTCTTATAAGAAAATTTCTTCATAAGTAAAGGCGCAATCTCTTGCCTGTATAAGTCCCTTAATCTTGCCATGTCCTATCCTCCTTAAAGCGACTTTGAGCATTTTTTGCAAATGCGTGACTTAGTCCCATCTTCACCAACAAGATGAGCAATCCGGGTAGGTTTTTCGCAATGAGGGCAAACAACCTGAACCTTGCAAGCACGCATAGCGCCTTCAGCCTTAACAATCCCGCCAGATTCACCCATTTTGCGAGGCTTAACATGTTTAGAAACCATGTTAACTCCATCAATAATAACCTTGCCCTCCTTAGGGCTAACCGCCAAAACCTTGCCTTTTTTCCCGCGCTCTCTGCCGCTCAAAACGACAACGGTGTCACCCGTCTTAACATGAACTTTTTTTATCACAGTGAACACCTCCATCAAAGCGTCTCAGGAGCCAAACTCAGTATCTTCATATAGTCCCGATCGCGAAGTTCCCTAGCAACAGGTCCAAAAATACGAGTGCCCCTTGGGTTTTTGTCATCTTTTATCAAAACAGCGGCATTCTCGTCAAACCGGATATAAGAGCCGTCATCTCTGCGAACTCCCCTAACCGAGCGAACCACAACCGCCTTAACCACATCACCTTTTTTCACAACGCCGCCGGGTGATGCTTTTTTTACAGACGCAACCACAACGTCGCCAATATTAGCATACCTTCGCCGAGTTCCGCCCAGCACTCGAATGCACATAATCTCTTTAGCGCCAGTGTTGTCGGCAACCTTAAGGTAAGTTTGCTGTTGTATCACACCACGTTCCTCCTAACTTTTGTTAGTTCTAAAAGTCTCTAAAAAATATATTCTTCCATGCCTTATCCAAAACTATTAACCCACAAAAAACCGCAAATTACTTAGCTTTTTCAATAATCTCAACCAAGCGCCATCTTTTGTCCTTGCTCAAAGGCCTAGTCTCCATCACCCGCACATAATCACCAATACCGCATTCGTTGTTTTCATCATGTGCCTTAAGCTTAACCGTGCGTTTAATAATCTTATTATAAAGCTTGTGCTTCACGCTATCTTCAATGGCAACCACAATGGTTTTATCCATCTTATCGCTAACAACTTTGCCAACTTCAACTTTTCTCATGTTTCTCTCGCTCACAAGTAATCCTCCCTCCATCACGCTTTGGCAGCGGTAGCAGATATTTCATTTTCTTTCAAAAGAGTCATAACTCTAGCAATATCCTTCTTAACCGCCTTAATACGCATAGGGTTTTCAAGCTGATTGATGGCAAGTTGAAATCGCAAATTAAAAAGTTCTGCCTTAAGATCTTTTAGCCTTTTCAAAAGCTCAGCATCGGACAATTTTCTCATCTCAGAAGCTTTCATTATTGCTCACCATCCATTTCCTTTTTTACTACAAACTTGCACTTAATAGGAAGCTTGTGTGCAGCCAGCCTCATAGCCTCTCTAGCCGTCTCCTCAGGAACACCGGCAATCTCAAACATAACTCTCCCCGGCTTAATAACAGATACCCAGTACTCCGGAGCGCCCTTACCTTTACCCATCCGAGTCTCAGCAGGTTTCTTAGAAACCGGCTTATCCGGAAATATCTTAATCCAAACCTTTCCAAACCTCTTGCAATACCGTGTCATAGCGATACGCGCAGCCTCAATCTGGTTAGAAGTAATCCAAGCAGGCTCCAAAGCCACAAGGCCAAACTCACCGTGAGAAATTGTATTGCCACGAAGCGCCTTACCACTCATGCGACCTCTGTGAACTCTCCTATATTTAACTCTCTTTGGCAATAACATTATTCTCCGCCTCCTTCCCTCTTAGGAGCGCGACGTTCTCTTCCCCGGCGATTCTCAGATCGTTCAGAAACCTCATTTTGTTGAGCACGCACATTACCAAGAACTTCACCCTTATAAAGCCAAACCTTAACGCCCAGCCGGCCATAAGTCGTAGCAGCCTCAGCAAAACCATAGTCAATGTCAGCCCTCAAAGTCTGCAAAGGAATAGTCCCCTCATGGTAATGCTCCGAGCGAGCAATTTCTGCGCCACCCAAACGGCCAGAAACCTGAACCTTAATTCCCTTAGCACCAAACTTCATAGCCCGGCCAATAGATTGTTTCATAGCCCGGCGGAAAGAAATTCTCTTCTCAAGCTGAACAGCAATATTCTCAGCAATCAACTGAGCATTCATGTCAGGCAACTTAACCTCAACAATATTAATCAAAACCGGTTTCTTAAGTAACTTTTCACATTTAACGCGAAGTTTATCAATCTCAGCTCCGCCCTTACCAATAACCATGCCAGGTTTAGAGCAATGTATATTAACCCTAACCTTATTAGCGTCACGTTCAATCTCGATCTTAGGAATCCCCGCAGAATAAAGCTGTTTCTTCAACAATTTGCGCAAATTATAATCTTCAACAAGCAAATCGCCAAAATCTTTATCTTTAGCAAACCAGCGTGAATCCCAATCTTTAATAACACCAACACGCAACCCGTGCGGATTAACTTTTTGGCCCATAGTCTACCTCCTTTTCAACTATTTTTTTCCTTGAGTACCATAGTAACATGAGAAGACCTCTTCTCAATTCTGTGCGCCCTTCCGTGGTCCTTAGGCCGAATCCGCTTAAGAATGGGCCCCGGGCAAACAAAGCACTCCGAAACATAAAGTTTATTCTTATCCATATTGTGATTATTCTCAGCATTAGCAACAGCCGACTTCAAAAGCTTCGAAAGATCCTCACAAGCAGCCTTCGGGGTGTGCCTCAAAATGGCCGCCGCAATATCCACAGGCTTATTTCGAATCAAATCAAGCACTATAGATACTTTCCTAGGAGAAATCCTCGCATATTTTAAATAAGCCAAAGCTTCCATGCAATCACACTCCTTTCAGCTATCATTTAGTAGTCTTAGATCCCGCATGACCTTTAAAAGTCCTCGTCGGCACAAATTCGCCAAGCTTATGTCCAACCATGTCCTCAGTCACATAAACAGGAACATGCTTCCGACCGTCATGCACGGCAAATGTATGCCCAACAAAGTCCGGGAAAATAGTAGATGAGCGGCTCCAAGTCTTCAAAACCTTCTTCTCGCCAGCATCATTCATTTCCTTAACTCGTTTAAGTAGCACAGGCTGCACATAAGGGCCTTTTTTTAGGCTTCTTCCCATATAAATTTAAGCTCCTTTCTGTGTTTACTTACCGTTTCTGCGTTTAACAATGAACTTATCTGTTCTGTTGCGCTTCTTCCTAGTCTTATATCCAAGAGTAGGCTTACCCCAAGGCGTAACAGGGCCCGGTCTACCAATAGGGCTCTTGCCTTCACCGCCACCATGCGGATGGTCGCAAGGGTTCATAACAGAACCACGAACAGTCGGCCGAATGCCCATATTACGTTTGCGTCCAGCCTTACCAATCTTAACATTTTCATGATCAGTATTACCAACTTGCCCAACCGTAGCCATGCACTCAACCGGAACATTCCTAAGCTCACCCGAAGGTAACCTCAAAAGTGCAAATTTACCTTCCTTAGCCATAAGCTGTGCCATAATGCCCGCCGCACGAGCAAACTGAGCACCCTTACCAGGATAAAGCTCCACATTATGGATAAAAGTACCCGTAGGAATATTCAGCAAAGGCAGAGCATTGCCAGGTTTAATGTCGGCCGATTCGCCAGCCACAATAATGTCGCCAACTTTCAAACCATTTGGTGCAATAATATAAGCCTTTTCGCCGTCCTCATACTGAACCAAAGCAATATGCGCCGAACGATTCGGATCATACTCAAGAGTCAAAACAGTAGCAGAAACACCAACCTTCTGCCGTTTAAAATCAATAACACGATACTTTCTACGGTTACCGCCGCCCTTATGGCGAACAGTAATCCTCCCGTAGCTATTACGGCCGGACTTTTTGTTCATAGGCTCCAGCAAACTTTTTTCTGGCCCCACCTTAGAAAGCCCAGAGTAATCCACAACCGACATGTGTCGCCTAGAAGGCGTCGTCGGTTTATAATTCTTAATAGCCATCTATATTTTCACTCCTTTTTTAGCCTCGTTAAGACTTTATCTTCACACTAGCCATATCGCCACTTTTAATTTTCTCAGCAACCTGTTTACCAACATAATAGCCAACAAACCCAGCTAACACCGAAAATATAATCATCACCATATCCATAGGGTCAACATAGCAATCGCCATACATCTGTGCTTGGCTAGGGAGCAGTCTCCATATCTGAAGGGTAATAAATACGAAAATTATTGCAAAAATTCTCGAAATTTTCATCCCATACCGTTTGATTTTTTTTGTAAGAGCAAACAAAACAAATGCCGCCCACTCAAGTACAAAGGCCAAATAAAACCAAATTTTAACAAACCCGCCGCCGCCATAACTAACAGAAAGTTGCGCTGCGTTCAGTGCCACAGAAGATAAAAGCATACTTACAACCAAAGAATATCCCCATAAAGGCGTTATTTTTAAATTTTCCAATTTATCCAGCCATTTAAAAAATGTTTGTTTCAAAAGCAATCAAACCATCCCTTCAAAGAACTCAATAGCCTTGCTGTCTTCAGTCAAAACAACATAAGCCTTCTTCCAGTCCGAAGTGTACCCCTGATTCCGGCCGTGCCGTCTAAGGTGCCCCTTAACGTTAACAACATTAACCTTCAACACCTTCACACCAAAAAGTTCTTCAACTGCCCGTTTAATCTCAATCTTATTTGCACATTTAGCAACCTCAAAAGTGTACATCTTTATGGCGTTCCCAGCCATACTTTTTTCAGTAATCACCGGGCGAATAACAATATCTTGCGCTACCACTTAAGCATACACCTCCTCAATTTTACTAACGGCATCCTTAACAATAATCAAACTATCGTAATTCAAAATATCATAAACATTAAGAGTATTAACTTGCGCGGTCTTAACTCCCGGAATATTCCTAGCCGAAAAGACTATCTTCTCGTCCACCTCCGGCAGAACCAACAAAGCCTTCTTGCAAGCCCCAACAGCCACAAGCATGCTAGCAATGTCTTTAGTCCGATATGCAGCAAGAGACAGCTTGTCAAGAATAATCACATTTTCGTCCATAACCTTAGCAGAAAAAGCCGACTTCATAGCCAGTCTTCTTTCCTTCTTGTTAACAGAAAATCCATAATCGCGAGGCTTAGGTGCAAAAACAACGCCACCATGCCTCCACTGCGGTGCACGAATAGACCCTTGCCGAGCATGCCCCGTTCCTTTTTGCCGCCAAGGTTTTCTGCCTCCGCCAGCAACTTCAGATCGAGTCAATGCAGACTGCGTACCCTGGCGCTGATTAGCCAAATAATTAACCACCATCTCATGAAGCAAAACTCGGTTAGGCTCCACTCCAAAAACGGCGTCAGAAAGAGTAATCTCATCAACCGCCTGGCCCGTAACATCAAGAACTTGAACTTTTGGCATTACAATTCCTCCTTCCCTAAGCCTTAACGCTCTGTTTAACTTCAACCGATCCACCATTCGCGCCCGGAATAGCGCCCTTAACAGCAATCAAGTTGTTCTCAACATCAACTTTAACAATCTCAAGGTTCTGCACAGTAACTCTCTCTGCGCCCAGGTGTCCCGCCATCTTAGTACCCTTAAATACTCTCGAAGGGTCAGAACAAGCGCCAATAGAACCTCCATGCCGAACAACAGGCCCCGAACCATGAGTCTCCTTAAGCCTTCTGCAATTCCAGCGCTTAATAACGCCAGCATAGCCCTTACCTTTGCTCGTGCCCGTCACGTCAACCTTGTCGCCCGCAGCAAAAACGTCCGCCTTAATAATGTCACCCACGTTGTAAGCGCTAGTATCCTCAAACCGAAACTCGCGCAAAACTCGTTTAGGTGCAACGTCAGCCTTAGCAAAATGCCCAAGCATAGCCAAATTAATGTTAATAGGTTTCTCATCGAATTTAGCCGACCGCACGCCCTTTTTATACTTAAGCTTAATGTCGCCAAATCCCATTTGCACAGAATCATAACCATCGTTCTCAACGGTTTTCTTCTGCGATACAACGCAAGGCCCCGCCAAAATAACAGTGACAGGAACAACGTTGCCTTTCTCGTCAAAAATCTGCGTCATCCCAATTTTTTTGCCGATGATCGCCTTTTGCATTTTAATCATCCTCCTAGATAGGTTATTGGTTGAAAATCTTCAACATGACCCCAACTGCGCGGTAGGTTGACTCAAAGTTTAATCTCTATGTCAACGCCAGCAGGGAGCTCCAGCCCCATAAGTGCCTCAACAGTCTTATTCGAGGGCTTTAAGATATCGATAAGCCTCTTGTGAGTACGCATCTCAAACTGTTCGCGGCTATCCTTATACTTGTGAACAGCTCTAAGTATAGTGATAATCTGCTTTTCAGTAGGCAAAGGCACCGGACCTGAAACTTTAGCATTAGTCCGTTGCGCAGTCTGAACAATCCGTTCAGCAGACTGGTCCACCAACTGATGATCATACCCCTTAAGTCTTATTCTAATCTTTTCCTTGACTGCCATAACAAAAATCGCCTCCTTCATACAATTGGCGGGCGTGCTCTCTATTTTCAAAAAGTAAACACTCGTCCGGGTGTTTCGCAAAACACTAAGTAAAAATCCGGGTACTAAAGCAGCGAAAACCTCCGCCGCAAGAGCTCCGGGTAAAAATAAAAAGAGCATAACAATCCCCAAAAACAAAGGATCGCATTAACTTTAAAAATCGCCCGGTTTAAAATCGGACATACTCCACGGAAAAACCGGCCCAAAAGCCGCAACCTCCCGCTTCAACGCATATCGTGCTCAGTCACACTACAATATGATACCACACCCTCTCCCACAAATCAAGTACCTTGAAAAATTTTTTTGCCTCAAATCCAAATTTTTTCTCAAAAAGGTTCATAGTACATCACCACATCTAGCTTCTCACGGAATATTATTCGTAAAAAGCCGAAAAAAATACACAGCCAAAAACACAGCAACAAAGCCCCAAATGTAGGCAGTGCAAGCCTTTTTATTAAACCTAAACGCCGGCACATTCATATGTATAGCGATAAAAGCCGTAATCAGCGCCGGAATCAAGAGCGGGTGATAATAAAACGACCGATAAAAATCCAACTTCAGCAAAGACAAAAAAGCCCGAGTCATCCCGCAAGAAGGGCAAGGAATCCCGGTAAAAAAGCGAAAAAAGCAGTGTATTCCTGAAAAATACAAAATCAAAACAGCCACAATCGCCGTCAAAACATAAAAAATATGCCTAACTAAAATTTTATGCGTACGTTTAAGTTCAATCATCCCAGGCTCCACCCCCATTTTTCTTCGCAGCTACCTGCTAATCATCGCCACAATCGCGACCCAACTGTTCTTTCTCTTAACATCAATCACATTAAAATCCGGCTCCAAAGAGTTAAAAATGTCCAATTCCCTCGGCTCAATGATCCCGCTCATCAAGTACATCGAGCGCTTGTGTATGTAATTTTTAACCGATTTATTCAGCTCGATTATAACATCGGCCACAATGTTTGCAACGATAACGTCGAACTGGCCGCGAATTTTGTCTACCAAATTGCCACAGACCGCAGTAAATTTGTCGCTCACACCGTTAATTTTAGCGTTCTCGGCCGCAGTTTTTACCGCCAGCTCGTCAATGTCCACGCCAGTAGCAGCCTTAGCGCCTAATAATATCGAAGCAACAGACAATATCCCACTGCCGCAGCCAATATCCAGCACCATCGCGCCCGGCTTCATATATTTCTCTAGCAAACTAAGGCAAAGGCTCGTCGTTTCGTGAGTCCCCGTGCCAAAAGCCAGCCCCGGGTCGATTTGCAAAACCGCGCGACCGTTTGGTTCAGCCTCGTCGCGCCGCCACGACGGGCAAATAAGCAACCTTTCGCCAACCGCCACCGGGCGAAAATATTGCTTCCAGTTATTTATGTAATCCTCCACCCTGCAAGCCTTAGTCGAAATCTTGTTTTTAACACCCGCGCTACCAAGCCGTTGTCGCAAAAACTCAATCGCCTCAACCGGGTTATTCTCAGGCAAAATATACACATGGACCCACGCAACATCGCGATCCTTCGCCAAAAGCTCTTCGTCAATAAGATTAATATGCGCGATGCGCTGCGCCTCAGCCTCAAGATCCGAGTAATCCTCAATGTAAATCCCGTGCGGCACCGCCATATTGGCAATCGCAGCCGCTTTCTCAACATCGCCCGCGCCAATTTCAATCACAATCTCGGTAAAATCCATCTAATTTTCTCCAAACAGATTCTTCAACTTCTCGAAAAAGCCTCTTCGCTTCTGATAATTCGCCTCGCTCGCCTCTTTTTCAAAGCTGCGCAAAAGCTCCTTCTGGCTGCCCGACAGGTTTCTCGGAATTTCGATGCTCACCTTCACAAACTGATCTCCTCGCCGTTTCGAGCCTAAGTGCTCAATCCCTTTGCCCCTAAGCTTAAAAATGTCGCCAGGCTGGGTCCCCTCGTGAATACTATAGCTAACTTTGCCGTCAATAGTGGGCACAGTGACCTCCGCACCCAGCGCCGCCTGGACAAATGTAATCGGCAGCTCGCACCAAATGTCAAAATCTCTGCGCTCAAAGATAGAATGCGGCCTCACCGTAATATACACGTGCAAATCGCCCGCCGGTCCACCGTTAACACCAGCATTACCATGGCCCCCCACCTTCAAAATCTGGCCATTGTCGATCCCGGCCGGCACATTCACCTCAACCTTTCTCGTAACCTGAACTCTGCCCGTTCCAGAGCACTTTCTGCACGGATTCTCAATCATCTTGCCCGTTCCACCGCAATTTTCACAAGTCCTCGCCGTCTGAACAACGCCAAAAGGCGTCCGCTGAGTAACCCTACTCTGCCCCGTGCCATGGCAAACCTGGCAAGTCTTCGCCGAACTCCCCTTAGCAGCTCCCGAGCCACTACATTCCGGGCATTTTTCAACCACGCGATACGAAACATCCTTTTTGCAGCCCTTCGCAGCCTCTTCAAAAGAAATGCTAACCGAAGCCTCGCTGTCCGATCCCCTGCGCGGTGCGTTAGGGTTCGACCGGCCCCTAGAGGAAAACCCGCCACCGAAGCCGCCGCCAAAACCTCCACCAAAAAAGCTGCTAAAAATATCGCCCAAATCGAAGTCGTCGCCAAACGGATTCCCGCCAGCACCAGCGGCTCCATAAGAAGGATCAACCCCAGCGTGCCCAAACTGATCGTACCTCGCGCGCTTATCCTTATCGCAGAGCACCTCATAAGCCTCGTTCACTTCCTTAAAACTCGACTCCGCCGCCTTATCTCCGGGGTTCAAGTCCGGGTGATATTTCTTTGCAAGCTTTCGGTAAGCCTTTTTAATCTCGTCCTCCGAAGCGCCCCTAGGCACCCCCAAAACGTCATAAAAATCGCGTTTTGCTGCCAACAAAATCACTCCTAAAATCTTCGCTCGAGAGGTAATCCCTCAACCACTAAATCTGCAGCCAAGGGATTTTCTCTCGTTTTAACTTACAAACCAAATCATCTATTTTTCGCTACCATTGTTGTCAACGTCTTTAAAATCGGCGTCATAAACATTTTCTCCGCCCCGAGAACTATCCGAACCCGCATCACCTTGGGAGTCTTGACCCGCAGCCTGATTCGGCGCCGCACTCTGATATAGCTTTGCCGAAACCTCGTACATAGCCTTCTGAAGGTCGTCCTTGCCAGACTTGATCGTGTCAATATTGTTAGCCGAAATAGCCTCCTTCAAAGCGCTCACCTTCGCGTTCAGATTATCCTTGTCCGCGCCGTCAACTTTGTCGCCATTCTCATTTATCAGCTTCTCAACCGCATAGCAGAGGTTCTCGGCCTCATTCTTAATTTCAACTTCCTCGCGTCTCTTTTTGTCTTCCTCCGCGAACTGCTCGGCGTTTTTTACGGCCTGCTCAATCTCCTCCTTCGACATATTGGTGTTCGAGCTAATCGTAATCTTCTGCTCCTTGCCAGTGCCGAGGTCCTTAGCGTGAACGTTCACAATTCCGTTTGCGTCGATGTCAAAAGTAACCTCAATCTGCGGAACCCCACGCATGGCGGGCGCAATGCCGTCCAAAGTAAATAGCCCCAATTGCTTGTTGTCCTTAGCAAACTCGCGCTCACCCTGCAAAACGTTGATCTGAACCTGAGTCTGATTGTCCACGGCCGTAGAAAAAATCTGGCTCTTCTTAGTAGGAATGGTCGTGTTTCTCTCGATAATCTTAGTCATAATGCCACCCATGGTCTCAACTCCAAGCGAAAGTGGCGTAACATCCAAAAGCAACAAGCCCTGCACTTCGCCGCCCAAAACACCAGCCTGCAAAGCCGCGCCGATGGCAACGCACTCATCCGGGTTAATCCCCTTAAAAGGATCCTTTCCGATCAACGATTTCACCGCATCTTGAACAGCCGGAATCCGCGAAGATCCGCCAACCATCAAGACTTTGTCAATCTGATTTATCTCCAAGCCAGAGTCCGAAAGAGCCTGCCGAACCGGCCCCATCGTGTTCTCAACCAAATCCTTAGTAAGCTCGTCAAACTTAGCCCGAGTCAAAGTCAAATCCAAATGCTTAGGGCCGCTAGCGTCCGCAGTGATAAACGGCAAATTAATCGCAGTAGAAGTCACACCCGAAAGCTCAATCTTCGCCTTCTCAGCAGACTCCTTCAAGCGCTGCATCGCCATTTTGTCCTTCCTCAAGTCAATGCCGTTCTCGGCCTTAAAAGAATCCGCCATCCAGTCAATAACTCTCTGGTCAAAATCGTCGCCACCAAGCTTGTTATTGCCCGCCGTAGCCAGAACTTCCTGCACTCCGTCGCCCATCTCAATAATAGAAACGTCAAAAGTCCCGCCGCCAAGGTCATAAACCATAACCTTCTGGTCGTTCTCCTTATCAATTCCATACGACAAAGCCGCAGCAGTCGGCTCGTTGATTATCCTCTTAACGTCCAAACCAGCAATCTTGCCCGCATCCTTAGTCGCCTGGCGTTGCGCGTCGGTAAAATAAGCCGGAACCGTAATAACCGCCTGCGTCACAGTGTCTCCAAGATAAGCCTCCGCGTCCGCCTTCAGCTTCTGAAGTATCATCGCCGAAATCTCTTGCGGCGTAAAATTCTTTCCATCAATATTCACCTTATGATCGGTGCCCATCTCGCGTTTAATAGAAGAAATCGTGCGGTCCGGATTAGTAATAGCCTGCCGCTTCGCCACCTGGCCAACCATCCTCTCGCCCGTCTTCGAAAAAGCAACAACAGACGGCGTCGTCCTAGTCCCCTCAGCATTCGCAATTACAACAGGCTCACCGCCCTCAATAACCGCCACGCAGGAGTTCGTCGTGCCCAAGTCGATTCCAATAGTCTTTGCCATAACAATTACCTCCAAATATCAAATATAATGTATAAAATAAAATTCAACCTCAAAAAGTCGCCTAACTGCAGGTCCTATCCAAACTTCCTAAATTCAAATCCATAAAACCCTAGTTTGCAACAGAAACCATCGCATGCCGGATAATCTTGTCGCCCATTTTATAGCCCTTTTGAAAAATCTGAGCAATAACATTCTCGCCAACCTCGTCGCTTTCAATATGAGATATAGCATTGTGCAGCTCCGGGTCAAAGCCGTCCCCAACGCAGCCAAAAGACTCAACACCCAGCCGGCCAAGCGATGCATCAAATTGTTCGCTCAACATCCGAAGCCCCTTTTGATACTCAGCATCCGCGTCGCCGCTAGCCTCAATGGCCCTCTCAATGCAGTCCGCAATAGACAAAATCTCCGCAACCGTCTTAGCTTTCCCATCATTATAAGCCGAGATCCGGTCCTTCTCGCTGCGCTTCCGATAATTATCATATTCCGCCGCAAGCCGCAAAAACCGCTCCTCCTGCTCCTTCAAGTCCTTCTGCAACTCATCTAACTTCTTCAACATCTCCTGATTTTCATCGATTATCTCCTGCGCCTCAAAGTTTTCCTCAACCTCAAGCCCCGCAGATTCACTTTCGTTTTCATTTTCAAAATCAGAAATATCCTTAATTTCCTCCGTCAAAAAGCCAGCCTCCTTCATTTACTCTACTCTAAAAAGGTCGTTAAGTATCTCGCCCAGCAAATCGGCAATATACTCAAGCCGCGCAATCAGCTTAGCATAATTCATCCTAGTAGGACCAACAACCCCAATAGAACCGCAATTCTCGCCATTCACCATGTAGCGAGTAAGCACAATGCTCGAATGCGCAAGCTCCTCACGATTGCTTTCTTCTCCGATAAAGACGCGCGTCCTGTCCTCACCCGTAGAAAAAAACAGGTCGTCAATATCCTCAAATCCAGCAAAAAAATTAATCAACCGAACGGCCACCTGTTGGTTAAATTCGGGAACTAACAGTAAATTCGTCTGGCCATCAATGTGCAAGTCCGGCTTCGAGATTGACCTCGCAACCTCAAGCAAAGCGTCAAATACGTCCGACATCAAAAAAGCAAGCGGCCCCAAAGACACCGCAATAGTCTGAACAAGCGCCGGCGTTATGTCCGCAATAGAAACCCCAGCAAACTTCTCATTTAACACCCCATTAAACTTACCCAAAACCTCATCCGTCAGCAAATTTTCGCACCGAAACAACCGATTCTTAATTATCCCCGAAGAAGTCGTAAGAATAAGCATCGCCGCAAAACTGCTAACCTGCACCAGCTTAATGCTCTTAACGCAGCTCTTCTGCGTCGACACATCAGTAGACACCACCGCAAAATTAGTCATGCTCGCCAAAAGGCTCGTCGCGTTCTTAAGCAAAGTCTCCGGCTCCTTAACACTCAAATTCAGCGCCGAATCAATATACTCCTTAGTCTTCCTAGGCAAATAAGCCTTCCCCATCAACTGATTGATATAAAGCCGATACCCCACGTGCGAAGGGACCCGACCCGCAGAAGTATGCGGTTGCTCCAACAAACCAAGCTCCGTAAGTTCCGCAAGTTCATTTCTGATGGTAGCCGAAGACACCGAAAAGTCCAACAGCTCGCACAAAACCTTAGAGCTAACCGGCTCTGCAAACTGAATATAATTATTAATCACCGCGGCCAAAATCTTAAGTTTTCTATCCGAAAGTTCCACAAATAACCCCCCTCCGGTTAAAAACATTAGCACTCAAAAAGCGCGAGTGCTAACTACAATTTATAATTTACCATGTTATCAGCAAATTGTCAACACCGCAACTCAAAAAATCACAAATATCGCACACAGCCGCCACATCAGCTCCCCAGTTAATTGTAACACGGTCCAGCGGAACGCTGGTCGGTTAGGGGTTTTAAAGGGTAATCGAAATCCCCTTTAAACGTTTTTGGATACTTTTTTCGTTACAAAAAAGTATCGTAAAAAAAATCGGTTTTGGTTTAAACATTCAGCTTTTTCGGGAACTTCAAAACCTGCCGAATATCATTCCCCAAAAAAAACAATCGCTTATAATCCCCCATAATTCTAGAAACCAAGCGCTTAGAGTACGCCGCCTGAATTTCTTTAACCGAAAGATTTGTGCTTATAATCGTCGGCTTTTTGTACATAATCCTCGAATTTATAATATTATAAATGGTAGCACTTGAAAAACTTGTCTGAAATTCTGTGCCCAAATCATCCAAAATCAAAAGGTCGCAGTCCACCAAATGCCCCTTAGTCTCGTCACCTTCAGCATCACGGTCAAAATGCTCCTTCTCCAGCTGCGCAATAATATTTGGCGCCGAGGCATAAATCACATTGTACCCCCGCTCAATCACGTCATTCGCAATCGCCAAAGACAAATGCGTCTTGCCCAATCCCGTAGCACCCTGCAAAAACAAATTCTCCGCACCCTCATCAAAATTCTTCGCATACTCACGGCAAAACCGCAAAACTTTCTCCATATGCAACTTTATATTCACACCATCATCGGCCTTCTGGTCCGGATAAAAGTTAACATCAAAACTCTCAAAGGTCGACAAAGCCAGCGGCGACAGCCTGTTCAAGTTATTATAAGTAATCTTCTTGACCCTATCCTTCAGGCAACCGCACATGATGCCATTAACATACCCCACGTCACGGCACTTCTTGCAGCTATATTCCACTTCCAAATAGTCCGCCGGCAGATTTGTCGCCATCAGCAACTTCCTCATCTCTCCCTGCAGCAGCAAATTTTCATCCTTCATCTTAGTCAACAACTTTTTAGCATTAGCGCCCGCCAAAACAGCTTTGGCCGCATCTATCGCCGTGCGAGAAAGCTGCGCATCAATCTGCCTTGCCCGCTCACACTTTTTATAAAACTCCCGTTTCCTGCGCGCGCACTCTTCCTCGCGAGTTTTTCTCAAAAGATCGAGTTCGGCCTCTGCCTGGTGCAAAATTTTTACCCTAACACTCATAAAAAGTCTCCTTCTGCCGCCAATTTTCTCTATATGTACATATAATTTCGCTCATATTCGTCGATGTTGTAGGACGTAACATCATTGGGTTTCTTGAGCGCCCCTTGCCCACTGGATTTTTTCTGCCGGTCCTCCTCAAAAACCTGAGACATCGTCTTAACTCCAGCTCCATGCCACCGTTTGATGATGCCATCCATATAGCTCAAAATATACCTACCCTTGGCATTTATGCACCTATCGTACGCCTCTTTCAGCATCTCATCCGAGATCTTCCACTCATTAATCCACCGATTTGCCGCCTCATCTTCCTTTGCCGAAGGCGATCTATGCTCTATCCCGATAATTTTTTCAAGCAAAGTCCAGGCCTTGCGGTAGTTCTCCAAAACAATAATCTTCTTTTCGGCCTTCTCTACGGTATCAATCTCCTCCTGCGCCCAAGAAATCGCCATCTTCTCAATGTATCTCATGTTGCACTTGCCCACACTAACAGCGTACTGCATGATCATCAAAATCACGTCCACAGGCAAACCGTCACTTTCATGCAGCATAAGGAGCGTCGCGCTGTCTCCACCAGAAATCGGCCTAGACAAAATAATCTGCGCTTCCTGCATCAAAAAAGAAATCTCCGAAGACTCATTTATCCTCCTTGCCACAAAGGCAGAGTCCGGCCTCTGGGCCCGCAAAGGTACCCTCTTAGCCGCTACAACACTAGCTTTTTCGACCCCTTCACTCACATCGTTCTGAGCTCCCACAGAGTCTTTGCCCTCTTTTTTATCTTTATACTCCGGCTCCGAAATAACCTTTGTCTCCACCCAGTAGCGCATGGAGTCTTTTACATCGAGCTCGTCCATGGCAAGGGCTTTGGCAATTTTGTTAACAGAAATATTTTGACCAGCGTGGCGCAGCATAAAGAGGAGGACTTTTAGCTGTGCAGCGCCGGCTAATTTTATATGTTTATCCACAACATCGCAAGGGATGGCGAAAATAGAATTCCAGCAACCTAAATTAACAGACAAATTCATTTTTTACACCTCTTATCGAACATTATACCACAAATTTTCAAACTTCACAGCACTATTTTTACCCGATTTTCTTGCAATTGACAAGAGCAAAAAGTTAAATTATAATTCACAGAAGCGGCGAAGATTCACGAAACGGCCGCCACCTTACATATAATTTGTTGATTGATTATACTTTTGTTGCACGATAATTTTGGAGGTAAACATGGTTCACACTTACGATACTAGCGGGACTTGCTCGCGAAAAATAATAATCGATGTTGAAAACGGGGTCGTTAATAACGTTAAATTTGTAGGCGGCTGCAACGGCAACACGCAAGGGATCTCCTTTTTAGTGCGGGGCATGAAGGTCACTGACGTCATAAAAAAGTGCAAAGGAATCGACTGTGCCGGCAGGGGAACCTCTTGCCCGGACCAGCTGGCAAAGGCGATGGAAGAAATTGTGTTAAAAAGTGAAGTAAATTCACTATAAGAATCCGCTGAAGCTATAATTATTGCAAAAAGGAGCCTTTAAATGGCAGGAACTCCACTTTACACCGCATTGAAAACGCATGCCGACTTACACCGAGCCTCGTTTCATACGCCCGGTCACAAAAACTCAGAAATGATGCGGTTTTTTAACTTTTTTGGTCTGGATTTCACCGAGCTGCCCGATACAGACAGTCTTTATGAAGCTTCTGGTGCCATCAAAAAAGCAGAAGACCGTGTGTCTGGTCTTTACGGCACGCATCAGACGCTCTTTTCGGCCGGCGGATGCACTTTATGCATTCAAACTATGATAAAGTTGGCTTTGCCGTACGGCGGAAAGATCGTTGCCTCGCGGATGATCCACAAAAGCGCCGTGAACACGATGGCTCTCCTAAACGCGGACGTCCGCTGGGTAATGCCTAAAGTTGATGAGCATTCCGGACTTTTCTTGCAAGTAGAGCCCGCAGACATCGAAGCCATCTTGGCGCAAGAGCCCGGCATTGCCTGCGTATACATAACCAGCCCGGACTATTTTGGCCATATTGCGGATATTGCGGGCATTTCTAAGGTCTGCAAAAGGCACAACATCCCGCTGCTGGTAGACAACGCCCACGGAGCTCACCTCAAATTTTTGCCAAAAGATATCCACCCAATTACGCTCGGAGCCGATATGGTTGCGGATTCTGCACATAAAACGTTGCCGGTTTTGACTGGTGGCGCGCTTTTGCACATCGCGGATGTAAAATTTGCCCCTTGCGCTCGGGCTGCAATGTCCATCTTTGGCTCTACGAGCCCCTCCTACCCCATAATGGCCTCGCTCGACGTTTGTCAGAGCTGGCTTTGTAGCAACGGCAAGACTGCATTTTTTGCTTTGCAAAAAGAGATCTCAAAAATCAAAGAAATCGCGGCTCAAAAGGGAATTCTGGACGACTGTGCAAACGTTGACCCTGTTCGGTTAACTTTAAATGTCGCTAAAATCGGGCTTTCTGGCGATTCTGCTGCAAAATATTTTCGGCAAAACGGCATCGAACCTGAACTTTCCACCGCAGAAAGAGTCGTGTTTATTGCAACGCCGATGAATTTGCCGAAGGATTTTGAGCAATTGGCGATGGCTATTAAAAATCTGCAACCGTCAGGGGACGCGCTCCCCGTCAGATGCCCAGCCTTTGAATTGCCTATTGTTAAAAAATCTTTGCATTCGGCTTTGTTTAGCCCTTCGGAGCGCATCAATTCTTGCGACGCCGTTGGACGAGTCAGCGCCGGCACCGTTTGCCCTTGCCCTCCTGGCATCCCCATACTAGTGCCAGGCGAGCTGATAACTGAAATTTCCGTCAAAAATTTGCTGCGCTATGGTATTTTTTTAATAGATGTGATAAAATGAGTCCATAAACTTCTTTTGGGGTGACTGCGATGAAGCTAATTCTTGCTATAATCAACAGCGACGACGCTAACGCCGTCTCGAATGCGCTTACTGATAACGGCTTTTTGGTGACGAAACTCTCGACAACTGGCGGATTTCTGAAGGTCGGCAACACTACTTTTATCACCGGCGTCGATGACGACCGCGTTGACGAGGTTATCAAGATTATCAAAAGTAAAAGCAAAAAGCGCAAGCAGAGCGTTCCAAGCGCGACTCCACTGGAGGTTGACACTTATAGCGCTATTCCTTTTGAGATAACGATTGGCGGCGCGACGATATTTGTGCTAAATGTCGAGGACTTTAAGAAGGTTTAGATGGACAAAAACTCGGGATGTATTTTTATGGATTTTAACAGTTTTATTGGGAATCGGGCGGTAATTTCTCAACTTCAGGCGCTTTTTTTGCACAACAAAATTGCTCATGCGATTATGCTGGATGGCGCTGCTGGGCTTGGCAAGAAGACGCTTGCTAAGATTATTGCTCAGGCCGCGGTGTGTAGTCACCGTGAAGATGGCGCGCCTTGTGGAGTTTGCCCTAATTGCAAGAAGGCGGAGAAAGGGATTCACCCGGATGTCATCTTTCCGGAGAAATCTGGCGTCTCTCAGACTTACAGCATCGCGACTATTCGGGACGTTCGCACAGACGCTTATGTGGCCGCCAACGAGGCTTTTACGAAGGTTTACATATTCACCGACGTTGATAATATGGGCGTTCCGGCGCAAAATGCTCTTTTGAAAATCCTGGAGGAACCCCCTAAAAACGTCATGTTCATCCTCACTTGCGAGTCCGCCTTTAACGTGCTCGCTACCATTCGCTCGCGGGTTCAGCTGTTTTCTTTGAGTCCGGTCTTTTCTGCTGAGCTTCAAGCCTATCTTGCAAAGAATTTTCCGGATCGTCCTGCTGAGCATTTAAAGAGCATTTGTGAAGTCGCTAAGGGTAACATCGGCTTGGCAATCGACTTAGTTACATCTGATGGGCACGATAAATCTTCTGAACTTGCCGAGAAATTGGCGTTTAGCCTTGCTTCGATGAATGAATTTGACTTGCTGACGGTAGTTGCGCAAATTTTGGAGAATAAAAAGAGCTTCACCTTTGTGTTGAAGTTTTTGTCGGATCTGCTTCGCGACGCGCTGGTTTTGTCGGTGGATTTTTCTATTGCAGAAAATTCTGGATGTGCTAAAATATTAGCAGAAAAACTTTCTACCTCGCAGCTGTTGCGATTGATCGATGTTGTGGTTCAAACCAGAAGTTACGTTGAGAGGAACGTTAACATGCAGATTTTGTCGACGGATTTTTGCTCGAAGATGTTTCAGATTGCCGCTAATGTGCGGTAAAAAATTTTGAGGAGGAAAAAATGGCCGAAATTGTTGGTGTCCGGTTTAAAGATGTGGGGAAAGTCCACTATTTTCTGCCGAATAATCAAAAAGTTAAAATCAACGACCTGGTTATTGTCGAAACCGCTGCGGGCTCCGACTGCGGCCAGGTTGTCATCATCAAAAAAAATTTTGCGGATAAACAAGTTTTGAAGAGCTTGACCAAAGTGCTGAGGAAGGCCGAATTTAAGGACTTTGAGCGCTTGAAACGGCTAAAAGAAAAAGAGGCTCGCGCAGCAAAAATTTGTGGCGAAAAGATCAAAAAGCATCGCCTAAACATGAAGCTCATCGGCGTAGAATATACTTTTGATGGCCACAAAATCGTATTTTACTTCACTGCCGAGGCGCGCGTGGATTTTCGCAATTTGGTTAAGGAGCTGGCCGGAATCTTTAAAGCTCGCATTGAGCTGCGTCAGGTCGGCGTTCGCAATGAAGCTAAGTCGCTCGGCGGGCTTGGAATCTGCGGCAAGCCTTTTTGCTGCTCTACTTTTTTAGACGAATTCCAGCCTGTTTCGATAAAAATGGCCAAAGAGCAAGGGCTTTCACTGAATCCGGTCAAGATTTCTGGCACGTGCGGCCGGCTCATGTGCTGCTTAAAGTTCGAGCAAGCCGCTTATCAGGATCTGCTTAAAAAGGCCCCCAAGCCTGGCGCGATTGTCGATACCCCCAAGGGCCGCGGGACGGTTGTGGAGCAAAATCTTTTAACCGGAGTTTTGAAAATCCGCATGGATTCGGCTCCCGAGGCTGCACCTGTTTGCTACAATCTGCGTGACGTCAGGATTGTCAAAGATGCCGAGATTAAGGTCAATAAAAAGGAGCTCGATGAGCTGAAAAATTTAGAATAAACTTGCGATATTTGCGGAATTCTGCGAAACGTGATAAACTTTATTTTGACTGCGTTAGGAGGTGTTGGGCAAATGGCTTATTGTATTAGCGATGATTGCATATCCTGCGGGGCTTGCGAGGTTGAGTGTCCGGTTGGCGCCATTTCTGCTGGGGACGGCAAGTTTGTTATCGACCCCTCGATATGCATAAGTTGCGGAACTTGCGCTGGTGTGTGCCCTGTCGGCGCTCCCAATCCGGAGTGATCTACATATTTGTTGATATTGCTAGCTTTGTGGGGTGTCACCAGTCTTTTTGCGGCTGCTGATGCCCGTTTAATTTGAGTTTTTGCGCTTTAGAGCTTAGGAGTTGATACCTTGCGCCTAGAAAATTTGACAGAAAAAGAGCGAGAACTGCTGTTGCCTGGGGAATCCGTCGAAGCCTTGTCCTCAAAAGTTAAGGTGATAACCTCAAAGGCACATACCTTTGGTACCGACACCTTTATTCTGGCGGACTTCTCTATGCCTAAAAAGCACGAGATCGCAGTAGAAATCGGTACTGGCTGCGGTACAATTCCATTATATTGGCTTAGCTTGGGCGCTGAGGTTAAAAAAATTTTTGCTATAGACATCCAAAAAAATGCGTGCTCTCAGGTTTCTCGATCGGCCGAAATCAGCGATGTTATCGATAAAGTCGAGGTTGTTTGCGCCGATATCAAAAAGGAGATTCCACAGATTCTGCCGCATAGCTGCGATTTGGTGGTTTGCAATCCGCCGTACAAAGCCGTTGGCAGCGGGCTCGTCAACTCTGAAGCCGGCATTCGGATTGCGCGGCACGAACACGAGTGCACCATTGACGACGTTACTAGGTGCGCTGCGAAATTTCTGAATTTTTGGGGGCGGCTTTGCCTATGTCATCGAGTGGAACGCCTTTGTGATGTTGTTGACTCTATGAAAAGCGCCGGCATAGAGCCAAAGAAATTGAGACTCGTACAGCAGCGCAAAAGTTCTGCACCAAAACTTTTTTTAATCGAAGGCAAAAAAGGCGCACGGCCAGGGCTTATTGCATTGCCTACCCTGTTCATTGAGGATGGCTGTGGGAATTTGTCCGATGAGATGACTCGAATTTATAGATATTACGGAGAAAAATAATGATTGGAAAGTTGGTTTTGGTGGCGACGCCCATAGGAAACCTCGGCGATATGGCGCCTCGAGCGCTGGAGGCCCTTAAAAACGCAGATTTCATCGCAGCGGAGGACACCCGCGTAACATTGAAGTTGTTAAATCATTTTGAGATAAAAAAGCCGCTGGTTAGCTATTTTGAGCACAACAAGCGGCAAAAAGGGGAATACATCGTTGACAGAATCTTAACTGGGGAAACTTGCGTTCTTGTTAGCGACGCCGGTCTGCCGGCTATCTCTGACCCAGGTGAAAAGTTGGTTGCCCAATGCCATGCGAAAAACATCAACGTCACCGTGGTCCCGGGCCCGTGCGCATGCGTTTCTGCCCTGGCTGTCTCCGGCCTACCAACCGGCAGATTCGCCTTTGAAGGCTTTTTGAGCGTTAACAAAAAAAGTCGGCGTACTCATCTTGAAGCGATAAAGCTAGAGCCTCGCACGATGATTTTTTACGAAGCCCCACACAAGTTGCTTCAGACGTTGAAAGATCTTTATGAAAATTTAGGAGATCGCAGAATTTCGGTCATCCGCGAGCTTACAAAAATTCACGAAGAAGTGGCCCTAACAACCCTCAAAGCTGCGATAGACAAGTACGAAACCGAGCCGATAAAAGGCGAATTTGTGCTGGTTGTCGAGGGCTACCGTGCTGAACAGGCCGACAGCACTGTTTCTCTCGCAGACACCGCAAGAATGGCCGCACCGCTTTTAGAAAGCGGGCTTTCCATATCTGAAGCTGCAAGGCAAATCGCCAAAGACACCGGCCTTAAAAAGGGTGACATCTATAAAGAGCTCTTAAAACTGTAGTAAAAATGCGGCTTTTCAAAATCATGCAATAAAAAGGTGGCGTTACATCAACGTCACCTAAACTTTTTTCAAAATTAACCCATCTGCCACGCCGATCATACCATGTTTTAAACCAAAAATACCACACGAGGTGACATTATGACTGGGTTTGACGCAAAAATGCGCGAGACTTTTATAAACGGCCTATGCCAAAAATATCCTTTTATCGAATGTACCACACTAGGAAAAAGCCTGTGTGGGCGGGAAATTCGCTGCTTAAAAATTGGTTCAAGTAGCAATCCAGCCCTCTTTGCAGCTGCCTTTCACGGCATGGAATGGCTAACCAGCTTGCTTGTTCTAATTTTCGCCGAGCAAATTAGCGAAGCTTATCACAACAACAGCGATATAAACAGTGTTAAAATCAAAGAAACCCTAAACCATCGCGGGCTAATGATAGTACCATGCGTTAATCCCGATGGCGTCGAGATTTCAATAAACGGCGCGCAAACTGCCGGCCCTTATGAAGCCCTAATCAACGAGATTATGGACAATAAACCAGCCACGTCTTGGCAGGCAAACGCCCGCGGTGTGGACATAAACCACAACTTCAACGCAAATTGGTACGCGCTGCATAGCCTAGAAGAAGAAAACGGCATAACCGGTCCCGCCCCAACGCGATATGGCGGGCCTTTTCCAGAAAGCGAGCCCGAAACCAAAGCCTTAGTAAACCTGTGCAAAGGCGCCAACTTTCGGCACGTCATAGCGTTTCATAGCCAAGGTGAAGAAATTTATTGGGAATACGGCAAAAATACGCCCGAAATATCCAAAACCATGGGCCAACAAATGGCAGCCTTAAGCGGATACACACTGTCGGAACCGGAAGGATTAGCTGTCGGTGGTGGGTTTAAAGACTGGTTTATAGAAAAATTCGCAAAGCCAGGCTTCACCATAGAAATCGGCAAAGGCAAAAATCCCCTCCCGCTCAGCGACATCAACAAAATTTACCCCCAGCTCAAAAATATGCTGGTCTATTGCGCCACCATATAGCCTCATCCCTCAGCACATCGAGCTATTTAATCAGCTCCCGCAGCTTGCGTTTAACTTTCTCCAAATCGCTGCAACTCAAAATCGGAATCAGCTCGTTAATCTCATCTGCCGGCAAATCCCACCACTTAACTTCCTCCAAAACCTCAATCAGCTCGTCGTCAAACCGCTTTCTAATAGCTTTAGCGGGGTTCCCCACAACAATAGTGTACGGCTCAACAGCAGAACCCACGGTGCTGTTCGCCCCAATAATCGCGCCATCTCCAATCCTCACACCAGGCAAAATCGTAGCATTCTGGCCAATCCAAACATCATTGCCCACAACAGTGTCGCCCTTAAGCGGCATCTCCGACATCGGCGGAGTCTCCTGCTGCCAGCCATTAAAAATATAAAAAGGAAACGTAGAAACCGCATTCATCTGGTGATTCGCGCCATTCATAATAAAATTCACACCTGCGGCAATCTGGCAAAACTTCCCGATAATAAGCCTGTCGCCGTTAAAATCATAATGGTGCGTAACGTGACTCTCAAAATTCTCATCGCTAAAATAAGTAAACTCGCCCACAATAATGTTCGGCCTCGTAACAGTCGGCTTAACGTAAGTGACCGACCTAGTGCCACTCACAGGGTATATCTCATCCGGATTTATCTCAAAATTCTTAGTCATATTTCAGCTATCATCTCACATCTTTTTGTTTTTCATCTGCCAACTAAAAACCTTGCAATAATCATCGAAAACACCACCCATCAGTGTAAAAATATTAAAATCAGTCTTAAAAAAATAAAAACTGATTCTTAAAATAATAGTCTTATTAAAATTGGTGGGAGATGGTGGATTCGAACCACCGAAGTCGTAGACAACAGATTTACAGTCTGCCCCATTTGGCCGCTCTGGAAATCTCCCATATACATAAATTTCTTAATATACCGGTCCTCGCCAAAACTTAGTCTAGCTAAGTTTTTAGTGCTCTGCTACCATTGCAAGCAACGGTTCCGCCATCGCACTTCGTCGCTAAAAATGATTATCAATCATTTCCCAAACGCTACTCAACCTCTTAGGGTTCAAGTCCGACTCACCCTGAATGCAAAAAATGGAGCTGGTGGACGGACAAAAACTTACCTTCGCTAAGTTTTTCGTGCTCTGCCACCATTGCAAGCAACGGTTCCGCCATCGCACTTCGTCGCTAAAAATGATTATCAATCATTTTCTAAACGCTCCTCAACCTCTTAGGGTTCAAGTCCGACTCAACCTAAATGCAAAAAATGGAGCTGGTGGACGGACTTGAACCCCCGACCTGCTGATTACAAATCAGCTGCTCTACCAACTGAGCTACACCAGCTAATCATTTCCTACAATTAAATACTATACTATGATCTGGCCAACTTGTCAACATATTTTTTGTCTCATAGGGTAATTGGGAGTCTTTACGAATCTTTTAGTAAGGTAATTTTTTTACAGTTTTTACCTTTTAACTAAAATTTCCATCATAAAAAGTTCCAAAACGCTCTTTTCTAGCATCATTTTTCTGAATATACTAACTTGAAGCTTCCGCCCATCCACGCCTCACAACAAAGTTTTTAGAACTTATATTTTCTTCAAGCAAAGACATAAAACTCAAAAACTAGGCTTCTTATTGCACAATATGAAATGCCAAGTTAGGAAGATATTTCAAATAAAGACAGGCAATCTGTTACGAATATCTCGGATCAAACGCAATTTTGAATTTAAACAAAAAGCTGATTTTACAAGGGTTAAACCAAATCAACCTCTATTCTTCAAAGCGTCAAAAACAGTCAAATGAGGACGTTTCGGCATATTCAAGGGCTAACATGGTAAAACATAACTTATGTTATTGGTGAGTGCGATGAACAATATCCCAGAAAAAATCATAATGCTTTTTTAGAAAAATAAAACCCGTTGCAATATTTTAACAAAATTAGTTGATTTTAAGATATATTTATGTTATAATATGCTAAAAATCGAGTTGGCGGGTGGTGAATTTGAAATTAAGCTGGAATGAAATTACGAACAGAGCTGTTAAATTTTCTAGGGACTGGGCTGACGCACGCGGCGAAAAATCACAGGCACAGCTATTTTTAAACGATTTTTTTCATGTTTTTGGTGTAGACTTAAAAAGAGTGGCTTTGTTTGAAAAGAAAGTCCCGATGGGCCAAAACCGCGATGGATACATAGATTGCCTTTGGGATGGTGTTATTTTAGTTGAGATGAAGTCGCGCGGGAAAAGCTTAAAAAGAGCGTACGAGCAGGCAAAAGACTACGCTTTTAACTTGCCCGACGCCGAGCTTCCCGAATATATAATGGTCTGTGACTTTGAAAATATCAGGTTGTACCGGCTTACGACCGAGCAAGTTTGGACATTTAAGGTTTCGAACCTCAAGAATCACGTAAGGAAATTTGCGCTGCTGGCTGGCTATAAATCTTTGAGGGAGATGTATCAGCCCGAAATTGAGGTTAACGAGAAGGCTGTTCAAAAGATGGCCAAACTTCATGATGCGCTGAAAGCAAGCGGGTACGATGGACATGCCCTTGAGATCTATTTAATTCGGCTGTTGTACTGCATGTTCGCGGACGATTCGAATATCTTTGAGCGCGGCGCATTTTATCAATACATAAAAAACTCAAAGGAAGATGGCTCGGATTTATCCCGGCGGCTTGCGGAGCTATTTGAAGTTTTGGATATGAACGATGAAAAACGGCTAAAGAACAGGCTTTTGCCAGAAAAGATGAAGTCGGATTTCCCCTACATAAATGGCAAATTATTCGCGGAACCTCTGCCGTTTGCGTATTTTGACGGTGCAATGCGAAAATTGATTATAGAGTGCTGCAAAATGGACTGGTCAAAGATTTCGCCTGCCATATTTGGCGCGATGTTTCAGGAGGTTACTGACCAAAAAAAGCGCCGTGAATTGGGTGCGCATTATACTAGCGAAGAGAACATCTTGAAGGTGATAAATCCGCTGTTTTTGGACGATTTAAGGAAAGAATTTGAGCTGATAAAGCACGATAAAAAGAAGTTGTCATATTTTCACGATAGATTAGCAAAATTGCAATTCCTCGATCCTGCCTGTGGTTGTGGGAATTTTTTGATTGTAACATACCGAGAATTAAGGCTTTTGGAGCTTGATATTCTGAAGATGCTGATTGACGACGGCGATCAAATTTCGCTGGACGCGATAAATACATATTGCCGTGTGAATGTGGATCAATTTTATGGCATTGAGATCGAGGATTTCCCGTGCCAAATCGCGCAGGTGAGCATGTGGCTGACCGACCATCAAATGAATAATCGGATAGCCGAGCACTTTGGCCTGAACTACGCACGATTACCGCTTAAAGCTTCTGCAACGATTATTCATGCAAATGCGCTGAGAATCGACTGGAATGAGGTTATCCCAAAGGACAAGCTAAATTATATAATGGGTAATCCTCCATTTGTGGGATATCATTTGCGCAACCAGGGCCAAAAAGAAGATATGGACTTAGTTTTTGGAGATAATTTTAACAAGCATAGAGTACTGGATTACGTGGCCGCGTGGTACAAAAAGGCCAGCGATTACATGAAGAAAAGCAAAATCGAAGCTGCATTTGTTTCTACAAATTCGATTTCTCAGGGGCAGCAGCCGGCCATTTTATGGACACCGCTTATTAAGGAAAACAATGCTACAATCAATTTTGCGCATCGAACGTTCAAATGGGGCAATGAGGCCAAAGGCAAAAAGGCCCAGGTGCATTGCGTGATTATTGGTTTTAGTGATTATAAAAATAATAAAGAAAAGAAAATTTTTGACTCAAATAAACCTAAAAAAATTGATTATATAAGCCCGTACTTAATTGACGCGCAGGATATCGTTGTCACGGCAAGGAAACATCCAATTTGTAACGCTCCAGAGATGAATAAAGGTAGCCAACCGACGGATGGAGGTTTTTTGCTATTAAATGAAACCGAGAAAGAAGAAATAATTAAAAAAAGCCCTATAGCTCAAAAATGGATACGGCCATTTATCGGAGCAAAAGAATTTGTAAATGGAGAAAAAAGATGGTGCCTGTGGCTAGTAGATGCAGATCCTAGTGAATTGCGAAAATGCAAATTAATAATGGAACGGATAGAAAAAGTAAGGAGGTTTAGGCTGAATAGTAAAAAGACTTCAACTAAAAAATTTGCAAATGTTTCAATGTTATTCACCGAAATACGGCAACCAAATGTAGACTACATTGCTTTACCGGAGATATCCACCAGCGCAAGAAAATATATACCAATGAATTTCATAAACCACTGTATTATATCAAGCAATAAATTACAATTAATTCCAAATGCTACTATATATGAGTTTGGCATTTTAATTTCTGAAGTACATATGGCGTGGATGAGGTATGTTTGCGGAAGATTTGGGACTGCCTATATTTATTCTAGTTCTGTAGTTTATAATAATTTTATTTGGCCAAACCCAACAAAAAACCAAAAAGAAGCCATAGAAAAAGCTGCGCAAGGAGTTCTTGACGTGCGCAAGCTATATCCTGGTAGTACCTTAGCTGATTTATACGACCCAAACACAATGCCGCTAGAATTAGTTAAAGCTCATG
>CAOUJG010000011.1 GCA_948537335.1 uncultured Eubacteriales bacterium
ACCCCCAAACAGTGCGAAGTTTTTGACTGTAGTTGCTGCAAAGCTATACTTATCATAGCTCAAAATAACAGGGGTCAGCTTTACTAAGCTGATGTGATATACATCGACGCGAGTATTAGAACTTGCGCCAAACAGTGCGTAATCTCCGACCGCTGTCGCCGCATCGTAGCCGTAATAAGTCACATCAGCCGGTGTGCTATGAACCAAACTGTCGCTGTATGCGTCTACGTTTCTAACCCCATTACCACCGCTGCCAGTCCACTTAGTTCCGCTTGCAAAAAAGGTCGTTGCTGTGGTTTGAGCCAGGTTATTATCATACGCATCTACTTTGTCGGAAGAAAAACTGCCCGTTAACTCAGTATGGAGAGGTATAAGGTACTAGCGGTTTTATTATTATTACTTTTTAAATTTGTGATCTTGAAAAGGCTTATTAATTAAGAAGTAATATCTTCTTTATCTCTTCCCAAACAGATTTTCGTTTTATGATATTTCCACAAAGAAAATCGCTAACAAACTTGTTAACGGTTTTAATAATTATATATTTTGTCTGTATTTTAGCAAATTCATATATAAGCGCTTATCATATTGCTGAATTACTGAGAAATTTATAAACTACCCTGTGAACTTTTTTAATTGAAAACAACTTACAAATTAAAATTACTTCGGAACAAAGCACTTTATACAATGATATTCACAAAACGTACGAGTTCTCCATACTATGGTACGAGAAGTTGAAAATGGAGGAGATCTTTATGTCTTACAACGGCATAGACGTGAGTTTTTATCAGGGAGATATCGATTGGCCACAAGTGCAGGCCGACGGAATCCAGTTTGCGATGATTCGTGCTTCATACGGCACAGAGGGCGTTGATCCGCAATTCTCTAATAACATGAACAATATTGCAGAAACCTCTATCGCAAGGGGCGCATATCACTTTTGCTACGCACTGTCGGTAGAAGAAGCCGCGGCCGAAGCCAATAATTTTTTAAATACAATTGCACCGTACAAGTTTAATTATCCGGTCGCTCTAGACCTAGAATATGAGCCGATTTTATCAGTAGGCCGCGAAACCTTAACAAACATCGCGCTGACCTTTTGCGACACCGTCGAGAAGGCAGGCTATTACACGATGATATACGCGAACCTCAACTGGCTTTCTAATTACCTTGATATGAGCATCTTAGATAGATTCGACATTTGGCTGGCGCAATGGGGCTCCAAGCCAACATTTAGCGGGAGCTTTGGCATGTGGCAACATTCTTCAACCGGCCGAGTTAGCGGCATTAATGGGGACGTGGACCTGGATATATCCTACCGCGACTACCCCGCGATAATCGCGAAGAACGGCCTGAACAAATGGGACGGCTCTATCCCCGCTCCCAGCCCCACTCCAGAGCCGAACCCCTCGCCTGAGCCAACTCCTGGTGAGAGTTTTGATTATACCGTCAAGCCTGGCGACAATTTATGGGACATCGCGCAGAGATTTTTAGGCGCTGGCACGCGGTACAACGAGATCGTATCGCTAAATAACCTGGATTCCACGACAATTTATCCCGGCCAAATTTTAAAAATTCCTGGCAGCGAATCCACCGTCAACAACTACAGAACTTATACCGTCGAGCCTGGCGACAATTTATGGGATATTTCACAGAGATTTCTGGGCTCTGGCACGCGGTACAATGAAATCGTATCGCTAAATAACCTGGATTCCACAACGATTTATCCTGGTCAAGTCCTAAAAATCCCGAATTAGCCAAGTGTTATCGGCTCGATTAACCGCTATCCTACAATAATCTTGCTGGACGGCAGCACCTTGGTAGAATTTTTGTCGTTCATCAGGGATACCGAGAAGATGAACGAAATGGCGCCCACTCGGCCGATAAACATCATTAGCATTATGAGTGATTTCGACAAATTCGAGAGTATGCCCGTTATACCCGTTGTTAAGCCAACTGTCGCGAAGGCCGAAACTGTCTCAAAAATTATATCCAAAATGGAGATGCTCTTAGTGGCCTCCACAATCGCGATGACCGCTGTGACTATCGAGACCAAGAAAAATGCCAACATCGTGAGCGAAAAAGCCTTATATACTGTGAACTTCTCTACCTTGTGCCTCAAAATTACCGTGTCATCGTAGCCCCTTATGACGCTTCGCAACGTGGCCAAAATCACAACCAGCGTGGTTGTTTTGATTCCTCCGCCTGTGGACGCCGACGACGCGCCTATGAACATCAAAATCACCGTCAAAAGCTTCGTCAGCGTCTTCTCCTGCCCTATTGGCACAGAGAAAAATCCCGCTGTTCTCACCACTGTGGCCTGAAAAAACGATATATTCAGCTTTTCCCAAAAGTTGTATCCGGCCAAAGTCTTGTCGTACTCGAAGAACATGAACAAAACCGTGCCCAAAACCAGCAGTGTTACGGACATGAACAGCACAATAAACGAATGCAAATTCAGCTTAAAGTGCGTCTTGGGGCTCTTTATTTTGTTCGAGATGCACGAGTAAATGTCGCTAATAACCACGAATCCGACGCCGCCCAAAATAACCAGCATCGAGGCCGTCAGCGATACAAGCGGGTCCGTAGCATATGCAATAAAGCTCGTTCCCGGCGCAATAAAGCCCATTATGTCAAAGCCAGCGTTGCAATAAGCCGAGATCGCGGTAAAAACGGATATCCACAACCCCTTAGCAACGCCAAACTGCGGTACAAAGCGGATTGCAAAAAGCAAAGCTCCCACAACCTCGCACCCTAGCGACCAAATAAGTATGGTTTTGATCAATCTAGTTACATTCAAAAAGCTGCCGCTCGTGTATTCCTTCGCTATCTGCATGTCCCGAAGGCCCAACTTCTTGCGGAAAAACAGCGTAAATCCCGTTGCAAAGGTGACGATTCCAAGGCCTCCAAACTGAATCAGCAGGATTATCACGACTTGTCCAAACGCCGACCACTGTGAGTACGTGTCAAACGGCGTGAGGCCTGTAACGCAAGTTGCCGAAGTCGCGGTAAATAGCGCATCAATGAGGTTAACCGGCTGCATGCTTCTGGAGGCGACCGGTAGGTACAAAAGCGCCGTTCCCAGAACGATTATCGCGAAAAAGCTCGATACAATCAGCCGCACCGGAGAAATGTCTCGCAGCGACTTTGGCACCTTCTTTTCTAGTTCACTCATCTTGCAAAAAGCCCTCCCCTATCGTTCATGTAAAGCCTCGGTGCATGTGCCTTATTCATCTTTAAAAAGCTGTAATTTTCGAATTAATAAAAATAAAGGAATCCCCAACCCGTAGCAGACTACAAATTGGCCAAATCCCACGCTCAATGTCGAAAATATAAACGCATACGCGCTAAAACCCTCTGGAAGCAGAAAAGCTATCATGGCCCCAACAATCCCCGCGCCCACAACAACGGGAGGAAGCGGCGCTAATATCGGAACATTTTTAAAAGTAACGCAGGATAATTTTCTGGTAAGATAAGCCGCGATGAGCGTGGACAGCGTGCCAAAAATCATGTCGAAAACACCAAAAGGGCTTGCCAAATTCGAAATAAAGCACCCCAAAGTGAGCCCCGCCACGGCATATGGCGAAAAAACAGGCAGAATCGTCAAAGCCTCCGAGAGCCTAAACTGAATTCCAGAAAAGGCCAACCCAAAAGCGCTCGAAATCGCCGTCAAAACAACATAAACAGCCGCAATGGCCGCCGTGACCACAATTTTTTCAATCGCCCGATTTTTTACACGTCTTTGCATTTTAATCTCCTCAAATTTGCTGGCCAACTCAGACCATGGTACCCCATTATTATACAAAAATCAAGCAAATTCCGCAATTTTGCGCACTCATTTTAAAAATTCCTTTAGCAGCGAGGTCGGCGGCACCACGCTTTTATCGAGTCTTTCAAACATGTCAAGCTTTTTCTCGAGCCTTTTTATCGCCTCATAAACGTCCAGCTCCTCCGTAACTTCTGCGCACAGCTCGATCATCGGCGTCGCCATCACGCAGAGCTCGTACGCATGAAACGAATTTAGCGCAACGTTACTTTGCTCCTTAAGCGGCTTTATATAGAGGTTTTCGCCCCGACAAACGTTGTTCCACATCAGGATAGTCCGTACCGCTTCGGTGTCACGAAAATAAAAATCTCGCAAAACGCGTCTCGTCAGCCGTATTGACGTTGGGTGAATAACCTTCTCGCCGCCTAGCTGCACGTCATTTTCTACGCTTACATAAATTTTAAACACGCTGTCCAACGGCAGCCCTTCGGTAATCACCGGGTTTAGCGCGTGCAGTCCTTCTATTATTATCATGCCGTTTTCTGGCAATTTTATCTGTCTGCGCTCAGAAGACGGCGCCATGGTCGAAAAATCGTATATCGGCATATCGCAAAAACCCTCATAAACAATGCCTTTTATCGACTTTTTTACTTGCTCAATGTCCAGCCCATCAATAGACTCGAAGTCCTTACCGCCGTCCTTTAACAAAGGCAACTTCGCGATTCCCACATAAAAGTCATCAAGCGATATCACAGTGCTCCAGATGTCCCGGCGCATCAGCTCATCCTTGATCATGTTAGCAGTGGTGGTTTTTCCGCTAGAAGAAGGCCCCGACACCATCAAGATTTTGCACTCCGGCCGCCGTTCCTCAATTTTGTCCACGGTTCCCCTAATCTGCGCTGCAAACGCCTCTTCCGCCTCGAGCACAAATTCTTCCGGATGCCTCTTGGCTCGCTCGTTTATCTCAGATAGCGTCCAGCCGCCCGTTTGCAAGCCATTTTCAAAGTCTGCCATAAAAACTACACCTCGTCTTCTTCATAATCTGCGCGCACCCCGCGCCTTCTAATATATTTCAAACCCTCTTGTTATATGAATTGTTCGCTCTCTCCGCAGCCAGTGTAGACGTCTCGCCGTGCCCGGGGTAAATTTTATAATCGCCCGGCAGCGCAAAAATCTTCTCTAAAGACTTGCCCATTTGTTCAAAGTCGCCTGTCTCTAGGTCGCACCGGCCAAACGTTCCCTTCATAATCGTGTCGCCAGTAAAAATGCAGTCGCCAGCAACAAAACAGACGCCTCCCCTAGTGTGGCCGGGAGTCTCAATCACCTGTACGCTCAAATCGCCCAGTTTAATAAGGTCCCCGTCGTTTAGCAAAACATCCGCTTCAAACGCCTCCATCGGGATCCGGCAAAGATTAAGGTGCCGATCTTTAGTAAACTCCGCTTCGTTTTTGCCTATCGCCAGCGTTGCCCCCGTTAGCTTTTTATACCTTGGCGCCTTTCTTATGTGGTCAAAGTGCCCGTGCGTCATGAGGATATACTCGATATTCTCAACGCCCACCGCATTAATTGCCTCATCCAACTTCGCAGAAATCCCACCCGGATCTATAATCGCAGACTTTTTCGTGCTAGCATCCGTCACCAAATAGCAATTTGTCTCTAGCGGCCCCACCTTAAAAATTTTCACAGCTACCATAAAAATGCGTCCCCTTTTTATTATGACCTTTCGACCGATATTACGCCATTTATTTTTGAAATTTTCGCCATCACCGACTTCAAATGTTCCATATTCTTAACCAATATGGACATGTAAATTCGAGACCGCCCGTCCTTAACCTTGTTAAGCTTGAACGACTGTATCTCCACATGCATATAAGAAATCTGCATGGTAATTTCCGCGATTATACTGGCTTTGTCAATAGCCAAAATCTTTATATCCGAGTTAAACTCTTCCTTAGATCCATTTGCCCAGTGCGCGCTCACCCATCTGTCGGGCTCGGCAGACTTTTTGATATCCCCCGGCACATTAAAGCAGTTACGTTTGTGCAAAGAAACCCCCGTCCCCCTGGTAATGAAGCCGATAATCTCGTCGCCAGGGATAGGATTGCAGCACTTAGAAAATTTTACAAGGCAATTGTCAATCCCGTCAATAACCACGCCCTTTGCCTTCGGCTTTTTGCTAGCAGTGGTCGTGGACTTTTTGCCCAGCAAATTTTCCTCCGCCAAGGCCTTGTCCTTAAGCTTCAGCTTATTATACTCATCCTTGACCTGCGGCATTATTCGGCTCAGCAAAATTCCACCATATCCCACCGCTTCGCAAAATTTCTCTACCGTCTCATACCGATGCTTCTTAGCAACACGCAGCAAAAACTCCTTCAATTTCGCTTCGTTTAACCTAATTCCAACCCGTTCAAACTCTCTTTCTACCTCGCCTTTTCCTTGAATCAAATTCTCTTCGCGGCGCTCACGCTTAAACCACTGCCGGATCTTGCTTCTTGCCTCACTCGTCTTAACAATCTTCAGCCAGTCTCTGCTCGGCCCGCGCCCTCTCTCCTTTGTAGTCAAAACCTCGACAATTTGCCCCGTCTTCACCCGATAGTCAATCGGAACTATCCGTTTATCTACCTTCGCGCCCACCATATGATTTCCAACTTCTGTGTGTATCGCGTACGCAAAATCTATCACCGTGGCGCCCATCGGCAGGTTTATAACGTCTCCCCTAGGCGTCAGAACAAAAACTTCCTCCGGCACCAAGTCCGACTTTATCATCCTAACAATATCGCCAGCATCGCCGTTTTCGCTCTGATTCTCAAGCATATTTCGAATCCAAAGCAAGCTGTCCTCAAGCGGATCCTTGCGCCCCTTAAGGCCAAGTTTGTACTTCCAGTGGGCCGCAACGCCATATTCCGCCGTATGATGCATCTCCCACGTCCGTATCTGGACTTCGAAGGGGATCCCCTCTTTGCCAATAACCGTGGTGTGCAGCGACTGATACATGTTCGGCTTCGGTGTAGAGATGTAATCCTTAAACCGGTTAGGAATCGGCTGAAAAGCCTCGTGAATAACGCCCAGAGTGTTGTAGCAGTCCGCCACCGTGTCCACAATCACGCGCACCGCGTAAATGTCGTAAATCTCCTCCATAAGGTGATTTTTGATAAACATCTTGCGATATATCCCATTAATGCTCTTCACGCGGCCCTCAAGATGCAAGTCCTTTATAACCGGCGCCAGTTTTTGCTCTATCCGCCCCTTTATAATCGCCAAAAGGTGCTCTCGGTCGTCCTTTCCGAGCTCCAGCTCGTCTTCGATCTCCTTGTAAGCAATCGGGTCAAGGTACTTCAGCGATAAGTCCTCCAGCTCCTCCTTTATCATCCGAATTCCCAACCGGTGCGCGATCGGAGCATAGACATCCATGTTTTCGCGGGCTTTGTCGCGCCTTTTCTGAGGGTCCAAGCAGTCAATCGTCCGCATATTGTGCAGTCTGTCGGCAAGTTTTATAATTATAACTCGGATATCCTCCGACATGGCTATGAGCATTTTTCTAAAATTCTCGGCCTGCTGCTCTTCTTGCGAAAAAAACGGAATCTTCTCAAGCTTCGTAACGCCGTCAACCAAGTTGGCAATCTCCGGCCCAAAGGCCTTTTCTATGTCCGAAATGGTGTAAGAGGTGTCCTCAACAACGTCGTGCAAAAGCGCCGCAACAATGGACTGCGTGTCCATGCCAAGCTCTACCAAAATGCACGCAACCGACGTCGGGTGCAAAATATAAGGAATCCCCGACACACGCTTCTGCGACTCATGCGCCTTAATCGCCGCATTGTAGGCTTTGTCAATAAGCTCCAAATCAAAACTTTTGTTACAAGTCGCCATATCCTCTTTCAGCTGCTCGTAATCGTTGTAAAAAGCCTTCATTCAACCCTCTCATTTCCTCAAAATTTTCATAACACTCGAAGATTCAAGGTCCACCTTGCCACTCACCTCGCACACCTCAATAAAATACACATCCGCGTTCGCGCAAACAGTTATAAGCCCGCATTCTGCCATAGCATCCAGCATAAAAAGCAGCTTGCACAAGCTGATGTTAAAATTTCTCAGTCTATAACAAAGCACCGATATATCCACATTAACCGGGCTTTTTGCCTTCAAAAATCTGTATAAAGCCGAAAAGTCATCTCGACTAGGAACATGCCGCCGCAAAACATCCGCAGCAACCGGCTCATTCCGCTTAACTGCCTCATAAATCCGCTGCTCATCGATCAAAACTTTATTATCCACAGCCGAAAATTTGATATCCTCAATGATCAAAGTCAAGCTGTCCTGCCCTTTGTACTGCGATTTTGACAACTTAACCGCGATATCAATTTCATCGCCCAGCTCGTAGCAGAATTCCTGCTGAGTTATAAAAAATTTAACGGCGGAGATCTGCTGATTTCCGCGATTCACCGCCAGCCGCAGATGATTTTTCTCCGCGCCTACAAACTTAATATCGCAAATTTTCATACTGTAAAGTCCAAAGGTAAACTCGGGATTATCCTTGCCAAAAGGGGCCATGGGCGCCAGCTGATCGACCAAGTCCAAGCTGATGGCTTCTGGATTCAGCTTGCAGTCTATGTTTAAATTTAAGCACGGCATCTCGCCAAAATTCTTGGCAAAACTGTTAATATCGCCCTTAAACCGCGCTAAGTCCGAAGACTTCAGCTCAAACCCTGCAGCCAGCGGATGCCCACCAAACCTAATCAAATACTCGCTGCAACTTTTAATCGCCTCATATAAAGAGAACCCCTCCACGCTCCGGCACGAACCTCTGGCAACCTCGCCCATCAAAGAGATCACAACAGTCGGTTTGCCGTATCTTTCTAGCAACCTCGCCGCAACAATCCCAATAACACCCGGATGCCAGCCCTCTCCTTCAACAATCAGCACCCGTTGATAAACCCGCTCTGGCTCGCTTTTCAAAAGCGCCTCTGCATGCAACAGAATCTCATTTTCAATCTCTTTGCGCCTAATGTTATCGTTTTCGACCAAACCGGCGATCTCTTGAGCTTTTGCTAGGTCTTCAGTCGTCAACAGCTCCACCAACTTGCCAGCAGAGCTCAACCGCCCCGCCGCATTAATCCTTGGCACCACACTAAAAGCCACACTCGCGGAACTGACGGGCTTATCGGCAAGCTTTGCCATGGTCAAAATCTCTTGCACGCCAAAATTATTCGTGTTTTTAATGTACCGCAGCCCTTTCTTCACCAGCGCTCGATTCTCCCCAGTTAGCGGGACAACGTCGCCAACAGTGCCAATCAAAATCAAGTCCGAGTAATTCTCTAAAACGAATTCAACGTCCGCCGCCGGGCCCTCCAAAGCGCAAATCAGCTTAAAAACCACGCCGACCCCCGCCAAATCTTTAAACGCACTTTGGCAGTCGCTTCTGTGCGGGTCAACCACAGCAACCGCGTCTGGCAAAACTTTTGGCGGCTGGTGGTGATCCGTGATAACCGTGTCAATCCCCAAAGACTTCGCGTGCGCAACCTCGCTAAAAGCCGAAATCCCGTTGTCAACCGTGATAATCAGCGAAACGCCCTCGTTACGGAGCTTATCAATCGCAGCGACGTTCAAGCCATAACCCTCGCCGTTTCTATCAGGAATATAATAAATCACGTTCGCGCCGCAATTCTCCAGGTACAAATACATCAAAGCCGTCGAAGTAACGCCATCCGCGTCGTAATCCCCATAAACGCAAATTTTTTCATAGCTATCAATCGCGGCCTTGACCCGCGCAACAGCTTTGTCCATGTCCATAAACTCAAAGGGGTCCGAAAATTTTGCCTCGTCCAAAAGCAGCTCTGCGATGTCCCTCTGGTCCACAATGTGCCGCACATCCAGCATCATAGCTAAAAAATAAGGTATGTCATTTTCGCAGGCTATTCGCTCAGCGTTGGCTTTGTTAAGCGCCAACAGGCTCCAGTTTTTCAGTCTCAAAACGCGCACCCACTTTGTTGTTTAAAATCCAGTTAATTTTATCATTTTGAGCAAACTTTTTCAAGCGCTCGCAAACATTAACCAGCATTAAAACAATAAAAACCGGCAGCCTAAAAAGCCTGCCGGTTTTGTCTCTCTATTAAATTATTTTCCGAGCATATCAAGCACGCTATTTGTTTTTTTAGTTATTGTCTCTAAATCTTCTTTTGTTAAATTCTTTAAACGACTTATGTTATCGGGGTGAAATCTTTTATAAATTTCTTTTGCAAAATCTTTAATCCTTTTTTTCTCTTCCGAAGTAAGCTCATGGTCGCCATAATTACCCGATATATTTTCAAACAGCTTATTTAAAATTCCATTGGCTAATTCTTTGTTCTGGTATAAGAACATAAAAAGCTCCCTAGCCGAGTCAAAGCTCTTTTTAATTTCTTCAATATAAGATTTGTCTATGACCTTTTCTATGCGCTTTATTAAAAATAAATAAGAAAAAGCAGTATATGTGCCTAAAACAGCCAATAGCCAAAAAAACTTTTTAATTACAAAAAAGACACCTTTTTTTTATTCCACTAAAAACTTTAACAAAAATATTTTTTGGAGTTTCTTCTTTATCTTCTTTCTTATCAATTTTTGTTTCAAGCTCAATAAGCCTGGCTAAAACTTTTTCATTTAGTTCTTGTTGACTAGTTTTTTCTCCATGCTCCACCTTGCTCTTTTTGAATTACAGAGACCGAGTTAATATTTTCTCCTCTACAACTTTGCCCAACTTGACTAACACTTAACGTGAAAATCAGTAAAACAGCTACTGCTTTTTTCATAAAATTCCTCCTCAAATTTATGTATTAAGTATACCACAAAAAAACTATTATGTCAACAAACAAATTTTAAAGAAATATTACAAGCTTAAGTTTGACTTTTTGTGGAAAATGTGGTATATTCCCTTCATATGTATTTAAAATGGGTTAAATGAGTTTTGGCTGTGTATTCGCATTCTTGGCTAAAATACGACTCGTAATTTTTGAAGATTGGAGGAATTATCAAAATGAAATTGCTTTTAAAGAAATATAAATTGCTCATAAAAATCGTGATGGCGATCTTGCTGGGCGTCTTAATCGGAACTTTTTTGCCATACGAAATTACCGAATTTTTCATCGCGATAAATATAGTCATAAGCAAACTGCTCAACTTTTCGATTCCGCTTATAATCATCGCATTTGTCACTAAGGGGATCAGCTCTTTGGAGTCCTCTGGCAAAATGCTTGGCATCACAACTTGCATCTCATATATATTTATGGTCTGCGCGGCGTTTTTGTCCTACTTTACGGCAACTCGGTTGTTTCCCCAGTTTTTAACCGGCATCCCAAATAATATTTTTGAATCTATCTCAAACCCCACCGGATCGGTTTTTTCTCAGCTGTCACAAATCAACATCTCGCCAATTATGGACGTTGTACCGGCGCTCATCCTGGCCTTCATCCTCGGAATCGGCATCTCCTCAATAAAATCAACGTACATAAAAGGTGTGTTCGACGAATTTCACGAAATCATAAATATTATGGTGCAAAAGCTGATTGTGCCGGTGTTGCCACTGTATGCACTCGGAATTTTTGCCAAAATGACGGCCTCTGGCCAAGTTTTTAAGATTCTTTTGGTCTTCTCTAAGGTCTTCGTCGCAATAATCGTGCTGCACGCCGTCACTTTGTTTATTCAATATTTTATCGCCGGGATTATCGCTCGCAAAAACCCGGTTAAACTCCTCAAAAACATGATTCCAGCTTATTTGTCTGCCATTGCCACACAGTCTTCCGTCGCCGTCATCCCCATAACCATCGACTGTTCCAAAAAGAACGGCGTCTCTTCGAGCATTGCAGACTTCGTGTTGCCGCTTTGCTCTACCATACATCTCTCCGGCAGCGTAATTTCCATTACAGCTTGCTCGGTTGCTGTGATGCTCGTTAGCGGCAAACCCATCGAATTTTCAGTTATGCTGCCATTTATGATGATCTTAGGCATCATGATGGTCGCAGCACCTGGGGTTCCTTGCGGAGCTATTTTAGCGGCTTCTGGCATATTGCAGTCTATTTTGGGCTTCGATGGCGCAATGCTTTCTCTAATCATCGCATTGCATGTTGCGCAAGATGGCTTTGGTACGGCCTGCAACGTTTGTGGCGACGGTTCAATTGCCGTTATTTTGGACACATTCAACCGAAAAATTTTTAATAAAAACTAAATTTCTAAAACAAAAAACACACCTTTAAGCGCGCTCTAGCCTAAGGGTGTGGCTTCTTTTGCTCACATTGACTGCGCTTGCTTTGCCATGTTTTCGATAACTATAGCAAAAATTTCTCCCAAAGATGCGCAATACTCCAGCACTTGCCAAGGCTCGTTGGTGTGATAATGCACCTTTATCAAATTTTCGTCCCCCACCACCAAAAGACAGTCGCCATCAAAATTGCTCGTAAAATGCGCACGGATGTTGCCTTCATCAAGGCCGTTGCCTTCTATCAGCAGCTGCGTGTCATATTTATAATCTAGCGCCATTTAAGCATCTCCTTGCCTTTTGCTTAAGTAAAAATATTTATTGCAAGTTTCGGCCGTTTAATTTTTCTCTCATAATCGGGAACAACACCGCCACGGCGCCCACCGTAAACGCCGTTTTTAGCAGCGAAACAACTAAACCGCTCATCATCAGCAGTAGCGCGGTCAGGGGCTCCATATTCAAAAAATATAAATTTATCACCAGCGCCTTGATCGCTCGGAAGATCATATAAACAAGGCTGCCGCTGATTGCGCCGACGATATTATAAACGCGGTCCTCGCCGTTTTTGTTGTTGCTGTACGCGATAGTGCCGCAGATAAACGCCATGAGGAATTTAAACGCAAACGTGAATGGCAGCGAAGAGATGTATATTGGGTTCAAAATATCGAAAATAGCCGATCCGATCGCCGATGCAAAGCCGCCATAAATAGGGCCTAGCAAAATTCCTGCCAGCAAGCAAGTTATGTTGCCAAGGTGAAATGTCATATTCGTGCCGCCGACTGGAATGGTTACCCCCAAAAATGTTGTAAGAAGAACAAATGCGGCCATAACGCTCGCCATGACTAGATTATACGTACTCGATTTTTTCAAAACCTTCACCCTTTTCACATTTATTGTTGATATTATACCACAAAATCTCGCGTTGAAAACTACTTTTTAAGACAATTTTTTATATTTTTTTCTGTTGAAAAATTTTAAGCATGAGGCTATAATTATAAAAAAGAAGGCAAAAAGGAGGAATATGAACTTGTTTTGCACAAACTGCGGGAAGGATCTGCCTCCCGAAACGAAAATATGCCCTAATTGTGGCTTTGCGCTGAGCATTCCAGAAAAAGAGAGTCCTGCAAAAGAAGCTACGCAGCCAAGTAGCAATTTTTATGATGGCGGTTGCCCCGATGCTACGGGCGAAAATAGATACAACAAGCCGCTAACTACCGCCCAATTCTTTTTTCTTCAGCTTTTGTTTATGGTCCCCATTGTGAACTTGTTTTTCATCTTTTTTTGGTCTTTAAAAAGGCACACGAACAAAAATTTAAAGGCATACTCGCGTTCCATCTTGATTTGGCTGGCCATTGCGTCGGTGTTTTCTATTTTTGCTTTGCTCACGTTTACTTTTATGCGCACTCCGTTGCCGTTTAATGTGTTTAGCATGCGGATTAATTTTTAAACTAAACTCTTAAAAATATCAAAAATCCTCTGTTAGGGTTTCGATTCTAACAAGGATTTCTTTTTTTGCTCTCTTAATTGCTTATTCCTTTTCGTCGTTGTGCTTTACGAAGAATGCCATTGCGTAGCCCAAAACCAGCCAAAAGAAGATACTCATAAAGTTGATTTCCGACAGCAGCGCCTTTTCAAATAGCGCAAAAATCAGGTATGCCAGCAGACATATTAGCAGGTTGACAAACACTGTGTCTTTTAGCCGCGCGCATTTTCTAAAAAAGAATATAAGCAAATTAAGCATTACAATGGTCAAAAACACCGCAAACGTTATAAATCCGACTGCGCCGTTGCACACCAATATTGAAAAGTATCCATTGTGAAAATTAGAAAACGCGATCCCCTCTTCAAAATAAACGTTACCGTATTCAACAACGTTCGTGCTGCCAATGCCAAACAGCGGGTGCCTAAAAAAAATATAGAAACCTTGCGCCAAAAGCCGACTTCGGCCGCTACCTTCGCGCAAATCATAATTGGGTCTGCCAAAATGGACAATATCGTTGTTAATGTCGGGATTTGAGGCGTAGTTCGTAATAATCGAGCAAACGTTGTCGATTATATCCGAGGCGCTGTTCTGAAAGCACGCTCTAAAGCCAAAAAGCCCAAAGACCAGCACCAAACATCCCAGCAAAAAAAGCGCGCTATGCTTTGCAACCACCTTTATTGACGAGATTTTGTTCTCCAAAATCATCTTGTAGAACATCCACAACACCGCGTAAATCACCAAAAGCAAGAAGGACGCTATCGAGTCGCTCAAAATCAACGCCAAAAAGTGCGCCGAGACAATCACCGTTACCAGCAAAACTTTTGACCATTTTTTTTCTAAATTAAAAATTTGGTTTGTCCGATAAAGAATGTGGCCAAAAATTATAGAGACAGCCGAGCAAAACGCCAGTATGTTCGGGTTGATAAAAACTCCGGTGAACCGAACAGACTCCGCACTCTTTATGATTCCCACAACGCGCACATAACGCCCATACCTTTCGATCATCGGAAACATCGGCAAGTTAAACGTGAATGAGTCTTTAAACATCAGCAACACAAAGCTCAAAAGCACCAGCGTGGTCGATATCACAACCAAAATTTTGCATACTAAAATTATTTCTTTTTTTATGGCCTCAAAATTGGCTGTGTCGCCGTGCAATCCGTAAAACAAGAAGAAGCAAACCGCCGCATGGTATATAATGACCAGCCCGGCCAAAAAGTTGATTGGGAAGCCAACGGTCACGTTTATCAACGCCGTGATTACCGAAAACAAGAGGAACAAGACGATAGTTTTTGAATATTTTACGTTCAAAGTTCCGATTTTTAGCCTATTTACAAAAATTAAAACTGACCAAACAAACGCCGCAGCGCAGAGGGGCACCGACACGATGTCCAAAAAAACGACGCCACTAAAAAACAGGCTGACAAAATAAGCGATTCTAAACGCGGTCTCGTTGTAAAGATTCCTTGAGCAAACTTCCATTATCGACTTGCACAATCAACATCCAACCCCTTATACATCCAGTTTTTCGGCTCCCTCTCGGCCCTCGCCTAAATTTCTTGCAAACACTCCTTAAACGAGTTCACCACATAATCGACGTCTTCATTCGCAAGCAGCGTGTGCAACGGCAGCGTGACCTCGTTTTTGTAGGTGTCATAAGCATTCTTAAAGTCCTTGATGTCAAACCCTAAATTTTTGTAGGCAGTAAACATCGGCAACGGCTTATAGTGCACGTTCGTAGCGACTCCCCTCTGCGCCATCAGCTCAATTAGCCGATTTCTGGCCTTTTCGTCCTTACCATCTAGCCGCGTCAAATATAAATGCCCGCTAGAATTATTCTCCTCATCAAAATGCCTCAACGCCGACACTGGCAAGCTTTTAAAGGCTTCATCGTATGTATTTATTATATGTCTTCTTTTTTCTAAAAGAGAATTATACCGCTTAAGCTGAGCCAACCCTATAGCGGCCATCAAATCCGTCATATTGCACTTGTAACCCGGGTAGACAATGTCATACTCCCAGCTGCCCGGCGTCGTCTTGGCCAAAGCGTCCTTAGACTGCCCGTGCAGCGACCACAGCATAAACTGTCGGTATAAAGACTCATCGTCCAACCCAGTGCAAGTGCGCCAAGTAAGCGCTCCGCCCTCTGCCGTAGTCAAATTCTTAACCGCATGAAAAGAAAAGCTCGTAAAGTCCGCAACAGAGCCACAAGCCCTGCCCTTGCGTAAAGCCCCAAAAGCATGCGCCGCGTCCGCAACAACGATTGCCCTGTTAAACGCCGATTGAATCGCATTTTTAGGCTCAAATAAGCCCTTTTTGCTTTCAACAATTTCAAAAATCCTGTCATAGTCGCACATTCTGCCGGCCAAGTCCACCGGAATTATCGCCTTTGTCCTCGGCGTAATCGCTTTGCTCAAACGGTTATAATCCATCTCGAAGGAATCCTTCGCCGTGTCGACCAAAACGGGCGTTGCGCCCACGTGACAAATAACGCTCGCCGACGCGGTGTAAGTGTACGCGCTGGTGATGACTTCGTCGCCCGGCCCAATGCCCAAAATACGGAGAATCAGCTCCATGCAGGCGGTGGCAGAGTTCAAACAAACCGCCTTCGGAGTATGGCAATATTCCGCAATCTTGACCTCAAACTCCTTCACCTTGGGGCCCGTAGTTATCCAGCCCGACCGCAAAACCTCGCTAACCGCATCTATCTCCAAGTCGCCAATGTCCGGCGGAGAAAACTTTATAATCCTCATAACCACGCATCATTTCCTCTTTACAAATTAAACCGCATCTCAACCAAAACTCTGCAAAAATCCAAATCAATTAACCACAGCCAGAACCGTCCTTATCATCAAAGTTACGTCGTAAAAAATGTTGAACTTCTCGATATACTCGAGGTTATGCTTCATCTTCTCCGGCAAAATTTTGTTTATGTAAGTAGCCTCCACGCTTTCGCGGCTGTCCAGGTGTTTGTCCTCGTCACGAAAACTGATGCTCGCCAAAGAAGTCACCCCTGCCGGCATAAGCAAAGTTGCAAGCATCTCATCCGAATAAGCTTCCACGTATTTCTTAACCTCAGGCCGCGTGCCCACAAAGCTCATTTGCCCCAAAATTATATTAAACAGTTGTGGAATCTCATCCAGCCGAAACCGACGTAAAAATCGCCCCAACTTAGTAACCCGAGTGTCATTATCAAGTGTAACCAAAGAACCCATTTTGTCGGCGTTTTCGACCATTGTCCTAAACTTGTATATCTTAAAAACCCGGCCATATGTAGTAACCCGCTCCTGCTTGTATAAAATCGGCCCCGCGGACGTCAGCTTTACAAGAATGGCCACAATCACAAAGACCGGCGCCAGCAGCACCAGCAAAAACACCGCTACAATAAAGTCGAACACTCGTTTCAAAAAAAGATCAAATTTCTTCTTGCTCAAAATCTCATAATAATGCCGCGTACGTTCATTTTTCAATGCCGATGGGATGTCCTCCCACTTGCGCAAAATCAAAATCATACCTCATTTTTATTTTTGTATTTAAATTTCCAAGGGCCATTATACCAAAAAACTACCTTTTTTTCAACCGCGGCGCTCCCCTAGTTACCCATAAAATTCGATTTAGCCGCGCAGAATAAATTTGTCCGCAAACGCAACAGAATCAACAATAGACTGCTCGTAAATGTCAAAAAAGCTGTCCGTTCGCTCCTCGCCGCCATCCATAGGCCAATTCCAAATGCTGTGCGACAAGTTCGAGTAATCATAGCTGTCGTCCTCGGTCAAATCCCTTATATAGCTCGACATATAAGCATCCTTGCCCTGCCACTTCTCTATCTTTTTAACAAATTCCTTTTTTATCCCCGTTCTGTCGGTCATGAGCCCAAAAAATTTTCTAAAATCGCACATAGCCTCAAGAATATCCTCTTTTGTAACGTCCGCATCGTAATTTTCCGTCAGCAAATTATAAAATAGCTCTACCACAACCTTTTTCACTTTTTCGTCCTTTGGCAGCAAGCGCTTCAGCCGAATCCTACTCGGCAACTGCTGCTTTTCGTACCTTAAGATTATCACGTCCAGCGTGGATTTTACGTTGTTTCGGCAAATCTGCAAATCGCAATCCGGGTTCAAATCGGCAAGGCTCTGCGAGCTATAGTTAATAAACGGGAGCGCGAGCCTGTCTAAAATGCTGTGGCAAAAAAATCCGATTAAATAGGACTTTTCAAGCCGCGTAAAATTCTCCTCCGGGATGGCCGCAAAAACCTCATCCCTTAAATTATTAATCTCTTCCTCCTGCAAATATGCCCCATATTTTTTTATGCTCCGCCCCGACTGGCCCGGCAGCGCTCTGTGAGACAAAATAAAATCTGGCCCCTGCGCGCCCCACAAAACGGCATTTTTGTTATATTCAAACTCCGGATGTAACTTTGCAAGCCCCATCAAAACTCGCTCCACCTGCAAATAATGCGTAATCGCTGCCGGCATATTCCTCACCTCTACAATATTTTACATCGAAATTATAGCACCTGCGCTCGTTTTATGCAAATTTCTCGGTTTTACGGCAATTCAGCTAAGGATACGCAACCCCTTAGGGTACTTGTTTTTTAGCCGACCGTTAACAGCCTTGCCAAAGCCCGCTACAATGCCGTCCACGCAGACTCCAACATACCCGTTAAGCTTATCGTCAAGCGAGATTTCATGCCCCCTTAAGTACTCCAAAACCTCGCTCGAGTCGGAACTAAGGTCAACGCTAAACTTGAGCTCCTCTTTGGCTACCGCCATAAAAGCCGCGTGTGCAGGTTCCCAAACAGAGCCTTTGCTCGTAGCCAAAAGTACGCCCGCCCGCAGAACACCTAGCCCTGAAAGGTCTGGTAGGTCTTCTGGCAAAATGATGAATTTATCCGAGACCTTAGCTATTTTGCCGTAGACGTCACAATTAAAAAGCTGCGAAAAAATCTCATCTCCAAGCTTATTATCTGTATTTTTCGCGGCTTTATAATTAAAACTTCGCACTTTTTTCGCGCCGTCCCTAATTTTCCTCATCCTAGCAACAAAATGTCCCTCGCCACCGTCCTGAGGGAAAATCCTACGAGCCTTGCTTGTGTCTATTAAAATGCCGCCCAGCCCGACTTTACAAGCCGCTCGGCCAAATTGCGCATCGATGTCTTCCAGCGCAAAATCGGAGTCCTCTTTCAAAAAATCGTATATAACTCCCTCGTTTTCCTCCAGAGAAAATGTGCACGTCGAGTACACCAAAACGCCGCCGTTTCTTAAGGCTTTTGCCGCCGTCCTTAAGATTGCAAGCTGCCGTTTGGCGCAGGCCTTTACGTGTTCTGGCGACCATTCCACAATCGCCTCCGGATTTTTGCGAAACATCCCTTCGCCGGAGCACGGCGCATCTACCAAAATTTTATCAAAAAAACCGCATAATTTTTCGCACAAAACCTCAGGCGAGCACGAAGAAACCACAGCATTCCTAATACCCATCCGCTCAATGTTCGAGAGCAAAATCCTCGCTCGGCTGGCAACAATCTCGTTTGACCACAAAAGGCCACGCCCTCTCAAAGCAGCTGCAATCTGCGTTGACTTGCCCCCTGGCGCTGCGCATAAATCTAAAATCTTTTCGTAAGGTTGCGGATCCAAAACCGTAACAGCCGAAGACGCCGATGGTTCCTGCACGTAAAAAGCCCCCGCATGATGTAGCGACAAGTTGCCTATTGAATTTACGTCATCTTCCAGATAATAACTGTCTTTTGAAAATGGCGACTTTTTTATTTTAAATTTGAAAATTTCTTTAAACCGCTCCTCATCAACCTTTAAAGTGTTTATCCGGATCCCTCTATAAGGCGGCTCATCGTAGCACGAGAGAAACCTACGATATTCGCTCTCGTCGCTAAATAAATTCTCAAGCTCGCGTTTATATTCAAGCGGCAACTGCATGCGAATGCTCCTTTTAAAATTTTTTGAATATTTTTTTGTTTTGCGTTAATAATACTATTGCGGTCAAAAATTAATTTAAAATTTAAACTATTTTTTGGGCGCAAAGAAAATATCTTAATTTTCTCAAAGTTATACCGTTGACGTGGGGGGTGAACGTAATGGCACAAAATAATCAGAACCAAAACCAAAATCAGAACAAAAACAACAGCAATAACAACAACAATAAAAATGATAACAAGCAAAACAAAAATAATAACGAAAAACGCTAAAATATCCCCAATAAGTTAATTTAAAGTGAAAATGTTATAAAATAATTATGATATCATTTTAATTAAAAAGCAACATTCCAGATTTTTGGAATGCTGCTTCTTTTTGCGCAAATTTTTAAACTAATCATAGCTTTAACTTTAGGCATTTTCGCTGTCATTACGGCCATTTTTATTATTTGCAAATTTTTTATCTGCTATTTTCTTAAAAAATTCCGAGCGCTCTAGCTCTTCGTCCAAAGCCTTAAAGCCCAGGCCCGTAATCTCGCCGGCCTCACCGACTATAACAAATGCGTCTTTGTCCTCTTTCTTTATTATATCATAAATTTTGTGGACCTCTTGCTTCCTTACCGCGCTCATCAGGACCTCTTCTTCGTTGCCAGTATATCCGCCCTGCCCCTTTAGCACGGTAACGCCTCTTTTTAGGTCTGCCATTATTCTTTGCGAAATCTCGGCGCTCTTCTTCGATATAATAAACATAACTCTCCCCGTACCAAGGCTCGTGCCATACATCATCGCGTCAATCAGCTTTGTCTCCACAAACAGCAGAATCGCCGCATACGTCGCACCGTTAATTATCGCAAACGGGTCATCGCTCCCCATACTGTACACAACCGTAGAAACCCCTACAACCGTGCCATCTATAAGCATCAAAATTTTGCCCACCGGGATGTGAGGGATATGTATCTTTGTCAAAGTCGCCAAAAGATCTGTTCCGCCAGTAGCAGCGCCACGGGTAAATATTAACCCAAGCCCTATGCCTCCGCTTATTCCCGCCAGTATCGCTGCAATCATCATGTCACCCTTATATTCCGGCAAAATAGGCACAGTTAAATCTGCAAAAACGTTCAGCGCCACCGTTGCAAACAGATTTTTTATTAATCCGCGCCAGTTTAGCTCTGCAAAAGCCCACAAAAATATAGGAATATTAATAAGCAAGCAAAAAAGGCCTTTAGGAAATCTCGTCAAATCGCCAACCAGCTGGCCAATACCAATAACTCCACCCGGAGAAATGTTGTTGGGGTCGGTAAAACAATTTATCGAAATCGCGTACACAAAGCACCCCAGCAAAATTACAAAAATGTCCTGCGCCCACCCAATCGCACTCGCGCCCTTAAGTCTATTCATAATAACACAACCAATCTTAGTTTATCTTAAATTTATTTTCAAATTTTTTCAATTAAGCCCAAAATCTCTCGAACCCTCAGTATGTCACCCTTTAAATAAATATATCCAATCAAAGCCTCTAGCCCCGTCGCGGTATGATACGCTTCGTTCGTTGCATTCTTTGGCGTGTGGTAAGTATGGGCGTTTCTGCCTCGCTTAAAAACTGTCAATTCTTCCTCTGTCAGCTTTGGCATCAACACGTTCATAAGCTCTGCCTGTGCCTTGCAGCAAACTTTCTCCACCTTCATCCTATGCAGCTTCCCGACCGGGCAATTCCCACTGCAGGCGAGCCATTCTCTCACAAACAGCTCATACACACCGTCGCCCACAAACGCTAAATTCAGCGGGCTCAGCGCCCTATAATCGCATTCGCCGCTATATAGCCGTTCCAAGTCTCTCCCCCCAGCGCTACTCTAAAAATTCAAACTCAAAATCATAAATGCTCACGGTGTCGCCCTGCTTTATGCCGGCGTTTTTTAATTTCTCTAGCACGCCGAAAATGCCAAGCATCTTGTGAAAGTACCGCAACGATTCATAATCGTCCAAGTTCACCGACTCCACGAGCCGCAAAACCTTTTCTCCGCTAACAAAATATACGCCATTGCGCGTCGTGACTTCAATTTCGCCATCAGCCTGTTTGAATAAGTTCTCCGGCAGTTCCTCCGGCTCGTAAATCGTAATCGGCGGCAATTTAGTGAGCAGCGCCTCTATCTCAAGCAGCAAAGCCTCCACTCCGTGGTTTATCGGCGCCATTATCGGGAAAAATTTGTATCCTCTATCTTTCACATAACTTTTAAAGCGTTCAATTTGCGCATCACTAGCCAAGTCGCACTTATTCCCCGCAACGATCATTGGTTTAGCCGATAATTTCTCGTCAAAGCTCTCTAATTCCCGGTTTATCACTTCAAAGTCCTCAACCGGATCGCGCCCCTCGCTCCCGGCAACGTCCACAACATGCACCAATAACCGGCATCGCTCAATGTGCCGCAAAAACTGATGTCCCAACCCCAGCCCTTTGCAAGCTCCTTCGATTAGCCCCGGGATATCGGCAACCACAAAGGAAGACTCCTCGTGCATCCGCACCACGCCCAAAACAGGTGTGAGCGTCGTAAAATGATAGTCCGCAACCACGGGCTTTGCCTGGCTTATCACCGATATCAAAGTGGACTTGCCAACATTAGGGAACCCAACCAATCCAACGTCCGCCAACAATTTTAGCTCCAACTGAACCTCAAGTTCTTCGCCCTTCACGCCAGGTTTTGCAAATCGAGGTGCCTGCCGAGTCGGCGTCGCAAAGTGCATATTGCCATAACCGCCTTTGCCGCCCCGCGCAATAACCGTCTCCGCATCAGTAGAAATATCCGCAATGATCTTCCCGCTCGTCAATTCTCTAACAATCGTGCCTTTCGGCACATAAATCACCAGATTCGGCGCGCTTTTGCCCGAGGACCGACAAGCCTTCCCGCTTTCTCCATTTTTCGCAATGTATTTTCGCTTATACCGAAAATCCGCCAGCGTCGCAAGGTTTCTATCCGCAACAAAAATTATATCGCCGCCCTTGCCGCCATCTCCACCGTCCGGCCCACCAGAAGAAACATATTTTTCACGATGAAACGACACCGCGCCGTTCCCGCCGTCTCCAGCCTTCAGCTTAACTTTAGCAACGTCCACAAACATAATGTCACCTATTCCTCATAATACTTCAAACAAAAAAATAAATGCAAAAAAGAACCCCCGGCACAGTCGGCCCAAAAGGTTCTTTACAAATTCTACTCATCTTATAAAACCAGTAATAAAGCAAATCTACTCGGCAGCATAAACACAAACACGCTTTCTGTTGCGCCCAAACCGCTCAAATTTTACTTTTCCATCAATGAGTGCAAAAAGTGTATCATCAGAACCCCGGCCAACGTTTTCGCCTGCGTGCACATGAGTTCCCCTCTGTTTAACAAGGATATTTCCCGCACGCACAACCTGACCATCCGCACGTTTAACGCCCAGACGTTTCGATTCCGAGTCCCGCCCGTTTTTAGTCGAGCCCATACCTTTTTTATGCGCAAACAGCTGAATATTTATTCTAAGCATAAAGCTACACCTCCACGTAATTCACACTAATATTTCTAGGATACTGCTCTTCCAAATTGACCATATGAAGCTTAAATCCCAACAAAATGTCGCTACACAAAGCAGCATCTTTCTCATTAATCTTCAAACGCATCTCGCCACAATCGTAAACTTTAACATCCGCCGGAATCTTAATAACTTCCAATATAGTGTTAGCCACCATAAAAGCAGCCGAAGAAACAGCCGCACAAACTATATCCTTCCCGCGCGCATCGTATTCGGCGTGGTCATAAATGTCAAAGCTCAAAAGCATCCCGCTTTTCAAAACAAAAAAATCTATATTTATCATATAATCTCAAACTAAAATCGTTAACATTTAAGCATTAATCGATTCAATTTGCACTTTAGTATATGGCTGCCTATGGCCGAGCTTTCGCTTTTCGCTCTTTTTCGGTTTGTAGGTAAACACAGTAATCTTCTTGCCTTTACCGTTTTTCAAAATCGTTCCAACCACTTTGACAGAATCCACAGGGTTTCCGGTAGCAACCTTTCCATTGTCCAAAATAGCAATGGTTTTAAACTCTACACTTGCCCCCTCATCCGCTGCAAGCTTCTCAACAAACACAACATCGCCCTGCTGTACTTTGTACTGCTTACCGCCAGATTCAATAATTGCAAACATATTTTGGCACCAGCCTTTTTCAAAAGTCTCGCTACTAGTAGGTAAATCCCTAGCGCAATCGCCGCGCTTCAGATTATTTTCAACAAAACCCACAATATGCGGTTTTTTAATGTTACCACATTCTCAAAAATTTGTCAACGCCCAATTTAAAATTTAAGCGCTGACCGTACCCGTCGCGGTTTGACAGGCCTGCGTTTCTTTGTTAAAATATTTATATTTAAAGTTTGAAAATTAAATGGTCCCTCTGTTCTAGGCGCTGCGAGACTTTGCCTACTAAATCCGCGTCAGTGCGTCAGTTTTGAAAGGGTGTTTTTAATGGACGTTTTTAAAACCTTGCAGGAGCGAGGCTTCATCGCGCAGACCACCAACGAAGAAAAAATTAAAAACCTGCTGAATAATCAAAAAATCACGTTTTACATCGGCTTCGACCCCACTGCCGATAGCCTTCACGTTGGCCATTTCATCCCGATTATGGTCATCTCTCACCTGCAAAAAGCCGGTCACACGCCCATCGTGCTCTTTGGCGGCGGTACTGGGCTCATCGGCGACCCCACCGGCAAGACCGATATGCGCAAAATGTTGACGGGTGAAATGATTTCACACAACATTGATTGCTTTAAGCGCCAAACTTCAAAATTAATCGATTTTTCCAAGGGGAAAGCCATCGTGGTGAACAACGACGATTGGCTTACAAACCTTAATTACATCGACTTTCTGCGCGAGGTCGGCGTGCATTTTTCTGTTAATCGCATGCTCTCTTTTGAGTGCTATAAACAGCGACTAGAACGCGGACTCTCGTTCTTCGAGCTCAACTACATGCTGATGCAGAGCTACGACTTCCTTGTTTTAAATCGCAAATATGACTGTGTGCTGGAGCTCGGCGGCGATGATCAGTGGAGCAACATTATCGGTGGCGTTGAGCTGGCGCGCAAGAAGGAGAACAAGGACGTTTTTGGCATGACAATCACGCTTCTGACCAACAGCGAGGGCAAAAAGATGGGCAAAACCGAAAAGGGCGCCCTCTGGTTGGACGCTGACAAAACTTCGCCGTATGAGTTTTACCAGTATTGGCGCAATGTTGACGATAAAGACGTGATAAAATGCCTCAAAATGCTCACGTTTTTGCCAATGGATGAAATCAACGAGCTAGCTAAACTCGAGGGTCAAGAGCTAAACCGCGCAAAGGAAGTTTTGGCATTCGAAGTCACAGCCGCAATCCATGGCAAAGACGAAGCCACAAAAGCGCAAAATGCCTCCAAAGCTATTTTTTCTTCTGCGCAAAATGCCTCCAAAGCTATTTTTTCTTCTGCGCAAAATGCCGATGATATGCCGTCTACATGCATCAGTGCCGACACCTTCTCTGACGGCCAAATTTCTATAATCGAATTATTGACCTTGTCAAAATTAGCGTCGTCAAACGGCGAAGCACGGCGGTTAATCGAGCAAGGCGGCGTTTCTGTTTTAATTCAGGGTGAAAATAAAAAAGTCTCGAACATCAGCAAAACCTTGGCGCCATCTGATTTTGCCGAAGGTTTTGTTATCATAAAAAAGGGCAAAAAAGTTTTCCATAAAATCGTTCTAAAAAAATAGGCACGCATCCCGTGTGCGCGCCATTTTTGTCGTTTGCTCACTATCAAAATTTTTCTCTATAATAATTGTCTGGTAGCAGGTGTTTGCCTCTTCGCCTGCGTTTTTTGCTGCCCGATAATCCCTGAATCGGCACATCGGCGGCGTTCCTGCCTTTTATCATGATGAAAACCACCATTGCGATGCCTGCTAAAATCAAAGCCCAAGCTATGATTCCCACAACGTAATTGGTTTTGGCTTCTTTTTCGGCGCTCACAGGTGTCGCCACTTCTGGAAAGGCAACCTCTTCAGCCTCCACCGCGGGCAAATCTTCTGGCGGCTTTGGCTTTTCTTCTGCCGATTCGTCCTTATTTTTTTCTTCAGAAGTTGCCTTGTTCTGTGCAACATTTTGAGATGAATTTTCCGCCTCTTCGCTTGCGGACTGCTCGGGGGTAGAGTTATTCTGAGTCTGGCGCTCTCTTTGAGTCGACTGTTGCGGCGCGCTGTTTGAATTATTCTGAGAAGAGCTCGAAGAATTGGTGCTGATTGACGAGGAATAGGTAGAATTGCTGCCTGTAGAGGAGCTCGAGCTAGCCGGACTGCTCGACGTGCTGCTCGTATAAGATGAAACCCCGACCCTCTCACCGTTTGAAGAAGTCGACGAATTCACGCGGCTTCGCACGTTGGGATTATTTACGCCTGTGCTAGAGGTCTCGCTGCTGTACACCCGCGGTTGGGAGCTATCCAAATCGCTGTCAACCCCCACCGCAACATATTTTTTTGCAAAAGTGCCCGCGCAAAGGCAAATCAGGCTCGCTGCAATAAGAATTAAGGAAATTTTACATTTAAAAAAATTACTAAAATTATTCTTCATCTTTAAAACCGCGATATAATGCGCAATTTGGACGCAAACTTTCGCGCAAACCTCCTTTTTTGTGGCACAATATGCAAAAAAGCTAAAAACACACCAACATTATAGCATATTTACGCTTTTGCGCAACATAAAATTTTATTTTTATATATTTTTCGCCATATTTTGAATTGTCTCTACGGCTTGGCTCACATTTTGCGAGATCTCGTCGGTAATGGCGTATATGCAGGAAAAATCTATAATCTGAGGCTTATTCATAAACCGAATCTTAATATAATGCCCGTCATTTGGCGAATCTCTATAAACAAACCAGGGATTATTATCGGCAAAACCTATCCGCCGCGTGTTTTTCTCTACCACGATAAATCCCATAATCAGCGCCAAAGTCAGCCATGTTGAGAGCATGCTGTAGAATACCGTCCTCACGTGATTTCGCCATCTTTGCATTTTGACCATCCTTTACTTTGGCTATTATAGCCCTTCAAACGTCTTTGCGAGCGCGTGGCCCAGCAGTGTGCCGGTGTATACCGCTTCGTTTAGGGTGTTGACTTCCGTTCCTACCTCGATTAGCAGCGACGCGTGCGTTTTGTTCATGTTATACTTTACGGGACCAAAGAACATCGACCGCGTCATGCCCGGGTACAATTTCTCCGACGCCTTCTGGAGTCTTAGCGCAAATCGCAGATTATACTCCCAATCGGGGAAGTTCATACTTCCATCCAAGTCGCAGCCAGCCATAATCATAATCTGAGCCGCCTTTTTCCCGTTCACCTTAAAGGTAGGCTTTATCTTGCCGCGCTCGTTGTTGCCGATTGTGTCGCGGTGAATATCTATCGTCACCTGAATGGAGGGGTGCTCTGCGAGGTTTCTGTCAATAGTTTCCGCGCTGCGCCTATAAGAACCGCTAAAGCTCGGTGAATCGTGACAAGTCGTGTCGTGAATGCAACCTATGCCGGCCTTTTTCAAGCTCTCACAGATCGCATCACCAACCCTAACAACGCTGTATCGCTTGTCTTCAGTCCGAGGATAAAAGCTCTCGTAGTAGAACCCCTGGTCTTTATCCATGAAGGCCTCGCAAGTGTGCGTGTGATAAACCAAAACCTGCGGTGTGCCGTCCTTTTTTATGTTCACATCGGGCCTCTTTCGCAGCTCCTCCGCGATGTTGAGGTCCATTCCGGATTTATTATTCACGTAAAAATTCTCGTACTTTATGCCGCTGTCGCCAAAGTGGCTCTCGATAATCTTGAACGTATTCTCGCCGTCGTTGTGAGGAATTGAGAAGTCTTTGATGTCCGGATAATCGTGATCTTTGCTCAAACTCTCATCTGCAATTTTATTGTTCCCATCGGAGGCCAGCGTATTCGCCATCACATCGGGCTTGTGGATGTCTAGATTTATTATCTTTTGCGCGTCATAATCGGCCACGTTGATCTTGGCTTCGTTGCTGCGAAGGTCGCCCTCGGACATAATGAAGCTCATCGAAAACAGCTCCAGAAGAGCAAGGTTGTTGCAGGATAGTTCAAAGACTTTAAGCGTCAGGCACAGGCAGCACACCAACGCCGAGCTGGTTGACAAAAAATAAAGGATCATTTTTTTCACTTTTCGCGCATCAATCAACATCCTTTTACCTCCAACCGTCCTTAAAATTTCTGTCTTTGGTAAAATTATGCGAGCCATCCAAGATTTATGCCCCAACCGCAAGCCATTCGCTATAATAGCGCCATTATCTCTTTGGTCGAAAAGTCCGGTTGCAGCGCCGTGTTTATCGACTTGGCCAGCAGTTTTGACGATCGTTCAATCAGCAAGTCGATCTCCCTTGGCGTCACAATCATCCTCTCCCCGCGCGGCATCGTCTTGTTGCTTATTTCGTCCAGATATTTTGCATCGTTAGCCTCCCCTGCGAATAAGTCCCTCGCCAAAGTCTGTGCATCCACAACCGTCGGCACACCCACGCCGATTACAGGCACTCCCATTGTCTCTTCGTTCAATCCTGGCCGCGCGTTGCCCACTCCAGCGCCAGGAGAAATCCCAGTGTTACAGATTTGGATGGTTGTTCCCAGCCGACTGGTCTCTGCAGAGGCAAGAGCATCGATCACAATCAGCGCCACGGGAGTTATCATTTTTACGATGCTCAAAATAACTTCGCTTACCTCTATGCCGGTCTGTCCCAAAACTCCGGGAGCCATCGCCGCTACTGGCCGCAACGAATCTAGCCCTGCAGACCGCGCGATTTCTCCGGAGATGTGCCGTGTTGCCAGTATCGACTTTATCGTTTTAGGACCCAATGCGTCCGGAGTTATCGCCTCATTTCCCAACCCGACCACAAAAACAAGCCCTTTTTGCGGCAATAAGCTTTTTATTTGGCCCGCTATTGTTTCCGATTTTTCCTTGGCGTTGTCGCAATTGTCCGTAAAAGTCGGCAGCTCTATCGTGATGTACTCTCCCATTAACTTGCCTATCCTTCGCGCTGCGGCCTCGCTTTCAATCGTCACCTGCGTTATTTTTAGCGCCCCTTCTGCCTTTTTGACTTGCCGCACCCCTTCAATTTGGCTTTTTAGGCTCCTCACGGCTTCCATTGCCAGGTCGGTTCTTAGTTGCACCCTCATTCTGCCTCACTTTTTTGCTGTTTTGACCTTTTCTGTTATATTATTGACGCAAATTCGTAGTAGTATTCTGTCTTGCCGCGCCTTTTTCAGCCCTCGTGCAAAAATAAAAAAATGCTTGATTTTTTGTGCCAAACGTGTTATCATTATTTGTAATTGTTGGTTTACTAATTTTAATCGTGAAGGGAGGGCATTTCGTAAAATGCCAAATATTAAATCTGCTAAAAAGCGCGTTAAGGTGATTGCTACTAAAACCGCTAGAAATAAGGCTTATAATTCTTCTTTGAAGACGGCTGTTAAAAAGGCTGCTCTTGCTATCGGCGCTGATTCTGCTTATAAAACTGAGTGCGTTCGTCTGGCTGTCAAAAAGATCGATAAAGCTGTTGCTAAGGGGATTCTTCATAAGAACACCGCTTCTAGAAAGAAATCCGCACTCGCTCGCAAATTAAACTCAGCTTCAGCTTAGTGTCTTTCTATTTTTATCTCGCCCACTGCAGAACGTCTCTGTTCTGCCTTTTTGTTTATGTGTGTACGCTTGACTTTTGCAAGGTTTTTGAGTATCATGTGTTTATTAAACTATGGGGGTGCGCCTTATGAGACGTAACGATAAAATGGGGTGGATTATTGCGATTGTGGCCATCGCTGCGACTATTGCAGCCGCCGTGGCTACTGCTATTGTTTATTTTGAGAAAAAGCGAAAAGACGACGAGGATTTGGACCATTACTTAGACTGTTCTATTCAATAATTTTTGTTGATATTACAAAAAGCCGCGCGGTATAGTGCGGCTTTTTATTTTCATCTTTAATAATTGGCAGCACACTATACCGCGTGCTGCCTTTATCTATTTAACTCGCTATGATATAATACCGCCACCGACAACTATATCTCCACCGTAAAAAACAACCGATTGCCCCTTTGTAACGGCGCGCTGAGGTTTTTCGAAAATCACTTTAACTTTGTCTGGCCCCAAAGGTAATATCTTTGCTCTTTCCGGCTTTGCCTGATATCGAATTTTCGCTGTTACTGCCATTTCTGAGTCTGGATAATCAAACAGAATAAAATTAAGATCCGTAGCAATCAGTTCATTTGAATATTGATTCCCATCTTCGCCCAAAACCACGGTATTATCGGCCGCATTAATGTCGATAACATACATCGGCTTGCCAAATGTCACGCCAAAGCCTTTCCTCTGCCCCACAGTATAATTCAAAATCCCATTGTGTTGCCCCAAAACGTTACCGGACTTATCCACAAAATTACCCTCGCGCTTTGCACCATCAAAATTCTTTTTTATAAAATCAATATAACTTTCACCTTTTATAAAGCAGATCTCCTGGCTGTCCGGCTTTTTCGCGATAGGTAGCCCAAAGTCTTCAGCTATTCTGCGAGTTTGGTCTTTTTCGAAATTACCATCACCAAGCGGAAACAAAGTATGGGCAAGTTGATTTTGCGTCAAATTGTAAAGCATATAGCTTTGGTCCTTGCCGCTATTAGCTCGTTTCAAAAGCCACCTATTGCGGTCTGCATCGTACTCCACATTCGCATAATGGCCCGTCGCAATATAATCAAAGCCATTTTTCATCGCGTAGTCAAACATCGCACCAAACTTTATAAATTTATTGCACAAAACGCATGGGTTCGGCGTGCGTCCGCTACAATAAGACTTTGCAAAACTCTCGATAACCTTTTTCTCAAACAAATCCGAAAAGTCCACTACATCGTGGCTTATCCCGATTTTATCAGCAACCATTTTCGCATCGTTAATGTCATTATGGCCATCGTCGGCACCCATGTATTTCGCTGGCTTCAGCTTCAGCGTAACTCCAGTAACGTCGTATCTCTGTCGCTTGAGCAACAGCGCCGCAACAGACGAATCCACACCGCCGCTCATGCCAACCATAACTTTTTTTCTATCCATAATTTTCAGTGGCCCCTTGACCGCGCCTCCAATCACACTTTCGGCCGCTCATTCACAAAGCTCCATTTTATGCCCTGCGGCGTATCCTCGAGCACAACATTTTTCCGCTTGAGCTCATCGCGAATTTTATCCGCCGTGGCCCAATCCTTGTTCTTTCGCGCGCCCTGACGCTTTTCTATCAGCGCCTCGATCTCGTCGTTCAGCAAGCTCTCCTCTTTATTGTAAAGCAGCCCCAGAATGTCCGAAAGCTCATCTAGCAAGTCAGCCGCAAACCCCACCGTGGCCCTAGATACCTCGGCCTTCATGCTTATGTTCGCATTAATCTCGCGCACCAAGTCGAACAGCACCGACAACGCGTCTGCCGTGTTCAGGTCGTCTTCCAATGCCTCAATAAACTTGAATTTGTAAGAGAGCAGCTTGCCACGCAGCTTCATCTCCAAAATAGTTTCCTCCGCGCCGGCTTTCTCAAAAATAAACTTCAAATTATTCCTGCAAGTGTACAGCCTCTCAAGCGACGCGATGCACTGCTCGATGATCTCCTTGCTGTAGTTTATCGGGTTCCGGTAATGCGCCGACAGCATCAAAAAGCGAATCGGCTCATATCCGTACTGACCCGCAATTTCGCGGACGGTAAAGAAATTGTTAAGCGACTTCGACATCTTCTTGTTCTCAACGTTGATGTGCCCGTTGTGCATCCAATAATTTGCGAAAGGGACGCCGTTGCAGCACTCACTTTGAGCAATTTCGTTCTCGTGATGCGGAAAAATCAAGTCCTGTCCGCCGCAGTGGATGTCAATAGTCTTGCCAAGATATTTGCTCGCCATAGCAGAGCATTCGATGTGCCACCCCGGGCGGCCCTTGCCCCACACCGACTGCCAGTAAGGTTCCCCCGGTTTAGCAGCCTTCCACAAAGCAAAGTCCATCGGGTCCTCCTTAGACTCTCCAACGCTTATTCTAGCGCCAGCTTCGAGGTCCTCCAAAGGCTGATGCGACAACTTCCCATACTCCTTAAAATGACCGGCCCGAAAGTAAATGTCGCCCTCCTTAGTCCGGTAAGCAAACCCCTTATCCATCAGCTTCTTTATGATGTCAAGCATGTCGTCAATGCTCTCGGTCGCCTTCGGGCTAAACGTCGCCTCTCGAATATTCAGCCCCTTCGCGTCAACCTTGTACTCCGCGATATACTTCCGGCCAATCTCGCGGTAGTCAACGCCCTCGTCGTTCGCCTTCTTTATGATCTTGTCGTCAATGTCCGTAAAATTCTGGATAAAATCGACCTTTAACCCGCGGTACTCCAAATATCGCCGCAATACGTCAAAAACGCAGAGAGGCCGCGCGTTGCCAATATGAATATAATTATAAACCGTCGGCCCGCAAGCATAAATCTTCGCCGTGCCCTCCTTTATAGGGCGAAACTCCTCTTTTTTGCGCGTCATAGTGTTGTAAATCCTCATCCAAAGCACTCCTCTGTCAATTATTTTATGCCAAACCCTCATCAAACCTAACCGCATCGGCTTTCTATCTATAATCAAAAAAGCAAAAAGCCCCCATCTTCCTAAAAAAAGGAAAACAGAGGCGGCCAAATCAAAATTAAGCCACGGTTCCACTCCGCATTTATCGCTCAAAAGTCATGTAACGGTGACCACTCCGCATAGAAATACTGCCATTTAAAGCCAATCTCGACTTCAAAAAGGGTTCCTTCTATGAGCTAAAAAGTGCATTCTTCGGGCGCTCAATAAAAAGCGCTTACAGCCAAAGGCGCTCTCTCTCTAATATCAAACAAGTCCCGAATACTAGTCTTTCTCGACGCTTTTGCAAAAATATTCACTTTTACTCAATAAACATTATACACAAAAAGCGATAAAATTGCAACAGTTTTTTAATTTTTTATCACATTAAAATTTTCTTTAATGTATATAAAGCCCGACAAAACGGTAAATCCGACGGCCACCCAAACAAAAAAATTATTAATAATAGCAAATAAATCCAAACCGTTGCAAAACGGCGTACCAGCCTGTGCAGCACATTGAGACAGCAAAATCACCGTTATAGCGACAATCTGGCTCACAGTTTTGGCCTTCCCAAAAATATTCGCAGCAATAACCTGCCCCGAGCTCATCGCAACCAGCCGCAACGACGTAACCAAAAATTCACGCAGCAAAATAATAACAACAGGCGCCGCGCTTACAAGCTTTAAGTCCACAAAGCATATAAACGCCGACATAACGAGCATCTTGTCAGCAAGCGGATCCAAAAACTTGCCAAAATCCGTTACCAAGTCAAGCTTTCTAGCTATCTTGCCGTCCAGATGATCTGTCCCAGCTGCAATAATGAATACCAAAAGCGCGAAAAAAAATCTGCAATCGATCTCAGAAACGAGCAAAAACAGCATCAAAACAGGCACGAGCAATATCCGCAAAACCGTGATTTTGTTTGGAAGATTCATAAAATTCAAAAGCACCTACCTTCGCACCAAGCCAGCTGTCATCGCGTTTAATCGCAGCAGGAATCAAAAAAGCGCTTGATATCATCCCAACTGTAGCCATGCCGCTGCAAAAAGGCGACCGCACGCTTCTTCACCTTCTCGTCAGAATAAGCCAACCGATATTTTTTGTCAACCAAAAGCCCGATTTGTTCAAGCGCATCGTATTCTAACCCAGCCAAAATATCACAAACCGTGTCCTTGTCAATACCCTTTTGCAAAAGCTCAAACTCGGCTCTGCGCTTAGAAAAATGCTTGTTAAACAGCAACTCCCTGGCATACTTCTGCGCAAAATTCAGGTCATTAGCCAGCCCCAAGTCCCGCATCTTGGCAACAGCCTTCTCTGCCGCCGTTTCGCTGTAGTCCTTCTTCAGCTTATCCTTTAATTCTTTTTCAGAATAATCTCTAAAAGAAATCAGGTACAGCGCCCGATCTTTCGCGCGTTTGTAGTCCGATTCAAACTTTAATTCTGTCAAAAAATTTTCATCCGCCGACATCCCGACTTTAATCGAGTTTTGCGCTAAAACTTCGCTGTCAAGCCTATTCCAAAGCTCGCCGTCAACAAAAACCGCAGTCAGACGCTTTTTCTCTGTTCTTAAGCCAGTTATGTACAAGGTCAATCATCCACCGTTATGTCGATGTTCGCCTTCACGTCGCCATCCTCGCCCTTTGCAACGGGCACTTCTACAGCTGTGGCAAGCGACCTCGCAGCTGCCCTCAAGTTGGCCTTTCCATAGAGCTTGTCAACATTCGAATTGACTTCCTTCTCGATCTTATCGGCAATCTTCTTATTCTCCTTAAACAGCTCCTTGACTTTATCGCGACCCTGGCCCAATTTTTCGTCCTTGTAAGAGAACCAAGCGCCGCTCTTCTTCACAATGTCAAGCTTTACCGCCAAGTCCAAAAGCTCGCCCTCGCGCGAAATCCCCGTGCCGTACATGATGTCAAACTCGGCCTCTTTAAAGGGCGGCGCAATTTTATTTTTGACAACCTTCGCGCGCGTCCTGGCGCCGATTATCTCCGTGCCGTTTTTAAGAGTCTCGATTTTTCTAACCTCAATGCGAACCGAAGAGTAAAACTTCAGCGCACGTCCGCCCGGCGTAACTTCGGGATTTCCATAAACGATACCAACCTTCTCGCGCAGCTGATTAATGAAAATCGCGATGCAGTTAGACTTAGAGATAGCACCGGCCAACTTGCGCAAAGCCTGAGACATCAACCGAGCTTGAAGCCCCACGTGAGCGTCGCCCATCTCACCTTCGATCTCTGCCTTCGGCACCAGCGCTGCAACGGAGTCCACCACGATGATGTCAACAGCACCGGAGCGCACCAAAGATTCGGTGATTTCGAGAGCTTGCTCGCCAGTGTCTGGCTGAGAAACCAGCAAAGAATCAACATCCACACCCAAAGCCGCAGCATAAACCGGGTCCAAAGCATGTTCAACGTCAATAAAAGCAACGTTGCCGCCATTTTTTTGACCCTGCGCAATACAATGAAGTGACAGCGTGGTTTTGCCCGAAGATTCCGGCCCATAAATCTCTATAATCCGGCCCCGAGGCAACCCGCCAATTCCCAAAGCTAAGTCTAAAGAGAGCGAGCCCGTAGGAATCGCATCCACATGCATAGTTTGACTTTGCCCCAGCCGCATAACCGCGCCTTTTCCGAACTGCTTTTCTATTTGACCCAACGCTGTTTCCAACGCCTTTTTCTTATCCACCGCCATTTTGGCCCTCCTATAAATGAAAAATATTTTTCCTTAATGACAATTATAACTTTTTTTTGCCTCCAAATCAATAAAAATTAAAAATCGCGCAGATTTTACTAAAATTCGGGGCAGACGAGTTCTTAAACCACTTGCCCGCGCCTAGAATTTAGTATACAATTATCTGAGATTAGTTAAAACTAGGAATTAAAGGGAGGTCGCTCATTTTGGCAGGATCCTTAGTCGCGTCAATAACAAGCGGTCTGACAAATGTCATTCCGGCCGAAATAATAATTTTTATTGTGTCGCTAATGCCCATTCTGGAGCTGCGCGGAGGGCTCATAGCAGCAAGCCTGCTTAAAGTCAGCTGGCTATACGCTTTCCCAATTTGCGTCATAGGCAATCTGCTGCCCCTGCCGTTCATATTGCTGTTTATCGACGAAATTTTTGCCGTTTTAAAGAAAACTAGACTAAAAAAAATCGTAGAGCACTTTGAAAAAAAGGCCAGCGCAAAAAGCGAATCCGTTGCAAAACACAGAAAGCTGGGACTTTTTGTATTTGTAGCAGTCCCCTTGCCCGGCACCGGCGGCTGGACTGGTGCACTAGTAGCCTCAGCCTTGCGTATTAAGCTTAAAGACGCGCTGCCTCCCATCATTTTAGGCGTATTAACGGCCGGCATAATAATGTCGGCTATCTCTTATGCCATCCCGGCGCTGCTCTGGTAAGCGTTTATTATAGCTTTACATGTGCCGTAAAATGATAGCAGCCCCATAGAGTCACTTGTAGTTGCTCCTCATTCTCAGAATCTGGCTTGGTGCTCTAGTGGCCTCAGCCTTGCGAATTAAGCTTAAAAACGCGCTGTCCCCATCATTGTTAGGAATGTTAACGATCTGCGTAATCATGTCGGTTATGCCTCTTATGCCTTCTCAGCGCTATTCTGGTGCGCGCTTGGTAATTATAAAAATTCTTCCTCGCGTTACCTACAGATAATAATTCAATAATCGCGCTAGGATCTTACACAACTACATCAAATTTGCTAATTTAACGCAATTATCAAATCAGCAAAAAATGTTTGATTATTTTCAAGATATGTGCTATAATTAAGCATCGTTGTGCGGGTGTGGCGGAATTGGCAGACGCGCTAGATTTAGGTTCTAGTGGCAACACCGTGCAGGTTCAAGTCCTGTCACCCGCACCATATTTTTACTCGACTATTGATACAATGTCCAGTGTGTCGTGCGCTTTTAATGGTATAAAAAATAAAAGTTTTTAGATTTTAAGAGTAGATTTGCTTTTATGTAATCCGCTCTTTTTTTGTTTGCGCAAAAGATCACACATAGTCCTGCCAGTGTTGGACTTTTTAATTATTTGATGCCTAAAACTCCGCTAAGTATGCCTTCGGAGCTGCACCTTAAAATTTCACACATTCAAAACTTCATGTGTTTAATATTTATATAAATTTTTATCGCCATTTGTTTATGTATACAAAAATCTTAAAAATATATTGCAATATATATATATATATAATAGGATAAAAAACACATAAATATTGGACGGTGATATCATGAAAATTATGAAAAAGGTGGTTTTGTACGTTCTGGCGGGGATTTTGCTGGGACCTTTTGCGTGCTTTCACATAAACAATACTGCGGAATGCTCATCTGTTAGCGGGGTTGGTGCTGGGGTGACCACTGGGCCGCAGCGGTGGAGCGCTGACTGGACATCCTGCACGTATCCGAATACGAAAGTTTCTGAATACTGGGAGACTTCAACCCAAACTATCCAAATTTCGTGCTCTGGTGAAGACACGAATAATTTCCAAATAATTCCGAAGACGATGGATGGATTCACCGCAAGTGAAGACAATACCAGCACTTTTGTTACATACATGAAGACGAAACCGGATGCCAGTGTGCAAGAATTCTTACGAAATGTGCAGTATGAATGCGCAACTTCGCAGTCCATAACTATTCTCTTGAGCGAATCGGCTATTCCTAACGATGTGCACTACTATCCTGGCACGGGGCACTTTTACAAATATGTTTCCAGTTTAGATATTACTTGGGTAGATGCCTATAACAACTCTCAGGCAAGCGAATTTGGTGGATGGAAGGGTTACTTGGCAAATATTATTTCGAAAGGAGAACATGATTTCGTTTTAAAATATGCAGGAAATAATACGGGCAACAATGTTGGCTGGCTCGGAGGGACGCGTGCTACATTAAGTGGGCTAAACACAGCCAATGTTACTATATCCAACAATAATATCGGATACTGGTATTGGACGGGCGGACCAGAGCTTTGTGCCAAATTAAAGCCACAATATTCATCTTGGTCGATTGAAGGTAAAAACAGACCAATAAGCAAAGAGGAATCAGAGTACTTTGATTATGATTATAGTAACCCAAGCCCTCAAAATTCAGTATTTTACGAAAAAATTAAACACTCACAAACTACTTCAGGATTTACAGGTCATATGCCATTCAAATTTAATATGTGGGCCAGCGGTGAGCCAAGCCAAACAGGGAACGGTGGCGAAGAACCATTTTTAGCCACTGTAAAAAATAATAAGCTTTGGAATGATTCCGTTTTAACAGGATATCCGACTGTAGACAACCACCGAATATACGGCTACACGATCGAGTACGGCGACCGCCTGTGGGGAAACAGCACCCCGTTAGCTGGGTCAATAATCGTGAGCACGAACATCACCAAACAGACGACGCTTACGGCCCCCACTCAAAACGCGGTGTTCGCCCCCGGCGCCACAGTGACGGTTTCGGGCACCGGTGCACCCGGCTACACTGTAAACATCACGGAGGGCAGTGAAATCCTCGCCACAGCGCTAGTAGACCTCGATGGGTACTGGTCTGCTCCGCTAAACAACCTTCCCGGCGCCACGCATGATGTCTTAATAACTCAAGCCAACTCCTACGGCAACACTTTTCCAGCGGTGCCTTTAGTTTTTAAGATTCTAAAAATACCAACACTTGACCTCTTTGACATTATCCTGACAGAGGATCTGACCTACAACGGCACGGTAAAGCAATTCGTGGTCACTTTAAAGCCCAATGTAACGGGCATGGGAGCCTTTGTTGTAAAATACTTCAGAGTTAACCCGGACGGCACCGAGACAGAATTAGACGGACCGCCCACCGACGTCGGTAGATACAGAGCCTTTCTCTATATAGAAAAAGGCACTGATTACATCGACGCAGTTTTGCGTATCGTGTATTTCCCTAAAAGTTAAAAACGCGCAGCAAAGATCCGAAGTAAGCCATCTGATTTTTGAAAAAAAGCAGGCCGTAATGGAATCAAACCTGAGAGCCCAGTATTATGGGCTCTTTTGTTTTTTTGCAAAGATTCCTTTAATTATTCTTTCACATTTTATAAATTCATATCACGCCAATTATTTTAAGGAGTCTAACACAATCCTTGTAGCCACGATAATAGATATAGCTTTGTTCTGCAGCAGAAATATTAAAAACGTTCATCTCATGTTTCTTCAGAAAATCTATGTCCTATTTCGACATCCTGCCTATCATTTCATCAAACTTATCTATATTGTCACTCTCATCCTTCTTACAAGCTTTGTATTCTGGACTTTTATTTTCTAAATCAGAAATTATATCGTCAAGCATACCATCCATAAATTCTCTAAAATTCTGTTTTAAAGTCCACATCAAAAGTCCTCCATTATCAGTTGGAATATTTGTTTTGATGTCTCTGGATCTCGATGTAGCAAGCAGTATAAGTATTCGTTCGTTATTGCCTGCAAAAATGAATCCAGAATCGACGAAATTATGAACCTGTCGGTGATCGCATTGTTTAAAGCCACCATCTCTTCCTCGCCAAGCGTATCAATTATCAACTTGCTGTACTGAGAAACCAACACCGTGTCGATCTCTTGTCTTAATCTCCGCTTAATATTTTCCGTGAATTTTTCCACAGCAAAGTCAGCAAACTGCGGCGTAAGAAGCGCACAATAAAGCTCTGAGAGCGTATTGTTTTCTTTATATGGAAATTTATGGGTTACTATAAAATCTTTCGCTGTTTGGTAAAATTCGTGCTCCTTAACATTTAGGTTATAATCCAAAATACCTCGGCATAAAGACATAAGCTGACTAAAATATTTGCGCCCGTCTTCTGCTGCATCAGCTGCAAGCCGGATGTTCACTATTTTTAATATCAATTCCAGATATTCATCTAACTTGTACGACTTACCGCCGAGTTTTTGTTTTATCCTTCTTGAAATTTCAAAAAAATTTTTTGTTGCCGTATGCATCATTCCAGGCAAATATCTGCCATACACGTCGGACTCATCTTTAAAAATGTTCATGTTAAAACTCCTTAATTTTTTCAGGAATTTTAAAATATAAAAACGCATGCAAAGGCAGAAAAATCACCATCCTTTCGTACCCGTACATGCGTCTCTTGTGCAACGATAAGCTTTAATATATAATTAAATAGTTATGGCGTCGCTTTTGCGATTGTGAAGGGTAGATGTGTACCTTTTGCAGGGCTGGTATGTTTCCGGAATACCAGTCTGCCATGACATTTTTATTTTCAATTTTCCTGTGTCACATATCTAAACTCTAATCGTAAGCAAAGTCAAGTTAATTATAAAATAAAGAGCCGGCTCACTGCGCAGGGATTAGCTCCTGCCGTGCTCCGACTTTATTTAATTATTTTTCCATTTTTAAATTCAAAGCTCACACTGCCGTCATTACTTACCACGACTCTTTCAACCATCGCATACCACAATGTCTCATCGAACTCTGTTACTAATTCATAATCAATTCCAACATACAGCGGAGTTAAAAGTTTATTCCATTCAAGTACAAGTTCAAAAGCTAAAATCTTTCGATCTTTCCAGACGAGAATAGCTTTTGTATTTTTGCTTAAATTTTTATTAATATGATAGAAAAAAGCTGGAGTTAATTTTTCAAATTTAGATTCGGCTTTTTCATAAACATTCTCATACAGTTTATATACTAACTTAGAATATTTTGAAAAATCCGAACATATTTCAACGATCAAGTCACCATTATTGAATCTTTTTAAATTTCTTTTAATCTTCGCTTTAGTAGATGACTTAAAACTATTTATATAATCATCAAAGTTACTCCACTTAACGTCAAAAAATGTTGTTGGGAGTGAAGAAGCTTTTCTGTAACCTAAATTGTTTAAAATTTTCATGCTTTGATTGTCATGCGCATTAAAGTCTCTGTATAATATTATATGCGCTTTTTCTTGAGCAGCAATTTTATTAATTACTTTATCTAAATTTAATAAAAATTCATTATGTTTGCTTCCATTGTAAATTGTTAAAGTGTTTGAACAGGTCGCAACAGGAGTGCCACAGGCAATCATTTTAAGCCTTAAAAAGGATGGGAATTTTATTCTAATTTTTGCAATAAAATTTTTTATTTTTCCTGTAATCGATTCATCCATATAACTGTACATTGAAAACAAACTAGTATGACCTATCAGATTGCTGTTTTCAAAAAACATTACATACCAATATTTGACGTCTGATAGATTTGAATCTTCTACTGCTTTTAAAAAATTGTAATTTCTTAAAAGAGGATTGTTTTTATTATTTATGATAGAATCCCATAATAGTGAGTCTATTTCTTTTATGCTTCTAAAAACTTTTATGTCCAAATTTGTACACCTCCTATCATTAAAAAATTCTTATCTATTTTTATGTTACGTGTACATCAGTTTTCTCCCAACTTACATCCAAATCTTCTCTGCCCATGTGACCATATTTAGCTAAACTTTTATATATTGGCTTTTTCAGATTCAAGCTGTTAATAATAGCTGCTGGGCGTAGATCAAAGACTGAATTTATTGCGTTTGCTAATTCTCCATTAGAATGTTTTGATGTTCCGAACGTTTCAACCATGACTGAAACTGGAGAAGCCATCCCGATGGCATAAGCAATTTGAACTTCACATTTTTTAGCCAAGCCTGCTGCAACAATATTTTTTGCAACATGCCTTGCCGCGTAAGCGGCACTACGATCAATTTTGGTGGGATCTTTTCCCGAAAAAGCTCCACCGCCATGTCGAGAATATCCACCATATGTATCGACGATAATTTTTCTGCCAGTTAATCCACTGTCTCCAACAGGGCCTCCAATTACAAATCTACCGGTGGGGTTTACAAAAATTTTCGTTTTTTTGTCTAACATGTTTTCCGGGATAACTGTGTTTATTACATTTTCCGTTATATCTTTTTTGAGCTTTTTTTGAATAACACCTTCAGAGTGCTGAGCAGATATGATAATAGTGTTGAGCCTTTTGGGAATACCATTTTCATATTCAACAGTTACCTGAGTTTTCCCGTCTGGACGCAAATAGTCTAGAATTTTTTCTTTTCTAACGCATG
>CAOUJG010000012.1 GCA_948537335.1 uncultured Eubacteriales bacterium
TATATAGCCCATAAATACTGGCAACAGCTACTGCAGTTAAGCCAATTTTTTTGAAATCCCAGTTGGATTTTTCAGCGACTTCTTTTACAGAGTTTACATACTCAAATAAGCCCCCAACATTCTGAGCAACATCAGGAGTGTCAATATTGAAGTTATCTGAAACAATTGTTGCAGCTTTGTTTGCATCGAAAACAAAAGATCCAGGGGCAGCAGAATTTGCATTCAAATTAATGATGTTTTCAGTAAACTGGTTAATTAGAGTTGTATTTAAATTTTCAACGGAAAGTTTTGGCACGGTAAAGGATTCCGTGTTTGCTGTCGTATTAAGCATGCTTTTTACTTTATTTAATGCTTGACCGCCTAGGGAACTTATGGACTTCCCGGCTTCCTTAATCATATTTAATGGGCTTATTGTTGAGGCAACGGCGCCAGGGTTCGCAGAAGCAGCTGTGTTAAGAGTATTTGCCGCAAATTCCACACCTTTATTTATTGTTGAGGCAACGGCGCCAGGGTTCGCAGAAGCAGCTGTGTTAAAAGTGTTTGCAGCAAGTTCTACACCTTTATTTATTGCTGAGGCAATGGAGCCAGGGCTCGCAGAAGCAGCTGTGTTAAAAGTGTTTGCAGCAAGTTCTACACCTTTATTTATTGTTGAGGCAACGGCGCCAGGGTTCGCAGAGTTTGTTGCTGCATTAAAGGCATTTTCCAAAATTTTAACTGTTTCTACAGGATTTTTAAGGAGCATACCGTTTACCACATCTGTTGAATTTCCTGCGGCATTTGAAATTGAGTTCGCAGTTATATTAGCAGAAAGCTGAGGAGCATCGACATTACTTGAAGGAAAGTAGTCCTTAATGTAAGTAACCACCTTATTAAACATTTCGCTTAAAGGGACGTCATTATTAAACAAGCTTACAACATAAGCTTTTACCGTGCTATATATAACATTACCGTACGTATATCCCAAATAGGCGAGTGCTGCATCAGCAATAAGCGCACTGCTCCAGTACACTATCCTCTGCCAATTAAAAGATGAAGTTATTGTTGGCGTCTCATTCTCATGGACAACGTCCTTAATCCCTTTATTTACACTATTTTTAGTTTTTATTAAATTTTTTGCCTTTACAATAAATTTTGTAGCAGGCTCAAACTGAGCTCCCATCATTTTACGATATTCTGTAAAATCAGGACTATCTATCAACTCTTGCCATGTGTCTACCATGTTTTTCAGCATGTCGAAACTATAGTAGTTCATCTTATCAGCAAAATCAAGCAAGCTTTCTGGGTCTTTGTTTGCTAATAAAGTCTTTGATAAAACGTTAAATTTATCATTTTCATTAGCAAAACGAAATAAATAGTTATATTTTTGTTTTGCGTAATCAAAAAGTGTTTTAGCAACTTCGTCATCAATGTGTACACCGTTAACAAATGTACCTTCTTTAGTGACTTCGGAGTTGCGATAAAAATTAATTAAAGTCATTTCTTTTTCATTCTCAATTTCTTCATTTCCAAAATCATATACATCGCATTTACTTTTTAAGTAGTTAGCTAATTCTTCAAAATTTTCTGCGGATAATTGCCTACGAACCTCGTCCGTCTCAGGGTTAACTACAACTGGCTGAGGCGCTGGCTCAGGTTTTGGTTGAGGAGTAGGCTCCGATTTAATGTTTGGCTGGGGTGCAGGTACAGGAGCAGGTACAGGAGCAGGTTCAGGTGTAGTTTTATTATTAACAGGATTAACGACTGACCCAGGCGCAGGCTCAGGTTGCGGTTCGGGCTCTGGTTCAGGCTGTGGTGCAGGCTCAGTTTTATTTATAGGATTAACGACTGGAACAGGCGCAGGTGCAGGGGTAACCACGTCTGTTTTTGCATTGGGTATAGGCTCAGTCTGCGGTTCCGAGGTAAAAGATTTTACCGAATTATTTTGTGCAATCTCACTTCCAGCCGGCGCAGAATGCTCAGATGAAACATCTGTTGGCGTACTGAGTTGCGGCTGATTTAAATTTTCTGCATCGCTTTGTAACCCAGCTGAAGCCTTACTTTCGTTTTGGGTTGCTCCACGACGGCTACTGAGGCCAGGCCTACTTGAACTGTCCCTTTGAGCCCTGCTTGCGGCCATATTTTTTTTGGCCTTTTTGCTCGACTTTTTCTTGGAGTCGGCCTTTTTTTCGCTAGATTTATCTTTTTGACGCTCGGTTTTGGCTTTTGCAGAAGCCTCCGCACCATCACTTCCGCCTTGGCTTGTTTGCGAACTAGTTTCGCTATTTTGAGTAGTTTCTTGCGCTACGTTTTCAACTAACTTAAAATTGCTAACGCCAATAGCCAAAGGAAGAGAACTGAAAAATGCAAGCATCCCTGCCAACATAAAATTTTGGAAGGAACCTCCGCCACTTACGTTTAGCAAGTCTTCGTCGCTTAGCTCGGATATTTGCGCTTTTACGTAGTTCAAAAATTCCTCTGGCGCAAAATCTATTCCGTTTTTCTGCGCAAGCGGGATAATTTCGTCCTTGACAAATTGTGATTCGTTAAAAATTTTATCTTTTTGTTGTAATTTATCTTTAATTTTGTTTAATTCTTTCGCAACATTTTTGTTGTTTTTCGCCAATTCAAAGAACTTTCCCACATTTTCAAGAGACACTATCCACACCACCTTTTCTTTAATCGTATCGATTTATAAAATATATACATATATAAACTATCATAAAATTTGTTTTTTGTCAATAATTTTATGATTTGCAGATTTTTAAAACTTCTGTTTCGATAGTTGCCCTGTTTTAGCGGAATATTAAATCAATTGAGATTTTATAGTGAAACCCCCGCGTTTATCAGAGAAAAATAATTTTAATGAGGACAATGCGCTGTAGCCCGAGGCTTAAACACATACAAAAATCAAACACAAAATTAAATTAATTTGAATATATTGACAACAAGAATTTTTTCAGTAAAATATTAATAAAAATACAAATGAATGGGGGATAAAAATGTTAAATGTTGAGAATGGAATACTATGCAAAAAATTTGTTAGTATATTTTTTTCGAGCGTGGTTGTGTTAAATTTGTCTTTTCCTGCGAGGCTTTCAACTGCTGCGCCAAACATTGAGATGCAAACTGAGCAAAGTCAAGAATACACGCAAGATGACACGATCCATCGAAAAGCTTTGAATACATATTTAGCCAGTGACGGGGAGCCTCTTCAAAAGAGGGCTGCCCACGACGAAAAGCAAATTTTGGCACCAATTCTCTCGCACCAGTTTAAAATAGGCGACAACGCAAATTTTGACGGTGCAATTAGCGCCCAACTAGATTTGTTCGAAGGTGACAATTTAGATCAGGCTTTGCTGGGCGTCATAGACGCATTGATAAAAGTAAGCAAGGATGATAGCCACAAATACAGCCATTTTAAGGGAATTTTGAACAGCCCGGCTCTGATGAACATTTTTGGTAACATAATAGTTTGCCTTACCGACGGGGCTTCGGACTTACAGCTTAAGCGGATCCAGATTATATCTTATTTGGCCGCTGCAGAGGAGGCTATGGCGAGCGCTAACTTAAGCGGCAACCAATTTCTCGGCTTCATTACGTCTGCCAAAAACGCATATGAACTTCTCGTTTCTAGGGCGCTTGCGAGCCGGATTATTGAGGAAAATCGAGTAGAAATTGAGAAACGGATGGGCAGTGAGGGCACATCTGCCGAAGTTGCGCTTAATTTAAATGTGAATTCTGGCGCGCTGGAGCCGAAACTCAGCTTTGGAGTGAATGTAAACGAAGGTGGGTCGGAGAAAAATTTTTATCGGATCAACAGAAGTGGCAATTTTGGTGGCTCGGTTGCTTTTGGGTTGCCAAAAAGTGCAGATCTCTCGCTAAATGGCAAACTTGAGTTGGCGCAAGTGTTGGTCTGTCGCTCTTTGGAACAATTTTTAGACAGTAACTCCAAGTTTAGTTCGACGATTTATAAACGCGCCCCCAAAATCAACGATATCGCAAAGGCTAGAAGGCAGATGCAAGACCACGAGCGGATCGTGCTCTCGAACTTTAAGACGTCGATGGAATTTTATTTGAAGCTTTTAGGGGTAGTGTCGCAAAACGCCCAACTAGCCGCGCCCAAGGTAACAAAGGCATCTATGGCAAACAAAGAATTTACTGTTCAAGCTACGGCGGGGCTTTCTGCCGATTTAAAGGCTCTTGCTAAGGCTGGAATCAGCGCCAAAGCTAGTGGCACGGGCGGCTACACGACTACTCTGGTGTACCACAACTACTTGAGCCTGATTAATGCGGACTGCTCGCCTTCTACGGTTGGTGGATCGACCGAAAAGATAATCAGCAAGCTTAAAACCGCCGACTTTCCCATTGTTATCGAGTGCAGAGCTCATCTGTTAAATAAAGCCAGCGGACAAGCCATTGCCGCGCTTGCAAGCCGCGTGAAGGGCGACTTAACCGCCTATAACCAGTGTTTGTCTGTTATTGCAAATGAACACGCCACCAAGAAGGAAAAAGCCGACGCAAAGCGCCTTAAGCACGCCACAGAGAGGCGCTGGCTGCCCCAAAGCGTCACCGGGCGGCTCAATGTGTTAAAAGCCGCCGTATCTGTAGCCCCCATGCTTAGAGGCGCGTGCGATTTTAGCGATAATGAAGAGTTGCAAAAATTGTTTTGCGAACTGTATTTTCAGATATCCGAGCTAGAAAAGGTTCAGGCGTTGACCCGCTCCATAGTGCAGACGAAACGGTCTGCAGAGTTTTATACAACTCACAAAGCCACGTCCTACGGCATTGAGGGTGCCTTCGATTTTGAAATCCCTGTGATTGGCAAGTCAACTGCAAAAATTTTATATGACGTGACTAACTCTGAATTTGGCGACGAAACCAGCAAAGACCTCACGTTTGTTGTCAAGCTGCCCGTGCACAACAACAATATTATCGGACAGCAGGCTTTTCAAAAAACTCTCGACGAAGTGCAAAAAAGGTTGGCGCAGTCGCCCAACGAGACCGTGCAGACGATAAACAAAGGCGTTGAATTGCTGGGCGAAAAATTTTGCCCGATGCTAAGAAATCTCAATTATAAAACGAAGGAACCTCTTTACAAAAAGCTTGCAAAAAAGATTCCCAAAAAGTATGCCCAGATCACCATTGAGCTCACTCAAACGCCAACATGCAACAACTTTAGCTTGCCTTTGCCTGGCGAAGAATCCATCTGCAATCGTCCTCAAATTTGGGTGCTAAAGCGCGTAGTTGCGACAGAGATAAAAACATTAAAAGCAGAAGACTTGGGCGTAGGTCTAGCTTCGGGTAGCACAGCGGGGGAAGTTAAAAGTAATTCCAGTGTGATTGGGACGAATTCGCTTGTGTTTTTAGCAAGCAAGTTCAATAATATCGCAAAAGGGCTACAGGATCGAGCAGATCAAAGTGGCGTTATAAGTGAGCTATGGTCAGACTTCAAAAGCGAGCAAGAAGATCAGCTAAAAAAGCTTTTCATGAATATCGGTAATAGCGAGAGCAACGCGCGCTACGAGCTGCAGTGCATGTATAATGATGTTAAGTTAAACAGCATAACCAATACTGTTGATGATGCTTTTTTGAGCTTTTTGAGTGCTTGCAAAGACTTTTCGGGCGATTCTTCTGAGACAATTTACGCTAAAGCCTCTAACTTTCTGGACGATGTTCTGCAATTAAATTTTGAATATAGCTACGTGCCAAGCTATAATCGCTTGCATTCGCTATAAAAATTTGGGCGTGGTTGTGATTAAATCAAAAAGGGACTTATAAAGTCTCTTTTTTTATGGTATATTTATGGTAAGCCATTTTGTTTTACATTCAGCAAAGGAGACTCGCGCCATGAATGACGGTATGCAGACAATTCAGTGGTTCCCTGGCCATATGACGAAGACCAGACGGAAAATCGCAGAAAATTTAAAGCTTATAGACATTGTTGCCGAGATCGTTGATGCCAGGATCCCTCAGAGTAGCCGAAACCCTGACGTTGATGCGTTGGTTTTGAATAAGCCAAGGATTATCATTTTGAACAAGTCGGACATTGCGGACCCTCAAAAAAACCGAATTTGGCTTGATTATTACAAAAATCAAGGTACCACTGCGATTTTGGTTGACTGCAAGTCGGGCAAGGGCGTTAATTTGTTTGTGCCGGCCGTTAAGAGTATTCTTAAAGACCAGCTGGAGCGGGCTTCGCACAAAGGCCTCAATAAGAGTTTGCGCGTGATGATCGTTGGGATCCCGAATGTGGGGAAGTCTTCTTTTATTAATCGCCTCTCTGGCGGCAAAAAGGCAAGAGTTGAAGACAGGCCTGGCGTTACGATGGGCAATCAGTGGTTTTCGATATCTAAAGACGTTGATTTACTCGATACTCCGGGTATTTTGTGGCCCAAATTTGATGACATGCTCGTTGCAGAAAAATTGGCATTTACCGGCGCGATCAAGGATAACATTTTGGACGTCGAGCAGCTTGCGGTCAGGCTTTTAACGTGTTTGGTGGCGGACTATGCGGAAAATTTGGCTAAGAGATATAAACTTGAAAACAGCTGCATAGCGGGGAAGTCCGGGCTAGAGCTTTTGGAAGTTATTGCAAAAAAGCGCGGAATGCTACTTTCTGGCGGGAAAACTGACACAGAACGAGCCGCTATAATGGTCTTGGACGAATTTCGGGCGGCGAAGCTAGGCCGAATAACGCTGGATTAACTTTGATTTTAGGGGTTTTATAAATTTTGATGAAGACGAAAATCGAGAAAGATTGGCTTTTATACGAAAAAGAATCTCGTAACAACGGATACAACGTGGTTTGTGGCGTGGACGAAGCCGGCAGGGGGCCTTTGGCTGGCCCTGTTTTTGCGGCTGCTGTCATTTTGCCGCAGGGGCTGGCCATTGAGGGCATTGATGACTCCAAAAAGCTTAGCGAAAAGAAGCGAGAAGCATTATACGACGAGATAAAATCTCTTGCGCTAGCCTTTAACGTGGCTTTTGCAACGGAAAAGGAAATCGACGAGGTTAACATTTTGAATGCAACATTTTTTGCTATGAAGCGCGCTGTAGACGGATTAAGCTTGTGGCCAGACCTTGTGCTTGTTGATGGCAACAGGGCTCCGGACTTAAGGCTGCCTACAAAAACGATAGTTAAGGGGGACTCTTTATCAGCGTCGATCGCGGCGGCGTCTATCTTTGCTAAGGTTGAGCGCGACAGGCTGATGAAAAAGTTAAGCGAGAAATATCCGAATTATGGGCTTGAAAAGCACAAGGGCTACGGCACAAAGATGCATGTCGAGGCCATCAAAAGGTACGGCCCGGCGGAGATACATAGAAAGAGCTTTTTGAAAAAGATTTTGGGTGAGTGACGCATGTTTGACAGCTTGAAGATAGGGAAGAAGGGCGAGGATATTGCTATTCGATATCTTGAAAGTCGCGGATACAAGATTCTTGGCCGAAATTACCGCAGCAGGTACGGGGAAATTGACATTATTGCTGAAAAGGGAGCTTGCATTGTATTTGTTGAAGTGAAGACCCGCCGCGCGGGAACGCCATTTATCGCTGCTGAGGCTGTCGACACGATTAAACAGAAAAAAATTATAAAAACTGCGATGATGTATCTGTCGCAGACTGGTGCGGGGTTGCAGCCTCGCTTCGATGTAATCGCGGTTTTGTTTGATAAAAAGCTTGGCCGATGCGATTATACGGTCGATCACATAGAAAATGCTTTTGAAGGAGTTGACTTTTTTGAAGCTTTTTGACTTGCACTGCGACACGCTGTTTCGCGCGCTCGACGAGAACGGCGAGATAGTTGACAATGATTATCAGCTTTCGGTTTTGCGCGGCCGTAAATATGAGGCTTGGGCGCAGTGTTTTGCGGTTTGGATTCCGGATGAATACCGTGGGGATGCGGCGATTTCTCTTTTTAAACGCGCAAATCAGCTGTTTGATAGAGAGATTCAGGAGAATTCGGGGCTTGTCTGCAAATGCAAAAATGTTGACGATATAAAAAATGCGGTGGATTCTCACAAGTGCGCGGCGATTTTAACCGTTGAGGGCGGAGCTGCGCTGGCTGGAGACATCCGGAACCTTGATTATCTGCATGACTGCGGCGTTAAGATGATGACGCTTACTTGGAACGGCAGTTGCGAGATTGGTGGCGGTTCTTTGGCTAAAACCCAAAATGACGGGATTACTGAATTTGGTAAGAGTGTTATTCGGCGTATGGCTGAGCTTTCTATCGCTATTGATATCTCTCACGCGAGTGATAATCTCTTTTATGACGTTGCAAGCACTGTGGATGCCCCGCTTGTTGCCAGCCATTCGAATTCTCGCGCGGTTTGTCTACATAGAAGGAACCTTACCGACGAGCAATTTAGCGTTATTAAGGGCCGCGGTGGGCTGGTTGGCCTTAATTTTGCTAGACAGTTTCTCTCAGGTGGCGACTCTGCTAGTGGTTATGATATCTTACGTCACGCCGAGTATTTTTTGGCGCGGGGTGGAGAGAAAGTCATTTGTTTGGGGACGGACTTCGACGGCGCAGATGTTATCAGCGATGTGCCCTGCGTTGAGCGCATGGACGTTCTTTATGAGCTTTTTTTGAAGCATAATTACAGTGAGGGCCTGGTCGAGGATATATTTTTTAACAATGCGTTTGACTTTTTTGCGCGGCTGGGCTAGGCTAAACTAAGGTTGATTTGGGAGGTTTGCAAGATGTCGCTTTACGCGATAGCGGATTTGCACTTGTCTTTGGGCACGGATAAGCCGATGGACATTTTTGGCGGGTGGAACAATTACGTTGAGCGCCTTAGGGAGAACTGGGAGAGTACCGTAAAAGCCGATGACACCGTGGTTGTTGCCGGAGATATATCTTGGGCGATGCGGCTGAATGAGACTTTTGAGGATTTTGCGTTTATTGAATCGTTGCCTGGGAAAAAGATATTTTTGAAGGGGAACCACGATTATTGGTGGACTACGCGGAAAAAGATAGAGGATTATCTTTTGGCGAATAATTTTAACTCGATTTCAATATTATTTAATTCGGCCGCGGTTGTGGGCGATTTTGCGATTTGCGGAACTAGGGGATGGTCGTATGACTGCAGCTCGCAGGAGGATATCAAAATTTTGAACCGCGAAGTTGGCCGCCTTACGCTTTCTATTGAGCAGGCCCAAAAATACAACTGCGAAATTATCGCCTTTTTGCACTATCCGCCGGTGTTCTCTGGCTATGAATGCACCGAGATAATTGATGTTTTGCGCAAGTACAATATAAAAAAATGCTATTATGGCCATATTCACGGCAAGCGCATCGCCAAAAAGGCTGTCGTTGGCTTATATAAAGGCATCGATTTTCATATGATATCTTGCGACCAGGTCGGCTTTTCGCCCGTTTTGGTTTCGTGAGGATTTATTTTAAAAAAGTGTAGAAATTTTATTTTTTTTGTGGTACAATTAGCAGAGATATCTGCATTTTTTGGGAGGATAATAATGAGTTTAAAAACGTCGAACAAAGTTGAGCAAAATCGCTATGAATTAGAGGTTGAAGTTAGCGCGGAGGATTTTTCTACCGCTGTTGATAAAGTCTTTAAAAGGAATGTTAAACGGATTTCGATCCCTGGCTTTAGAAAAGGCAAGGCCCCACGGGCTTTTATTGAGAAATATTATGGCGAAAATGTTTTTTATGAGGACGCTATAAAAGATGTTTACCCTGGCGCCTTGCAGGACGCTATTGACGAAGCTGGCTTGGATGTTATTAATGATAACATCGACTTTGACTTGATTAACGCTGGCAAGGATGGGCTTGCTTTTAAGGCTGTTGTCACTGTTAAGCCGGAGGTTGCGATTGAAAATTATAAGGGTATTGAAGTTAAGCGCAAGCCGGTTAGGGTCACTAAAGAGGATATTGACAAGGAGATTGAGCGAGTTAGAGAGCGAAATTCTCGGCTAGTTACTGTTGATGGTCGGGTTGCCGAAAGTGGAGATATCGTCGTCTTTGATTTTAAAGGGTTTATTGATGGTGAACCTTTTGCCGGTGGAGAGGCGGAAAATTATACTTTGGAGCTTGGGAAGGGGCAGTTTATTCCGGGTTTTGAGGATCAATTAGTTGGCCACAAGCAAGGCGAAGAATTTGATATTGACGTTACTTTCCCGGAATCTTATCAGGAAGCCTCTTTGGCTGGGAAGCCTGCTGTTTTTAAAATCAAGTTGCATGAGGTTAAGAACCGAGAATTACCGGAACTTGACGATGAATTTGTGAAGGACGTTAGCGAATTTGACACTTTGGATGAGTACAAGGAGTCTATCAAAAAGCAGCTTAAGGACTTGAAGCAAAAAGAGTCTGATATTGATGCCGATGACCAGATGATTGACCAGACGGTTGAGCTTTTAAAGGCGGAGATTCCTGAGGCTATGTTTGAGAACAAGGTTGAGGATTTGATTCATGACTTTGCTTATAAGCTTAAGGCGCAGGGGTTAACGCTGGAGTCTTATCTTAAATATACTGGAATGGATGCCGATGCTTTGAAGGCTCAGTTTCGGCCACAGGCCGAGCGCCAAGTTAAGCTGAGACTTGCTCTTGACAAAATTGCTGAACTTGAGGGGCTGTCGGCTACTGCTAAGGAAATTGAGGAAAAATACAAAACTCTTGCTGAGCAATATAAAATGGATGTTGCGCAAATTAAGAAAATTATCAATGAAAAAGACTTACTTGGCGACATTGCGGCGGAGAAAGCTGTGGACTTTTTGCGCGAGAACTGTGTGAGCAAATAATTTAATTATTTTGAATAAGACGATTAAATTTTGTTAATTATTTAAGATGTCTGTTTATTTTTGAACGGAGGGGTTTAGTTGGATAAATATTTGGGCGATAATGTTAGTAGAATGAGCTTGGTGCCTTATGTTGTGGAGCAAACCAGCCGTGGTGAGCGCTCTTATGACATTTATTCTCGGCTTTTGAACGATAGAATCGTTATGCTGACTGAGGAAGTTAACAACACGACTGCTAGCTTGGTTGTTGCGCAGCTGTTGTATCTGGAGGGGCAGGATCCTTCTAAGGATATTAGCCTTTATATTAATAGCCCAGGCGGTTCGGTTACCGATGGGCTGTCGATTTACGACACTATGCAATATATAAAGTGCGATGTTTCTACCATTTGCATGGGAATGGCCGCTAGCATGGGAGCTTTTTTGTTGGCTGCCGGTGCTAAGGGAAAGCGCTTTGCTTTGCCTAACAGCGATATTATGATTCATCAGCCAAGCGGCGGCGCTAAGGGCCAGGCTACCGATATTATGATCCACGCTGACCATATTGTTAAGACTAAGAAAAAGCTAAATGAGATATTGGCCGAGAGAACTGGCCAGCCGATTGACATTGTTGCTAGGGATACTGAGCGCGACAACTTTATGACGGCTGAAAAGGCCAAAGAGTACGGGATTGTTGACCAGGTTATTTTTAAAAGATAGGAATTGGTGATGGTTTATGTCTACAAAGGATGAAAATAGGGAAAAGAACATTTGCTGTTCTTTTTGTAATAAGCCTCAGGAGCAGGCGACGAAACTTATTGCGGGGCCGGGTGTTTACATCTGCGATGAGTGTGTTTCTTTGTGCCTTTCTATCCTTGAGGATGAGCTTTTGAAAAAAGATCAAGATCATAAAGATAAATTTTCGACGGATGAGGTTAATTTGCTGCGTCCTAAGGAAATTAAGGCTATTTTGGATGAATATGTTATTGGACAGGAGACGGCTAAGGTTGCGCTTTCTGTCGCGGTTTATAATCACTATAAGCGGATATATTTTGGAAATAGCGACAAGGATAGCGACGATACGGTTGAATTGAAGAAAAGTAATGTTTTGCTGTTGGGGCCAACGGGCGTGGGAAAGACACTTTTGGCGCAGACTTTGGCGCGAGCCTTGAATGTGCCTTTTGCTATTGCTGACGCGACTACTTTGACTGAGGCTGGATACGTTGGCGAAGACGTTGAAAATATTCTTTTGAGGCTGATTCAGGCGGCCGATTTTGACATTGAACGAGCTGAGCGCGGGATTATTTATATTGATGAGCTTGATAAAATTGCGAGGAAGTCTGAGAATCCGTCTATAACTCGAGACGTTAGCGGTGAAGGTGTTCAGCAGGCTCTTTTGAAGATTTTGGAGGGCACTGTTTCTAATGTGCCGCCACAGGGCGGGCGGAAGCATCCTCAGCAGGAGTTTATTCATATTAACACCGCGAACATTTTGTTTATTTGCGGCGGCGCTTTTGACGGGCTTGAGAAAATCGTTGAAAAGCGCATGGGGTCCTCTAGCATGGGCTTTGGTGCCGATGTTAAGACTAAAAAAGAGCTGAATTCTACTAAATGGATGCAGGACGTTTTGCCGCATGACTTGGTTAAGTACGGGCTTATTCCGGAGCTCGTTGGCCGGTTGCCCGTGATTACTGCTCTTAATGGTCTTGACAAAGAGGCTTTGGTTCGGATTTTGAAAGAGCCGAAAAATTCACTATTGAAGCAATATCAGAAGTTGTTTTCTCTTGATAAAGTTGAACTTGTTTTTGAGGATAAGGCTTTGGAGGCCGTTTCGCAGAAGGCTCTTGACAGAAGTACCGGAGCTAGGGGATTGCGGGCGATTATGGAGGAGATTTTGTCCGAATTGATGTACGAAGTGCCGAGTGACCATACCATAGAAAGGGTTATAATAACCGACAAAACTGTTAACGGCAAGGCAAAGGCTGAGATTGTTCGGGACAAAAGCCGTGTACCGTTTAATATTACGGTGAATGAAGGCACCTTGGACAAAGGCAAAAGTTCTGTTTCGTAATTTTTAAAATTTTGCAAAAGATTAGTATTGATGAGGGTTATATGGATTTTAGTCGCACTGTTTTTGAGGCCTCTTTTTTTAAAAAGGAACAGCTTAAGGAGTCTACCTGCCACGAGATTGTTTTTTCGGGTCGCTCTAATGTGGGCAAATCCTCGCTTATAAACAAGCTTGTGAACAGAAAGTCGCTTGCCAGGGTTAGCTCTAAGCCCGGCAAAACGGGATCTATAAATTTTTATAGGGTAAATGATCATTTGAGGTTGGTTGATTTGCCCGGATATGGCTACGCGAAGGTTTCTATGCAGGAAAAGGCTCGCTGGGCCGATCTAGTTGAGGGGTACTTTAATAGCGGCAGAAAAATTTCTTTTGTTGTACAGATTGTGGATATGCGCCACAGTCCGACGGCCAACGACCTTGACATGATTAATTTCTTGCTTAGTAGGGGATTTCCTTTTGTAATTCTTTTGACTAAAAGCGATAAATTAAGCAAAACTGAGAGGGAGAATCGCCTTGCTAGTTTGGAGACAGACTTTCCTTTTGACTGCTTTAAGGATATTAATTTTGTGATATTTTCTTCTGTTACGGGTGAGGGTGTCGCTGAACTTGGCGTTATAATTGAGTCCGCTGCTAAGAATTGATAAAATTTAAACATATACCTGAAAAAAGTCCAAGCTTTTCATACTTGCTTGAGCTTTTTATATTTCTTCGTACATTTCGTCGCTGATGTTGTCGTCGTGCTGCTGCATAAATACGCTTTGGACTAGCCCGATTCCTAGATAAAGGCAGGCCGAAGACGACCCTCCTGCGCTAAAGAATGGCAATGTAACGCCGATTACAGGAAGTGCGCTAAGGCACATTCCTAGGTTGAAAATGGTTTGAGAGGCGACTAGACCGAAAAATCCAAAACAGATGTAGGTTCCAAGGCAGTCCGACGCCAACAGCGCTATTTTTAATGTTCGAAACAGCATAAAAAGTATTAGCAAAACAACGACACAGCAACCGATAAATCCCAACTCCTCGCCAACTGCAGAAAAAATAAAGTCGCTTTCCTGAATAGGCACAGAATTGCTACCGACTCGAGGGCCATTAAACAGTCCCTGCCCCCAAATTTTCCCTGAGCCTATCGAAATTTTTCCTTGAATCTGCTGAAACCCGGTGTTAAGCGGATCTGCTTCGGGATTTATTTGGTTGATGATTCGCTGCTTTTGATAGTCGGCAAAAATGTAATTCCAAAAGATCGGGATCGAGAGAATGATTGCAACGAATCCGGCCAAAAAATATCGCAGCTGAACCCCGGCCGCAAAGGCCATTGACAAAAACATGCAGAAGAAGATTATCGCAGCGCCGTCGTCGCCCTGCAGATGCGTTAAGGCAATTGGGACCAGGGCATGCGCCCCCAAAAGAGACACGTTTAGGAGCGATTTTAGCTCGTTTTTTTCTTTTAAGACAGACAGATGTTTAGAAAAGGTAATCATAAAGCCGATTTTCGCAAGTTCTGAAGGCTGAAACGAGACTCCACCGGGAAGTTTGATCCATGCCCGTGCGTCTATGCCCGAATTTCCAGTCACTGCCGTGCCAAAAATCAAAGTGAAAATTATCAACAAGATGCAGACAGCGGCCACGATGGGGTAGTGCTTTGCGATTATCCTATAGTCGGACTTTGTTATTATAAACGCAGCAAGATACCCCAAAATGATCGCGATCAGCTGAGTTTTAAAGTAGCTAAAGCTAGACGTTCTAGAAACACTAAGCAAAAAAATTAGCGAAAGAGCCGATATAGAAAACGAAATCGCCCAAAAAATTTTATCTGTGCGGGTAAAATAGTTCTTGGTTTTGTCTAAAAATTTCTGCATGAACCCACCTCTTTCACTAATTATATTATGATTGGGGCGCAAGTTCAAGCGGAAACTTCGGCGATTTGCTTTTAAAATGTTTGCAAATGTGGTATAATTTTTTCAAATTTAATAAAGGACGGAAAACCAAATGCTAACAGACATTGAAATAGCGCAAAAGGCCGACATACGGCCGATTGTGGAGACCGCAAAAAAATTGGAAATAAACGACGATGAACTTGAATTTTATGGAAAATACAAAGCTAAGCTTAACGATGCGCTTTTTGAGAGGTTAAAAAACAAAAAAGACGGCAAATTAGTTTTGGTCACAGCCATAAACCCTACTCCAGCGGGGGAGGGCAAAACCACAACAACCATAGGTCTTGGCCAGGCCATGGCAAAAATCGGGAAAAACGCTATCATTGCCCTTCGGGAGCCTTCGCTTGGACCTGTCTTTGGTGTAAAGGGCGGCGCAGCCGGCGGAGGATACTCTCAAGTTTTGCCCATGGAGGACATAAACCTCCATTTTACCGGGGACATGCATGCCATAACCAGCGCAAACAACCTACTCTGCGCGCTTTTGGACAATCACTTGCAGCAGGGCAACCGACTGAATATAGATCCGAGAAGAATTTTGATAAAACGATGCCTGGATATGAACGATCGGGCTTTGAGAAACATCGTAGTGGGGCTCGGCGGCAAAGTCAATGGCATTCCGCGAGAAGACGGCTTTATTATAACGGTCGCAAGCGAGATTATGGCGATTTTGTGCCTGGCAACTGATCTTGCTGATTTAAAAGAGCGATTGGGCCGGATTTTGATAGCTTATAATTATGACGAAGAACCGATCTATGCGAAAGACATAAATGCAAACGGCGCAATGGCGGTGCTTTTAAGAGAAGCATTTAAGCCAAACCTCATACAGACGCTGGAGGGAACCCCTGCGATCATGCACGGCGGGCCATTTGCCAACATCGCGCACGGATGCAACTCTGTTAAGGCGACCAAACTTGCCCTGAAGCTGGCGGATTATTGCATAACGGAGGCCGGGTTTGGTTCGGACTTAGGCGCAGAAAAATTTTTCGATATAAAATGCAGATTTGCGGGCTTGAAGCCTAGCGCGGTTGTTGTGGTGGCGACGGTGCGGGCTTTAAAGTACAATGGCGGCGTGGCAAAAGACGACTTAAAGGCCGAGAATTTGGAGGCTTTGAAAAAGGGGATAGCCAACCTTGGCGCGCATGTGCGGAACATGCAGAAGTTTGCGGTGCCTGTCGTCGTGGCCATAAATAAATTCGGGGCGGACAGCTATAAGGAGCTTGATTACATAAAGCAATATTGTTCTGATTTAGGTGTGGATTTTGCACTTGCGGAAGTTTTTGAAAAAGGCGGCGCCGGCGGGGCAGCGCTAGCTGAGGCTGTTTGTGCTGCGGCCGAGAAGGCATCTGACTTTAAAGTTTTGTATGATGAGAATTTGCCGATAAAAGAGAAGATAGAAATCGTCGCAAAGCAGATATACGGCGCGGACGGCGTGGTTTACACTGACGCTGCGAATAAATCGATAGAAGCTATCAACGCCATAAACGCCGACAAAATGCCGGTTTGCATCGCTAAGACGCAATATTCTTTCTCAGACAACCCAAAACTTTTGGGTGCGCCTTCTGGATTTAACATCACGGTTAAGGACGTGAAAGTCTCCAACGGAGCGGGCTTTATCGTTGTTTTTACCGGGGACATTATGACTATGCCCGGATTGCCGAAGGTTCCGGCAGCAGAGAAGATTGATATTGGCGAAGAAGGCACTGTATATGGGCTTTTTTGATTTTTGAAAAAGTGGGGGAGAAGTTTAATTTTGATTGAGATGATAAGCGAGTCCCTTGAAAAGACCGAAAATATCGGTAGGGCTATTGCTGCAAAATTATCTGGGACAGAAGTTATCGCGCTTTTTGGAGAGCTTGGTGCCGGCAAAACCGCCTTTACTCGCGGTATCTGCCAAGGCCTTAACGTGAAAGATAACGTCTGTAGCCCCACCTTTGCGATTGTCAATGAATATCACGGGAAGTACAAGGTTTATCATTTTGACATGTACCGCGTGACGGGCATTGATGACCTCAGCTCTACCGGATATTTCGACTATATCAACACCGGGATTTTGATAATTGAGTGGAGCGAAAATATAAAAGAATTTCTGCCGAATGGCGCGATTATGGCAACTATAAAGTACGGTGAGGCGGAGAACGAGCGCGTGCTTAGTTTTGACAAATTTGAAGGGATAGATGTTTAGGTGAAGATTTTGGCTATTGATTCCTCGGCAGGGGCGGGATCTGTCGCTATAGTGGAGGACAAAACCTTGCTGGGCGAGGCATTTGTTAATGTGGGCTTGACTCACAGCCAGACGCTGATGCCGATGGTGGCTGACCTTTTGAAGAACACGGATATATCTCTTGAAGAGATCGATGCATTTGCAGCGTCGGTTGGGCCGGGGTCTTTTACTGGCTTGCGGATCGGGCTTGCATCTATAAAGGGCATGGCTTTTGCGAATGACGCCCCTTGCCTCGCGGTTTCTACCTTGCGTTCTATGGCTTATAATTTCCTTTTCGAAGAGGTGATGGTATGTGCCGCTATAGACGCGCATTGTAATCAGCTTTATAGCGCCACTTTTGATGTATATGGCGAAACTGTCTCCAGGATCACGCCGGATAGGGCGATTTCTATGGACGAAATTTGTGAAGAAATTTCCAAATTAGAAAAAAAGGTTGTTCTTGTTGGAGACGGAGCAATTTTGTGCTATAATAAAGTTGTGTCGGATCCTGCTTTTAAGGGTAAAGAAATTTTCTTGGCGCCCGAGGGCAAGCGCTTTCAAAGGGCTAGTGGTGTCGCGTTTGCTGCTTTTGACGCTTATTTAAAAGACGGCAAAAACGCCCTGATTCGGGCGGAAGACTTGCTTCCTAAATATTTAAAGCTTTCTCAGGCTGAGCGAAACTTGGGCAAAAAAGCTTTTTAAAAGGTCGTGGATATTTTTATGAGTCAGCAGATTTTTGTTATGAATCATCCGCTTGTTAAGCATAAAATCTCGCTTTTGCGCGATAAATCTACCGGCGTGAAGGAATTTCGCGAGATGATCGGCGAAATCACTATGCTTATGTGCTACGAGGCGACTAGAGACTTGCCTTTGAAGGAGGTTGAGATCGAGACGCCTGTGGCCATTGCTAAAACTCAAATTTTGTCTGGCCGGAAGATGGCTGTTATCCCGATTTTGAGGTCTGGAATTGGCATGGCGGACGGTGTTACAGCGCTTATTCCCGCTGCAAAAATCGGCCATATTGGTCTGTATCGCAACCCGGAGACCTTTAAGCCGGTTAAGTATTACAGCAAGCTTCCGCGGGACATTAACGACAGGGAGGTGATTGTGCTTGATTTGATGGTCGCAACGGGCGAGACCGCGGTGGAAGCGGTTAACATTATAAAGCAGGAGAATCCCAAGAGCATCAAGTTTATGAGCATAATCGCCTCTAGGACCGGCGCCGAGACTTTAACTTGCGCGCATCCGGATGTTCCTTTATACTGCGCGGCTCTTGACGAAGAGATTAACGAGCAGGGATATATAATTCCTGGCATGGGAGACGCTGGCGATCGGCTTTTTGGTACGAGATAAATTTTCTGTTTTGGAAAAATCTTTATTAAGAAGGAGGCTTGATAAAATGACAGCTGTTGCGATAGATGGCCCTGCAGGGGCGGGCAAAAGCACCATTGCTCGAGCGATTTCTAGAGAAATATCGTTTGTTTATGTGGACACGGGCGCTCTGTACCGCGCTATTGGGCTTTATATGATAAAAAACCGCATAGATGGCGATAAATCGATTGTTTCGACTTTGAACAAAGTAAAAGTTGACTTAAAATTCGTTGATAACGAGCAAAAAATATTTTTGTGCGGAGAAGAAGTCTCTGGAGAAATCCGGACGCCCGAGGTTTCTATGATGGCATCGAGAGTTTCGGCAATTTTGGCGGTGAGGGAATTTTTGCTTGACTTGCAAAGAGATTTAGCGAAAAAAAATAATGTGATAATGGACGGCCGCGATATCGGTACGGTGATTTTGCCTGACGCGGATGTGAAAATTTTTTTGACTGCGTCTTTAGAAAAACGAGCCCAGCGGCGATATAAAGAGATGTTGGAAAAAGGGCTTAACGTTACTTACGACGGGATTTTAAGTGACATAAAAAAAAGGGATTATGATGATTCTCACAGAAAAGTCGCACCGCTAAAACCCGCAGCAAACGCTATTTTAGTGGACACTAGCGATTACAACCTTGAAGAATCAATAAAGTTGGTTTTAAATGTGATAAGAAAGAAATTAATATGAAAAAAAGTAAGTTATATCGTTTTATAATCGCGATTATTCGGCCTTTTGTGCGAGTTTTGTATGGTCTAAAAGTTAGCGGCATTGAAAATATTTTACAAAGCGGTGGGTGCATCATTTGTCCAAACCATACTTCTAACGCCGATCCTGTCTTGCTCGCTATCACTTTTCGCCGGCAGATTTATTTTATGGCAAAGGCAGAGCTGTTTAAAAACCGGATTTTAGGCAAGCTTTTTAAGATGGTGGGGGCCTTTCCTGTAGAGCGCGGCAAGGGCGACACTTCGGCAATTGACGCTGCAGAACGTGTGTTAGACAGTGGCGAACAGCTAGGGCTTTTTATAGAGGGGACCCGCTCTAAGACTGGAGATTTTTTGCGGCCCAAAACAGGGTGCGCGATGATCGCTTATAAGACGAAAGTCCCGATTATTCCGGTCTGCATAACGGGCACAAATGAGTTTAGGGTGAAAATTTTCAATAAAAATGTGATAAAGATAGGTGTACCAATATATCCGGACGATTTGAATATTACCGAAGGCAGCGGCAAGGAGTTTCGAGAGGCTAGCCGTCTAATCATGCAAAACATAACAAACCTTGTACCCAATTTTAATGAATAAATTTTTGCATACAAAAAAAGAGGCTCCATTTCGAGTCTCTTTTTTATTTCGTTTATAGAAATTTTATTTAAATCAGCTTTTTTCTAATTTCGCATAATTTGCCATGAGCTTTTTTATCCCGATTTTGTCAAAGTTAATCTCCAAAAGCATATCGTTGCCCATAGGTTTAACCACCAGCACAGAGCCTTTTCCAAAAACCTTATGAATCACAACGTCGCCCGCCACAAAAGAGCTGACCTTATATTCGGACTTTTCGATATGGTTAAACATCCGCGCAGAGGCAAACATCGTGCTTTTAACCGGCTGCCTTGAATTTAGCAGCTTAATGTCGTTAAACGTTTTTTGAACAATGCGCTTATTCTCAGTCTTTTCAACTAGGTCTTCCGGAATTTCGCAAGTGAATCTCGAGGGCTTGTTCCTGGTAGTGCAGCCGAAAAGCAAACGAGTTTCTGCATTCACGATATAAAGATTCTGCTTAGCCCGGGTTATCGCCACATAGGCAAGCCGGCGTTCTTCCTCAAGCTCCTCTGGATTATAAATAGCCTGGTTGCCAGGGAAGATTCCTTCCTCAAAGCCCGGCAAAAATATAACAGAAAACTCCAGCCCTTTAGCCGAGTGAATGGTCATCAAAGTCACCGCGTTGGCGTCGTTGTCGTAATTATCAATATCCGTCATCAAAGAGACTTCTTCCAAAAAGCCGCCCAAAGAGGCGGCGTCACCGTTTTCCTTTTCGTATTTTATAATGTTAGAAGACAGCTCGTTAACGTTCTCAATCCGAGCGTCAACGTCGTCCTTTTCCATTTTGATGCTGCCAATGTAGTCCGTGTCGTCGAGAATTTTCTGATACAAATACTGCAAGGAAAAGTCCGGATTATTCGCAATTTCAATAAAATTATCAATCAGCCTAGCAAACTTTTTAAGCTTTAAAGCCGCACGCAAAAGATCATCGTATTCATCGGCATGGCGAATAACATCAAGCATACTTTGGCCGGTCTGAGCCGAGATTTCCGTAATTTTAGAGATAGTTTTGTCGCCAATAGAGCGCTTTGGCCGATTAATAATCCGACGCAGCCGAATTTCGTCATTCGGATTGTTAATAACGCTAAGATACGCGATCATGTCGCGGATTTCTTTGCGCTCATAAAACCTGTGGCCGCCAATAATACGGTAAGGAATCCCAGACTTTATAAAAGTGCGCTCAATATTACTAGACTGCGCATTCATCCGGTACAAAATGGCAAAGTCAGCGTAGTCAGCGCCATCAGCAATCTTGTTTAAAATAGTTTCGGCGATATAATTGGCCTCGTCGCTCTCGTTAAAAGAAGTATGTACATGAATTTTTTCGCCGGCATCATTTTTCGTCCAAAGCTTTTTGCCCTTGCGCTCGCTGTTATTCTCGATCACCGCATTAGCCGCGTCCAAAATATTCTGAGTTGACCGGTAATTCTGCTCAAGTTTAATTATTTTCGTACCCCGATAAGTCTTTTCAAAACTCAAGATATTCTCGATAGTAGCGCCCCTAAACTTATAAATGCTCTGGTCATCGTCGCCCACCACACACAAATTTTTTCGCTTTTCGCAAATTAACTTTATAAATTCATATTGCACCTTGTTGGTGTCCTGATATTCGTCCACCATGACGTAGCGGAACTTCTCCTGATAATGCGCCAAAATTTCCGGAAATTTCTTAAAAAGCAAAACCGTATTAAATAAAAGGTCGTCAAAATCCATAGCATCAGCGTCAATCAAGCGCTTTTGGTACATGCCATAGACTTTGGCAATTTGCGTTAACCGAAAGTCATTCCCAGCCTGACGCGTGTATTCTTTATAGTCAATCATGTTATCTTTAGCGTGGGAAATCGCCGCTATAATCGACTTATGTGGCAAAATTTTATCATCAATATTCAAAGCAGCCTGACAATCCTTAACCAGCCGCTTTACATCGTCAGTGTCATAGACTGTAAAGTGAGAAGAGTAGCCTAGATTCTCCGCATGCCGGCGCAAAATTTTAGCGCAAGTAGAGTGGAAAGTCGCGGCCCAAACGTCGTTGCCAACCTCGCCCAACATGTTAACAAGGCGCTCTTTCAGTTCGTTCGCAGCCTTGTTGGTAAAAGTAATGGCCAAAATCTGCCACGGTTTAGCCGAGTCAACACTCAAGCCAGCGGGGAAGGGAAAATCAGCGCTATCGCTTTCAAGATACGCTCTTAAACTCTCAAGGTATTTTTCGTCAACAAAACCCGGAACAACCTCGTCATTATAGGCGTTGCCATATTTTATAATACTTGCGATCCGATTAACCAAAACCGTAGTCTTGCCGCTGCCAGCGCCGGCCAAAACCAGCAGAGGGCCATTTATCGTAAAAATCGCTTGTTTTTGCTTGTCGTTCATGTGTGCAAAATCTTTTTCGATTATCTTTTTTCTTAACTCCAAAAATTCGTTCAACTTTTTCATATTACCCGTCCTTAAAAAATTGGCCCGATTTAGAGCCCAACTTTTACTTTTTTCAATACTATTATACAATATTTGAAAAATTTTTTCAACGGTGTGCGTGCTTGATAATCGCGGCGTTTTGTGGTATACTTAATAAATTATGACCGCAAAATGAATATCACGAAATCACAAAGAATCGGGTTTTGCGATAATATAAATAAAGTGTTTTTGGGCGCGTACTTAGAAAACATCGGATGTTTGCGTACTTATAAAATGTTTATTAGGGGGAGTTAACGCATGTGCGGGATAATTGGCTACATCGGCTACGACAACGCTACGCCGCTGCTTATTGAGGGTTTGAAAAAGCTGGAATATCGAGGTTACGATTCTGCTGGGGTTGCTGTCTATACCGGGAGCAACTTAAAAGTCGTAAAAGCTAAGGGGAAACTTTGTTCTCTTAGCAAAAAATTGCAACAAATGCCACAGTTAGTGGGAAATTTAGGAATAGCGCATACTAGATGGGCTACGCACGGCGAACCTTCTGAGCAAAATTCGCATCCTATTTTAAGTGCGTCCGGAAAGTTCGCGGTTGTTCATAACGGAATCATTGAGAATTACATCGCAATAAAGGATGAACTCTTAAAAAAAGGAGTAAAATTTTCATCCGACACGGACACCGAAGTCGTTGCGCAGCTGCTCGATATTTGCTATGATGGCGACGTTCTGAGCACTGTGATTAAGGTGATAAATAAAATTGAGGGCTCGTACGCGTTGGGAATAATTTGTGCACAGCGCCCTGACGAATTGATTGCAGTGAAAAAGGCCAGCCCGCTTATTGTGGGCGTTGCTGAGGGCGAGAATTTCATTGCTTCGGATGCGACGGCTATAGTACCGCGGACGAAGGATATCATCCGGCTTGAGGATGAGGAAATAGCTATAATTAGGGCAGATAGCGTTAAGATTTATGATAAGGCGAAAAATGAGATCTTGAAAGAGATTGTCCATATCGACTGGGACATTGCCGCCGCGGAGAAGGCGGGTTATGAGCATTTTATGCTCAAGGAGATAATGGATCAGCCAACGGCTATTATGAATACGATTAAGGCGCGGATTAAGGATGGCAAAATTGATTTTGAGCAAGACGGCATCAGCCTTTCTCTGGCTGACTTAAAAAATATAGATAAAATCTGCATTTTGGCGTGCGGCTCGGCCTACCACGTGGGGTGCGTCGCTAAATATATTTTTGAGAAAATTCTTCGCAAACCTGTTGAAGTCGCGGTTGCTTCTGAGTTTCGATACATGAATCCTATTGTTGACGGGAACACTTTGGTCATTGCGATCAGCCAGTCTGGCGAAACGGCCGACACTTTGGCTGCCATGAAAGAGGCAAAAGCGCTTGGCGCTAGGGTTTTGTCTATTGTGAATGTCGTCGGCAGCTCCATTGCAACTTGCTCGGACAACGTGCTGTATACTTGGGCGGGGCCCGAAATCGCCGTCGCAACCACAAAAGCCTACAGCACGCAGCTGTGCGTCGTATATATGCTGGCGATTTACATGGCAGAAAAGCTTTCCATAACAGATCCCCTGCAGTACGCCGCGTATGTAGAAGATTTGCTCAACCTTCCTTCAAAGGTGGAGGAAGTCTTGACGGCTCAAGAGTCGATCAAGTCTTTGGCGAAGAATTTTTATGACTGCAAAAACGTATTTTTCATCGGCAGGAACACCGATTACTCCGTTTCTCTTGAAGGTTCCTTGAAGCTGAAAGAAATTTCGTATATTCATTCTGAAGCCTACCCCGCCGGGGAACTCAAACACGGCACGATTTCTTTAATTGAAGAGGGCACGCTGGTTGTGGCTTTGGCGACTAATGATGCGCTGTTTGAGAAAATGATCAGCAATATAAAAGAGGTCAAGGCCCGCGGCGCGACGGTTTTGACTTTGACTACGGAAATGCATAGGGCAGAGGCGGAGTCTGTTTCGGACTACTGCATATGCATCCCAAAGATTTCGGACATGATGATGCCTTCGCTGACCGTTGTTCCGCTGCAGCTTTTTGCTTATTATATTGCCTATTTAAAGGGCTGCGACATCGACAAGCCGCGAAACCTTGCCAAGTCTGTTACAGTTGAGTGAGTCTTTATAACTGTTTAAAATTGCCAAAAGTTTTTAGTGCGATTTTGAATATTAACCTCGGTGTTTGGTCAAAATATAAACATCGGCAAATCTAAAGATCAGGCAATTTTAGCCAAGATTTGTTAATTTATGTTTATTGGAGGCGATCATCTATGAGCGATAAAGACGCGAACCCCTGCATAAAATGTTCGGTTGCCCAGTGTAAGCATCATTGCGGAACGGCGGACTACTGCGCGCTGGACGAGATACAAGTGGGCACTCACGAAGAAAACCCAACCGTGGTCCAATGCACCGACTGCGAATCTTTTGAGGTGAAAGGTTAAAATTTTCACCGGATTTTTTAAAATTTATTTTTCTTTTGCGGAAATAAAAATGCAAAAAATTGTGTTTTTGTTTCCTTTTTTTTTCGATTATGGTATAATAACTTTATCTGTTGATGCTCGCCACTGCGCGCTTGTTTACATTTTATGGCAGTTTAAATTTGGGTTAGGAGGCACTACATAATAATGGAAAAAAGCAAATCTTTATTTATGCAAGGCTTAAAAGAGGGTTTTCCCATTGGAATGGGATATTTGCCGCTTGCCTTTTCTTTGGGCGTTAATGCGGCTACGGACGGTTTTCAGTTTTTCACTTCTATTGCCATGTCTTTGTTTAGCTTTACCGGGGTTGGCCAGATGAATGCAATGGCTTTGATGCTTGAGAATGCGACTTATTTTAGCATTTTTATCGCGCTCATGGTCATTAACCTTAGGAATATTGTGCTTTCGCTGTCTTTGACTCAAAGGTTAGAGGAGAATGTGAGTTTGTGGAAGCGCTTGATAATTGCAATAGGGAATACTGATGAAATTTTTGCACTTACGATCAGAAGAGAGGGCAAAATCCCGGCGGACTATTTCATCGGCGTTATGACGTTTCCTTATTTGGCTTGGTCCGTTGGCGCCATAATCGGCAACTTGGCAACCACCCTTGTGCCAAGGGATATCTGCATCGTAATGAGCATGGCGCTGTATGCTATGCTGGTGGCTGCAGTTGTTCCGGCTGTTAAGAAGTCTCGACCGATCTTATTTGTCGCACTTTTGTCCGGAGCATTGAGCTTTATTATGCAAGGGGTCAAGCCCATAAGCGATATTTTGATCAATCTAATGGGCAAATCGGCTTCGTCTTGGATTTTGGTGGCAGGCTCAGTCTTCACCGCAGCGGTCGCTGCGTGCATTTGGCCGGTTAAAGATAGCGAGGAGGAAAATTAAAAATGAACAACACTTATGCGATTATCGGCGTAATTATTTTGTTTGTTACGACTTATTTTACCAGGATGTTGCCGCTAGTTTTTTGCAAAAAGCCGATTCAAAACACGTTTTTAAAATCTTTGTTAGCATATTTGCCGTACGCCGTTTTAACTTCCATGTTGATTCCAGAAATTTTTAATGGCCCATACGGTTTAATCCCCGGCATTTTAGGCTTTATCGTTGCGGTGGCGCTATCTTACCTCAACCGCAGCTTGATTGTTGTTTTGGCGGTCTCAACCGTGGTTACGTACATCACCATGATATTTAACCCTCAAATAATGGCCATGGTTGGGGCATAGCGAGCTCTAAATAAAGCAAAAATTCCGCTGATTTATCTTCGGCGGAATTTTTATGTAAATAATTATAAATTATCATCTTATGTTTGACAAGGGATTTGATGAAATTGCCTTTTGAATTTGCTTATTCGAAAGGTGAGTGTATATCTCGGTAGTACCAAGATTTGTGTGGCCAAGAATATCCTTTAGCACGCGGATATCGACTTCGCCGTATTGATACATCAAAGTTGCCGCAGTGTGGCGCAATTTGTGCACAGAGTAGCCTTGATTATCAAGGCCAATGTCTTCGAGATATTTTTTTACTATAAACTGCACTGTTTTGGGGCTGATCCGTTTATTTAGCCTGCTTATAAACAGCGCATTTCTGTCCTTTAAATTGCTTTTTGGCCGCACTTTTATGTATTTCTCTAATGCCAAAAGGCAAGCCTTGTTCAGATATACGATGCGCTCTTTGTTGCCCTTGCCCGTCAACTTTAGCGTATTGTCGCTTCGGATATCACTTAAATTGATCCCAACTAGCTCCGATAATCGCATCCCACAGTTTAAAAACAAAGTCAAAATGCAATAGTCTCGCTCTTTATATGGGCCTTTAACGCAGTTTAAAAGCGATATACTTTGTTCTAACGTTAAAAATTTGGGCAAAGAAGCCTTTCTTTTGGGCATGTCGAGATCTTTAGTGGGGTCATTTTTCAGCAGACCTACCTTATTGACAAGGTAATTAAAAAACGACTTCAGGCTAGAGATCTTCCTGGCTCTAGTTGCGGCATTGTTTTTGCGCTCAACCAACAAATAATTAAGATACTCATAAATGTCTGTAAGCGTTATTTTCTCGATCAATTCGATGTTTACATCTTTTATAGAGATTTCCTCAAACGCAGCAGATTCCGGAACTAACTTTTTTGAGTATTTGAAATATCTAAAAAAAGTGCGCAAATCCGTGTAATATTCGTCCACGGTTTTGGGGGACTTGCCTTTAACTGTCTGCATGTAGCCTAGAAAATCCAGCAAAACCTGCGGCGCTTCATAAATTATAGTTGTTTTCATCTTTTTCAAAATTCCTTTCAATGCATTCCGGAAACTTAATTATACAAAATAATTGTTTTGTATAATTGATTAGGGCTTGATCAAGGCAATATTTTTCAAAACTCTTTATTTAACGAAATTAAACAACGAGCCGATAACTGGAAGCGGCTTATTTTCTTGCTTTATGACATTTTTGATGCCCCAAAAAGTGAATATAACATAAAATATAAGCCACAAAATCTCCAAAAGAGCCGACACACTAGCAAGAATGGGCGCGATGGAGTACAAAAAGTTCGACAAAACGTTAATAATAATAAGCGAAAAAAATGAGACTGCAGACAAAATAATTCCCTGATTGACGTGGAACTTGACCGTCTCGTTATCCTTCTCGGCCAGCAAGCCAACGATCCAAAGAATATAAACATACGCCAGCACGCAGTATATCGTTTGTTTTTGAAATTGAGAGAAATTGAAATTCTGCTCATTAAACGAGTTAAAAGGCTTGCCCTCGCGGTTGTTGTGATCCATAAAAATTACCCTTCTTTACTTGTTGTTTATTTTATCAAGCACGGCGCCAATAATCGGAAGCCGAACCCTCGTGCCAGAAAAAGCCGAAGCCGCGCCCATAATGGCCAATATCACCCAACTGACGCCAACGCCGATGTTAAACAAAAAGCAGATGATGCTAAGCGAGTCGAGCACAAAATTAAAAGTAAAATCGAGAAAAATAGAAATCAAAACCAGCGTAGCCATCATGTAAAACAAAGCTTCACCCTGTTTGCAGTGGAACTTAACTTGATCGCACTCTTTCTCATAAGAAAATTTGCCAACGACAAAAAGCGGACCAAGGTAAGCTATCACCGACAAAAACTTAATATTCGCGTGATTGTAAGAATTCATAATTTACCCTTCAAATTTTGTTATTTCAACACTCTCAATAACCACGTCGGTTAGTGGTTTATCAGCAGAATTCGTCCGAACCCCGGCGATTTTATTCACAACATCCATACCTTCAAAAACCTGACCAAAAACGGTATGACCTTTATTCTGCGTGCTAAAATAGCCGTCCAGATGCGGATTTCCGCCGTTATTATTGTATAACTCCCTTATTTCGTCTGTGATTTTAGACATATCGATAATGGCGGCATTTTTGTTGTCTTTGTGTTTATCGTAAATTTGCTGAACATAATCCCAGCCGCTAAAGGATTCCTTACTGCCCTGGTTTATAAAAAACTGGCTTCCGTTAGTATTTTTGCCACAGTTTGCCATAGAGAGCGCGCCAGATATGTTAAACAGCTTATCGCTAAATTCGTCCTCAAACGGGTGCCCCCAAATGCTCTCGCCGCCGGTTCCGGTACCATTGGGGTCGCCACCTTGAATCATAAAGCCCTTTATAACTCTATGAAAAATCACCCCATTATAATATCCGTCTTGAGCATGAGTCTTAAAATTCTCCACCGCTTTTGGCGCAGCTTCCGGAAAAAATCGGATCTTAAAAGAGCCCATAGATGTATTAACAACGGCGATTTCTTCACCTTCCTGCGGCATTTCTAATTGATATCCAACCTTTTTGTCCGCGCAATTATTGCTCGACTGAGCTCCAGAACTATTATTTGAGCAGCCGCTAAACAAAGTTAAAACCGGGACTATAAATGCCAAAGAAAGCGATTTAAAAGCAAACTCTTTTACCATAAACATAGCAAACACACAGGCTCCTTCCAGTTTTATTTATAATCTCACAGCTATATTTTAGTACATTTATTTTAATATTTCAAGTATAGCCCAAAGCAAGTTATATTCTAGTTTTGCGCGTGCATATAGATAATTATAAAAAAACTAGGAGGAACTAAAATGATAGATTTTTATCCAGAAGGATGGCTTATTGATACAATCGGGAACAAACTGTCGATGCAAAACCCGGCAACGTTGGCTCAGGCAAGCCATGATGAAAAAATTCTGGAGGCAAGGGCGTTAGTCTGCGATGGAAACCACAATCTGATAGTGGATTTGGGCTGTATGAAGGGGATAATTAGCAGAGAAGACGGCGCAATAGGAATAAAAGAAGGTGTAGTGCGTGATATAGCGGTCATTTCTCGCGTGAATAGACCGGTTTGCTTTGTTATAACGGGGTTTAAAAAGGATCAACATGGCCATACTTTTGCGACTTTATCCAGAAAAAACGCGCAGATAAAGTGCATGAATCAATATATAAAAAATCTAAAAGTCGGCGACGTAATAAATGCAAAAGTTACGCATCTGGAGCCGTTTGGGGCTTTTGTAGACATCGGCTGCGGAATAGTCTCGCTTTTGCCCATAGACACAATCTCCATCTCCAGAATAGAGCATCCGCGCGAGAGATTCTCTGTAGGCATGGACATAAAAGCAGTGGTGAAGTCGATTGAAAACGATAGAATAAGCCTGACGCACAAAGAGCTCTTAGGTACGTGGGCCGAAAACATAGAGTATTTCTCGGTAGGCGAAACAGTAGCCGGAATAGTCCGCTCCATCGAGGAATACGGTGCATTCATAGAGCTAGCGCCAAATCTGGCCGGCCTAGCAGAGCCTAAAGAAGAGATCAAGCCCGGCCAGCAAGCAAGCGTTTATATAAAAAATATAATCCCCGCAAGAATGAAGATAAAGCTGATAATAATAGACACCTTCGACTACGACTATAAGCCCACCCCGCCGAATTATTTCTTTACCGGAGATCATATGGATAAATTTGTATATTCTCCCAAAGATTCCGACAGAGCAATAGAAACGATATTTAACAACGAGCCAGAGGCAAATAACACTAGCGAAGATCTCGAGAAGCCGGATAAAGAGCTGAGTTATACATAGGCAAAAAAACAGAAGCGCCGCACTATACCGCACGGCGCATTTTGCTGCTGATATTTATTTTGTCATTTTTAAAAAGTCGTCTTCAGAAATTATCTTTACCCCCAGGTTTTGTGCCTTTTCTAGCTTACTTCCGGCATTTTCGCCAGCTAGCACAAAGTCTGTTTTTTGCGATACACTGCCCGAAACCTTCCCCCCTTGCTTTTCGATCGTCTCAGTCGCCTGATTTCGAGACAAATTAGGCAAAGTTCCTGTTAAGACAAATGTTTTGCCGTCAAATATGGTCCCTTCGGATTTTTTGCCCTCGCTCATTTTTAAGCCCAGTTTTGCAAGATTGCTAATCAAATTTCGATTTTCTTCAAGCGCAAAATAATCAACCACGCTTTGCGCCATAATTTCGCCAAACCCATCTATTGCTGCGAGTTCCTCCACCGTTGCTGAGAATAATTCCTCCATATTGCTAAAAGTTTTGGCCAAAAGTTTTGCCGCGCCCTTGCCTATGTGGCGGATTCCTAACGCATAAATTAACCGATAAAACTCATTGCTTTTGGAGTTTTCTATCGCCGCCAACAAATTTTCTGCAGACTTCTCCCCCATTCGCTTGAGCGAAGCCAGCTCTTCCTTCTGCAATTTGTAAATATCTTCGATTGACGACACCAAGTTGCTATCCACCAAAAGCTCTAAAACGGCGGGTCCAAGGCCTGCAATGTCCATCGCGTCCCTTGAGGCAAAGTGAATCATGTGCCTCAGCAGCTGCGCCGGACACTGCGCGTTTGTGCACCTCAAAACGGCCTCGCCTTCTTCTTTAACAACTTTCGCTCCGCAAGAAGGGCATACATTTGGCATATAAAAGTCCGTTGAATCTGCGTTATGCTGTTTTATCGCAACAACCTCCGGAATGATCTCTCCGGCCTTGCGCACGATTATCGTGTCGCCGATTTTTATGTCTTTTTCGCGAATAAGCCCTTCGTTGTGCAAAACGGCTCTGCTAACCGTCGTCCCCGCTAACGATATAGGCTCAAAAACCGCGGTCGGCGTCAGAGCGCCGGTTCTGCCAACCTTCACCTCTATGCTCAAAAGCTTGGTTTCTTTTTCTTCGGGCGGGTATTTAAAAGCCTCGGCCCAACGGGGGAATTTTGCCGTGCTACCGAGTTTTTCTCGTTGAGAAAACGCGTTAACCTTAACAACAGCGCCATCTGTGCCAAACGGAAATTCCTTTGCCGCGTATCTTAGCCGCTCAACCTCCGAAATAACGTCTTCAATGTCACCAAAAACTCGGCTTATAGCGGGCGTGTTGAACCCTAACCTTCGCAAATAGTCGAGTGATTCCTTGTGCGCAGCCAAAGTTTTGCCCTTTATCTGCTGGATGTTAAACATCACGATGTCCAAGTTTCTTTTTTTTGTCACGCTAGCATTTTTTTGCCGCAATGAGCCCGCCGCTGCGTTCCTTGGGTTTTTAAACGGTTTTTCTCCGGTCAATTCCTGCTCCTTTACAAGGTGCAAAAAATTTGCGCTCGACATATAAACCTCGCCCCGGACCTCAATAAAAGGCACATTCTCGGTTAAATGCATTGGCAAAGATTTTATCGTCCTTAAATTTTCAGTGATGTCCTCCCCCACGGCCCCGTCTCCGCGCGTGGAGCCCCGCACAAAAACGCCGTCAATATACTCAACCGAGACAGACAGCCCGTCAACCTTCGGCTCAACCACATATTCAGCCGTCCCCACTTGAGCCTTAACCCGCTTGTCAAAATCCCTCAACTCATCATAAGAAAAAGAATCATGCAAGCTCTCCATCCTAACAAGGTGCTCAACGGGCGTAAACTTAGCCGACGCCGAACCTCCAACCCTTTGGGTGGGCGAATCCTCTGTTAAAAGCTGCGGAAACTGCGTCTCCAAACTTTCGAGCCGCCGCAGTAGCATGTCATACTCATAATCATCTATTTCTGGCGCGTCCTCATCGTAATACTTTTTGTTGTGATAATTTATTTGCCTTTTTAGGTCGTCCACTAGCTTTTCTGCGTCAATCAAATTCATGGTATACTAAACATCCTGCTTTCTTCATATTTGCTTTTGCACAAATTTTGTGTATAGCCTCAATTATTAATATTCCCCGCAAACAGCGCGGGCACTTCGCCCACAATTATAGTCTCTGCGATTAAAATGCTGGTACTAACAACGGTAGCCACCGGATACCCCGGGATGAGCGCAAAAACTTCGGTGCTAACATTCAGATACAACCTGTGCTTTGTTTGGTTTATTCCAGCAGAGACAAACTCGCTCTTAAAGTCAACATCCACACAGCCAGAAGTAGAAACATCGATCGAGATTTTTGGGCCTCTACCGTTTAAAATTTCTGTGCCAGTAAACGTTCCAACAGGGATTTTAACTTTGGGAATATCCATGCTGTTTAGCTTTTCCTGTATCGACATAGTCATAAAAGATTTTAACGAATTAACCTTTTTCATATCAGTACTTATAGCTAAAATTTTACCATCGTCGTCTTTTTGTATGTCAACTATATCGGAATAATCTATATCTAACCGCGAAAGCTCATCCGCCACCACCTGGTTAATCACTTTTGTAGAGACCGTCTGTGCCTGATTAAAAACAACTGACTTCACAAGTGGCCGCATCTGTCTATCGAACAAAACAGCTAAAATAGATATAATTACAACAATTATTGCAAGTTTTAGTTTAATAGATAATTTTTTTTGCTTGTACTTTGGCTTTTTCACAACCCTCCCCCCAATATATACCGGATAATTCAGTATATTTGGACACAAGAGGTTTGGTGAAAGTCAGCCTGTCGGATTAGCGTGAATCATAACGTGTTTTATCGAAGTATTTGCGCGCTCAATGTCGTCATGCAGCACATGAGTCAGCTCGTGGACAGCCTCAAAGCTCATGTCTTTATCTATTTTTACCTCTATGTCAACATATATTCGGCTCCCAAAAAGCCGGGTTTTTAGCATGTCTATTCCCCGTATATCCTTGCAATTTAAAATTATTTCCCGGATTTTTTGTTCCACTTCCTCCGGTGCGGCAGAATCTATAATCTGAGCAATAGACGTGCGCAAAATATTGTAAGCAACCTTTATAATTATGGCGCAAATCACAAACGAAGCGATTGGGTCCAAAACCGGCAGCCCGCAAATAGCGCCAACAACGCCGATCAGTGAGCCAATTGAAGACAACGCATCCGACCGATGGTGCCACGCGTCGGCATATAGCGAGGTAGAATTTATTTTATCGGCAGCATTTTTAGTGTACCGATACATCCACTCTTTCACAGCTATCGACAAAACCGCCGCAAATACCGTTATCTTGTCCGGAATAACAATATTTCCGCAAAAAATACTTTTAACGCCATAAAATCCAATCGTCGCCGCCGTACCAAAAAGCATCAACGCAAGCACAATCGCAGCAATGCATTCAAACTTTTCGTGGCCGTACGGATGTTTTTCATCTGGCTTTTTGTTAGAGAGCCCCGCCCCAAGCATCACAACTATAGTGCTCAAAACGTCCGAAGCCGAATGTATAGCATCCGAAACCAAAGCAATCGAATTTCCAAAGATCCCCGCAGCTAACTTAGCCGCCGTTAGCAAAAAGTTTATAATCATAGTATTGATGCTAACTTTGTAAATAACTTTTCTAGCCTCTGCCTTATCCAAACCCTTCACTCCATATCCGTGTAAACACAATATTCTCGTTCTAGTTTAGCTACATTTTTTGCCAACTTTGGTCAATACAATACTCTTCTCAATATATGCAATGTGGGCGTAAAATGCGCTGTTTGAAAATTCAAAAAAGATAATGTAAAATATATTCATCGCTGGAGTATATGATAACACATTACAAGGAGAATTTCCATGCTTAAAAAAATCGTCTGTTTCTTCATCTTAGCAACACATTTAGTTTGTTTTGGCTATAATAATTTTAAAGCTGCCGCAAATTTCAACATCGATTTTACCCCATCCTGCGAGGCCTTGTATCTTTATAATTTGGATAACGGAGTTGAGGTTTACAACAAGAACGGCGACAAAAAAATGTACCCCGCCTCCCTTACCAAAATAATGACGTATATCATAGTTGCCGAGAATATTAAGGATTTTGACAACACCAAAATAACGGTAAAAAAGGAACTTTTAAATAGCTTGTTGGGCACGGGGAGCTCGGTTTCGGGCATTAGAGCAGACGATGTTTTGTCGGTAACCCAGTTACTGCATTGCTTAATGATAAAATCCGGTAACGATGCGGCATTAGTGCTGGCAGATTACGTTGGCGGCGATGTTCGCACATTTGTAGATATGATGAATAATAAGGCTGCCGAATTGGGCTGTAGTGGGACGCATTTTGTTAACCCGCATGGCTTTCACGACGACGACCATTACTCTACCGCGATAGATATCGCCATTATGACGAGGTACGCTATGAATTTGCCGGGGTTTACGGAGATTTGCTGCCTATCTACCTCGTATGTTTTGGGGCAAGATAAATATCCGCTCGTCACAACTAATAGCATGATTGATCAAGCCCGCGGCGGAAAATATTATTATCGCTACGCAAGAGGAATAAAAACCGGTCACACCGACGAAGGCGGATACTGCTTGGTTTCTTCTGCCGCCTACAATGGATATTCTTATCTCTGCGTTGCAATGGGTGCCCCGATTAAAGATACCGCCGGCAATCGAATTACCGATAATTACGCAATGCTTGATTCGATGTCTATTTATAGATGGGCGTTTACAAACTTGGAGCTAAAACCGATTTTAAAAAAGAAGAACCCATTGTCCGAAATAAAGGTTAAACTCGCGACAAATAAAGATTCAACTTTGCTCCACCCCGCCGATGATTACTCTGTGTTGCTGCCTAAAAACGTGAGCACAAGTAGTATCGATATAAAAATAGAAAAGTCCGAGTCGATTGACGCACCCATTAAGGTTGGTCAAAAGCTTGGTACAGCGGTGCTTTCCTACGCAAACAGAGAATTAGCTCGCGTGGATTTGGTCGCCGTTGAGGATATCGACAGAAATATTGTTCTGCATCTAATTCAGTGCATCGTCAACATTGTTGGCTCGGTCTGGTTCAAGATTGCCGTTGTGGCGCTTATTGTTTTGATTATCGCATATATATTTTTGGTTAAATCATATAACAAACGCCCGCGCAGAAAAAGAATGAAAATCGGCAAACGATATAAATAAATTCAAAAAAACGGAGCTGTTAAAAAATTAGCAGCTCCATAATTTTTATGTATTCTTTGATAAAACTTTTTTTAGCTTTTTGCTTAGATATTTATTTTTGGTTGCAAGGCCCCCTCTGATATGCCGTTGAGACTTGTTTAACTCCAGCACGATTTTTACCTCTTTATATAAACTCGGATTTATGTGTTTTAATCGTTCCGACACGTCTTTATGTACAGTAGACTTGCTAACTCCAAACTTTTGCGCCGCGCTCCGGACTGTAGCTTTATTGTTCAAAATGTGTTCACCAAGTTTCACAGCGCGCTCCTCTACGGCTCCTTTCACATAGTATTCCTCCCACATTTGTTGTTAATCATTTATATGTGAGACGCTTTATAATTATGTTCTTAGTAAAATTTTAATCGCGAATTAACCTAATTTTCGGATTATATTATAGTTATGCAAACAAAAACTATCAAGTATTCTGCTAAAGAAGCGCTATACAACATTAAAAAATTACAACATAAGTTAACATATGCAAATATGGTACCAAAAAATAGAAAACAACCGAAATATTAGACACATAGACATTGAAATTGGGCAAGTAATAACCTATATACTTACCTCTTATTAGGGTTGTCTTAAAATCGCTATGCTTTCTAGTGCGGCTTATTGACAAAGCTGGGGAAATATTTTACAATAACCTATGTAATAACTGTGAGTGTGCTGGAACTGGTAGACAGGCACGTTTGAGGGGCGTGTGTTTTACAACGTACGGGTTCAAGTCCCGTCACTCACACCAGTGCGGAGTACCATAAGGGGCATGGAATGTTTTTATGGTTCTCCTTTTGAAGAGTAGATTGGTTAACAAGCCACCTGCTCTTTTTTTGTGCGTCCAAAAGATTTTTTATAAGAATCTTTTTGTGAACGGCTCAGTTTTGGAATCTGCACTCGCCCTATCATCTTGTAATAAATTTCTATTTTTTGAACTTTTTCTCCGAAAATTTCTTCTCTATGATGCACTACGATTTTGTCAATAAACTCATGTAAAATTTCTGATGTCAGTTCTTCGATATTTGAGTATTTTCTCACGATTTGTAAAAATCCATCGGCGTTCAGCTCATGCGATTTCTCTTCAGCAACAACTTTCTTCATGTGTTTTATCTGCTAGATTCCCTAAGATTTTTTCTTCAAAGACTTTTTCACACAAGGTATCAAGTTCTTTATCACGAGTAAGCATTTTATTTAATGCGTCAAGATTTTTCTTTTGCGTTGCTTGAATACGTTTATAATCTTCATCAACGACTATTTTTACAAACTCATCTTCAAATTCAGTTGCGAACTGTACAATATTCGAAATATCATTTTTGATTAAATAATTCAGTACATCGACTCGAACGTGATGTGTCTTTTTGCAAAGACCGTTGCCAGCTCGGTTATTTTTACAAGAGAAATAATGATTTTCTGGGTTATCATGGGTATATTTGTAATTCAAATTGGCTCCACAATCCGAGCATCTCAGGAAACCTGCAAACATATTTTTTTGAATACTTTTGGGTTTCCGACATTTTGTATTCCCAAATGATTTCTGAATTTCCTCAAAAAGTTCTCGGCTAATTATTCTTCTACACTAGAAAAACGAGAGCTTCCATTGTAGCCGCCGGCAAACAATGCATAATTTCCCACTGTTGTTGCATCTTGGCAATAGTAAGAGGTTACATCTGTCAATATGCTATTTACAAGGTTGCTACTGTATGCGTCTACACGGCTACAGGTGGTTCCTCCAGAGGCATATCCACCCGCAAA
>CAOUJG010000013.1:0-33140 GCA_948537335.1 uncultured Eubacteriales bacterium
GCATTGAAGAGGTATATAGTATAGGCAAAGTTAAACAGATAATAAAAACTGATTTTAATAGATTTTTTTTAGCATTTATATTTTTCATAAAATGCCTCCTATGTATTAATGAAATTGATAGATTAACATTTATGACTTATGTTAAAGAACACTTAAAGATAGATGGGCAAAGATCATTGCTTGACTCACTAGCTTTTTCTTCCTTTTCTCCAAAAAGGGTATTGTGAAATTCTTCCCAAGCTTTTTTAGCTTGCTCATCACAATATCTATTGTCTTCAGGGACAAAAAAATTGCAATAATCGTCTATATCTTCCTCTTCTTCTTCTATTTCGACTTCGTATTCAGAGCGTGAATTTTCTACCTTAATGTTTTCACATATAACCTCTCCGCAATTAGCTATCAAAATTTTATTTAGAGGGTAAACTGAAATTTCATTAGCGTCTTTTTCCTCTTTAACAATTGCATTATTATTGTTGCTGCCATCATCATCGGAATCTGGGACTTCTTCCTCTTCTTCAATTTTAAGTGTTTGGCTATCTGAATAAGAAGCATTTACAACTTTTTCAAAAAAATGAGGGGAGCTGGCTCCTATGGTGAATAGAATTGCCAAACTCATAAAGATTGGTTTTAAAGAAATTTTGTTTACATTTAAAATATTTTTCATAAAAATTATTTCCTAACATTTTTGTTTTTTCTGTTCGTTTCGAAGCAATGAACTTGAATTGTCCAATGAAAAATCTTTAATATTAAGTGGGCAATCCATTTTACTCAATATTTTTTATAATATCTGCAAGTTCTTTGTCTTTCTCTTAGCTAAGTTCTATTTTTTTGAAGGTTCTTCGTCTCTTTTTTCAATGTCTTTTTCATTAGATTTTTTATTCCTATCATTTGTTTCAACATCTTTATTTTCAGGTTTATTTTCAGGGAAAAGAAGTTTGTCCAACCAATACTTCTTCAAATCTTTATTATTTGAGATATCCTCAAATTTAAAATCAAATCTTTTATCAGGATTCGAAGCAGCTACCTTTTGCTCAAAAGCAGAAGGCAAGCTAACCACCGAGGAAGAGAAAATTACTAAGCTCATCAGAATTGACTTTAACGAATTTTTTCTTGCATTTAAAATATTTTTCATAAAATTATCTCCTAACATTAATTTATTTAATTATTTTTAAGCTACATTACAAGAGCTACCCGCATCTGGTTGCTTTTCTGTAGAACCCGAGGCTTCTTCATTTTTAGGTTCAACATCGTAATAATTTGGTTGACTTTCTGCAGAATCCGAGGCTTCTTCCTCCTCCTCTTCTTCTTCATAATATTCATATTCGTCATTTTGAGATTCAGTTTTGCTTAGATTTAGCTGATTTTCTTCAGGATTGGAAGTCCCCCCTTCTTGAAAAAGGCTATTAAATTTTTCCCAATTTTCGCCATCTTCTTTACTATAAGGATTAGTCTTAACAGTGTGTATACCGTTTTTCATAAGTTTAAGATAGAACTCTATTCTTTCATTAGCACACTTAATTGCGTTTTTCCGTTCATTCAAAAATTCATCCATGTATTGTTTGTACTGATTGTAAAAAGTTTCAGGGTATACCGTCTTATAATCAAGTTCTTCTTGTTGATTGTTTTGCTGGCTAGATTTACTCTCCTTAATTTCCTCCTTAATTTGGCTTTCCAGTTCATCCACAGATTTGTTCAGGTAGGGTTCGTACTTACTGAAAACAAGGTCACGGTATTTCATAAGATGATCAGGTATTTCTTGCCCATAATCAGGTTCTTCTTGCTGGCCAGATTCTTGCCTTTTAACTTGATCAAAAATAAAGTCCGTATCATTTGCGAGGCAGATCGCCATAGCAAGTCCTTCTTGCCGATTTTTTGGCCGTTCAGATTCTAAACTATCACGAGTCTCTTCCATATCTTTAATCACTTCTTCAACTCTATTAACGTCAACAAATTCTGGATCTTGACCCTTTTCATAGTTAAGCCATTCATTAAACTCTGGGTCTAGATCATGGTTTATATAATCAAGATCCATACTATTCCATTCCTTAAGATTTATTTCTTTAAAATCAGCATCAGCGCATGCAACTTTGTTAGTTATTGCGGAACAAAAAGTAAAAGTACTAAATACAATAATACTGCTCATTAAAGTTGCCTTTAACGAAGCTTTGTTTACATTTAAAATATTTTTCATAAAAATTATTTCCTAACATTTTTGTTTTTTTCTGTTCGTTTCGAAGCAATGAACTTGAATTGTCCAATGAAAAATCTTTAATATTAAGTGGGCAATCCATTTTATTCAATATTTTTTATAATATCTGCAAGTTCTTTGTCTTTATCTTAGCTAAGTTCTATTTTTTTGAAGGTTCTTCGTCTCTTTTTTCAATGTCTTTTTCATTAGATTTTTTATTCCTATCATTTGTTTCAACATCTTTATTTTCAGGTTTATTTTCAGGGAAAAGAAGTTTGTCCAACCAATACATCTTCAAATCTTCATTATCATAGATGCTGTCAAAATGAAGTTTATTAGACTTCATTTTGACAGCATTACCAATATTTTTGGTATATAAGGAAGCATGTGTCACGTTGTTAGACATTAAAGAAAAGATACCAAACAAAATTATGGACCCCATCAAAATTGATTTTATCGAGATCTTTTGTAAATTTAAAACATTTTTCATGAAATATCACCTCCTTCCAGTTTTAAATATGTTAAATTACCTCGCTAAAGTATAGCTATAGATATTATCAGTACTCAACCATTATATTGCCCCAATTAAGCTCGTTATCACAGTCATCAAAATAATACATTTTACTTTCGACACTATTATTACTGTCTGATTGCTCATTTTGCAAACTTTCTTGTGAGCCATCTGTGCTAAGGGTATATGTCCTAGGGTTAAGAAAATTGCTATTTGGAGATTTTTCCCCTTCCTGCTTTATTTAGTGAATAATTTTTAGAATCTTTTTTTTGACCATAAAAAAAGAAGCTTCTGTGTGATTTCCGAATGGAAAAGATAGATTGGCCAAAACCGCAAACGACATCGTCCCGAGCATAAAAACATGTTTTAATAGTACTTTTCTTTTTGAACTTAACATGTTTTTTCACATTCACCTCCTTAAAATAAAGTTGAAAATTAGTGTCTTAATTTTCTCTTATAAGCGCCTTTGGACAAAAATCAAGCCTCCTTTTCTACAGTTTAACACAAAAACTTGCCAAATGCAACATTTTTACAGCCAAATTTTGTTTCAAAAGGTTTGAAGTCAGGTGCGCGTTGTTGATTTTTTGTATAATGGACGCTAAAATAGTCTTTAAAATGAGCTCGATGATAAGGAGAAACCATGGACGCAGCAGGATTATACATACATGTTCCGTTTTGTGCGGCAAAATGCCCGTACTGCGATTTTTACTCGGTTCCAGCCGAGGACGCCGTTATTGACAAGTACACAGACATGGTCTGCAAAACCCTAACCAACTATAGCAAGATGGAGAATTTGCATTTTGACACGCTCTACTTTGGGGGTGGAACCCCGAGTTTGCTGGGAAATGCAAATTTAGCAAAGATCTTAGAAACCGTCAGAGGCAATTTTGAATTTTCGGAAAAAGAAATAACATTAGAGATGAACCCAACAACGTTGCCAAACCTCAATTTAGAAAAATTGCGAAAAAACGGCGTAAATAGACTTTCAATCGGAGTGCAGTCCGCCGTTGAAAGCGAGCTACGGGCATTAGGCCGGCAGCACAGCGTAAAAGACGTAGAAGAAACAATAAAAAAAGCCCAGATCGCGGGCTTTACAAATATTTCGCTAGACTTAATGATAGCAACTCCGGGGCAAACGCTGGAGTCGCTGAAGAGGTCTATAGCCTTTTGTGAAGCGCAGAATATGCAGCACGTTTCGGCATATATGCTGAAACTCGAGCCCGGCACGCAGTTCTACAAAAACAAAGCAAGCCTGCGCCTCAAAACGGAGAGCGAGCAGGCCAACCTATATTTAGCGATGGTTTCGGAGCTAAAGCGCTGTGGGTTTGAGCAATACGAAATTTCGAATTTCGCAAAAAAAAATTATGAGAGCGCACATAATTTAAAATATTGGAACTCGCAGGAATACCTAGGGATAGGGCCGTCTGCGCATTCTTTTATTAATGGTGAGCGATTTTTTTATCCGCGGTCGCTGAAAAACTTTTTATCTGGCAACATAAAACCGGTTAAAGACGGAACTGGCGGAACCATGGAAGAATACGCAATGCTTAAGCTTCGCCTTCGTGACGGAATCAGCAATAGCGCGTTTAAAAGCCGGTTCGGAGTGGGTATTCCGCAAAGCTATTTTAGAAAGGCAAAAATTTTTCAAAACCACGGCCTAGCGGTTGTGGACGGCGATAGTATCCGCCTCACGTCAAAGGGATTTTTGGTTTCGAACAAGTTGATTTTTGATATTATCTTCTAAAACCGCAATACCTGGCTATTTGTGGTATTTGCTGCCGCTCATAATGCCAAACGCGCGATAAATCTGCTCACACAGCATAACCTGCGCCAATTGGTGAGGAAAAGTCATAGAAGACATCGAAAGCAAAAAATCAGCGCGGCCCTTAACGCTTTGAGCAAGCCCAAAAGAGCTGCCGATTATAAAAGCAATTTCACCCGTCTGATTGGTAAAAATATTTTCAAGATGTTTAGCAAATTGAGTGGAAGAAAGCCTGCCGCCTTCAATGCACAGAGCAATTACATAAGATTTACCTGGAATTTTTGAAAGAATTTTTTTGCCCTCACACTCCAAACATTGCGCAATTTCGGCATTGGATGGGTCATTTTTAATTTTGCACTCGTCAACTTCAACGAGCTCAAAGCTGCAAAAGGCGCCAAGCCGCTTTTTGTACTCGCTAAAGGCAGCCTGCCAAAATTTCTCTTTTAGCTGTCCAACGCAAACCAACCGAATCTTCACCATTAAAATTTTCGTCTCCGCTTAAAAATTAACGTTCAAAACGCCCATATTCTGAGGAGGCGCGACTACAAGCTGAAAGTCACGGCCGCTAACCATCTGATGGCAAGAAAGCTGACACATCGAGGTCTCGTAAGCAAGTTCCGGGACGTTGTTTTCCTGACTCAAATGCGCCAAAATAAACTTGCAAGTCCCGCTCTTCACAAAGCTAGGTAGCTCGCGGGCGCAAGCGTCGTTAGAAAGGTGCCCAATGTCCGACAAAATCCGGCGCTTCAAATAATAAGGATAACCGCCGTTCTGGAGCATGCGCACGTCATGGTTAGACTCAAGCAAAACAACGTCAGAGCCCGAAATGGCGGCGCGGATAGAGTCCGTAACATAGCCAATGTCCGTAGCAATCACAGCCCGCCGATAGTCAACCGTGTCAACAATATACCCTATGCTCTGGCTGCTGTCGTGAGGCGTCTCGAACGTTTTTATGCGCATCCCGCAAATTTCAATGCCTTCAAAGCCAATTACACCGGCAGAAAAGCTGTTAGTCAAAACGCCCTTTTGCTCAAGAGCGCCAATAGTGCCGCCCGAAGCGAACACCTTGAGTTTATATCTAGACGCAAAAATCCGCAACCCCTGAATATGGTCGGAGTGCTCATGCGTAACAAAAATTGCCTTAATCGAGCTAACGCTGATATTATTCGCGGCCAAAGCCTGTTCAATTTGTTTGGCGCTCTTGCCAACGTCAACCAGGACGCCAGCGCGCTCGTCCCCGATATATGTAGAGTTTCCCCTGCTAGAGCTAAATAAAGGGCAAATGCGTGCCAAAAGAGTTACCTCCGTCGTGTTAAATATTCGATGAATACTGCAATTTAAAGCAAATAAAAAACCGATAAAAATTCAAAAGTCCAGTATAATTGAAGCTTTGACGCGTTGACTTTAAGATATTATAGAGCTCAAAACCGGTTCTTCTTCCGGCTCGTAGACCTTCTTGATGTCTGCCCCGAGTCCAGTGAGCTTTTCAACGATATTTTCATACCCGCGCTCAATGTGGTTAATGTCCTCAATAACAGTAGTGCCGTAAGCCGCAAGCCCCGCAATGATCATAGCGGCCCCCGCGCGCAAATCCATTGCCCGAACGCTAGTTCCAACGAGCTCCGGAACGCCCTCAATAACAGCAATCTTGCCGTCAACAGAAATCTTACTCCCAAACCGGCTCAACTCGTCGGTGTAGCGGAATCGATTATCCCAAACGTTCTCATTAACGATGCTAGTGCCGTTTGCCATAGAAAGCAAAGCCGTAATCTGCGGCTGCATGTCGGTAGGAAAGCCAGGGTGCGGCATAGTCTTAACATTGCACTTGTTAAAGGTCCCATCGGAGCAAACGCGAATAGACTCGTCAAATTCCTGCACATCAATGCCGATCTCCTGCAGCTTAGCGGTAATGGCCTCCAAATGCTTAGGAATAACATTTTTAACAGTAACGTCGCCACCAGTGGCAGCAGCGGCAACCATGTAAGTCCCAGCCTCGATTTGGTCCGGAATAATAGAATAAGTGGTGCCGCTTAGGTGATCTACGCCCTTAATCTTGATAGAATCCGTACCAGCGCCGCTTATCTCTGCCCCCATAGAATTCAAAAAGTTCGCCAAATCAACAATATGAGGCTCCTTAGCGGCATTTTCAATGACAGTAGTGCCCTCGGCCTTAACGGCAGCCAAAATTATATTAATAGTTGCCCCGACCGACACAACATCCATGTAAACAGTGTCGCCAACCAGCTTCTCAGCAGTAACATTCACAAGCCCACTCTCTACCGAATTAGCAGCGCCCAATGCAGAAAACCCTTTCAAATGCTGATCAATAGGCCGAACGCCAAAATCGCATCCGCCAGGCAAAGCAACCGAAGCCTTGTGAAAACGGCCAAGCAAAGCGCCCAAAAGGTAGCACGAAGCGCGCATATTGCGGACAAAATTAAAAGAAGCGACATGAGAATGTACATTTCGCGCGTCAATTTCGAAAGTAGACTTATTCATCATCTTAACGCAAGCGCCCATCTGCTCCAAAATATGCGCCATCAAAGTAACGTCGTTTATGTTGGGGATGTTCTCGATGCGGCAGACGCCGTCGGACAAAATAACAGCAGGAATTATAGCAACAGCGGCATTTTTGGCGCCACTGATTTTAACTTCGCCATTTAGCGGGACTTGGCCATTTATAAAAAATTTTTCCAACTCATGGTACCTCCAACAATTTTTTATAATATAAACAAACACAAAATCATCTAAAAATCGGGTAAACTACCAATAAACTACTCATAATTCTTCATTTTTAATGGTAATACAATATTTATAAAAAGTCAATAAAAAAGCCAAAAAAGTTTTATAAATTAGGAGAATAATTCGCAGCAAAAATAAAATTTGACCGCGTAAATGTAAGCATTTGCATTTATCGAGACCAATATTTTCTGTCTAGGCTGCGGTATTGAATGGCTTCTGCAACGTGAGACGACTTTATTTCCTCCGAAAAACCGAGGTCGGCAATAGTTCGAGCCACCTTCAAAATGCGAGAATACGCCCGGGCAGACAGTCCCATGCTGTCAAAACCCTTCTTCAATAGATTTTCTGCATTTGTGGATAAAATACATGATTTGTGCAAAAAATCGGGGGTAATTTTTGCATTTGCCGAAATGTTGAGCCCCTTAAAGCGCTCTAGCTGAATTTTTCTGGCAGCGTTAACGCGACGTTTAATTTTTGCCGAGGTCTCAGAATCCTTTTTCGAAGCCAAGTCCGAGTATTCAATGGGCGAAACTTCAATGTGAATATCGATGCGGTCGAGAAGTGGACCCGAAACTTTGGCCAAATATTTAGAGACAATCGTAGAAGAGCATATGCAATTTTTGCTAGGATGGCCGTAATATCCGCAAGGGCAAGGATTCATGGCAGCGATAAGCATGACAGAGCAAGGGTAAGTGACGGTTCCGTTCACGCGGGAGATAGTAACTTCGCCGTCTTCAATGGGTTGCCGAAGAATCTCCATAGCGTTTCTAGAGAATTCCGGCAGCTCGTCCAAAAACAAAACGCCGTTGTGCGCCAGAGAAATCTCGCCCGGCCGCGGCATAGCGCCACCTCCGGAAAGTCCAATGGCAGAGATAGTGTGATGAGGTGCGCGAAAGGGCCGCGCGGTGATTAGAGGAGTTCGGCTGTCAATCAGCCCCGCCACAGAGTAGATTTTCGTGGTTTCAATGGACTCCGCCATAGTCATATCGGGCAAAATGCTGGGGATTCGCTTAGCTAGCATGCTTTTGCCGGCTCCAGGCGACCCAACGAGAATAACGTTATGGCCGCCAGCAGCAGCAATTTCGAGCGCACGCTTGGCTTCGTACTGGCCTTTTACTTGAGAAAAGTCAAGCAAACTGGGGCTACTTGGGGCAATATTCAAGTCGGCGGTTGCGGGAGGGATCCTCTTTTTGCCGGTAAGGTGCATGTGCAAGGCGTTTATGTTGTCCACCGGGTAGACGTTCAGGCCCGCGACTAAGGCACCCTCGCAGGCATTGGCCGCCGGAACAAAGAGCTCGCTTATGCCTAAGTCTTTGGCTCTTAGAGCCATGGGAAGAACGCCTTTTACGGGGCACAGGTCGCCGCTTAGAGAGAGCTCTCCCAAAAATGCAGTGTTCTCAAGCCGAGCATCGAGCTGGCCGGAGGCGACAAGCAGCGCAACCAAGATCGGCAAATCGTAAACCGAGCCTTCTTTTTTTACGTCCGCGGGCGCAAGATTTATGGTGATTTTGCTTGTGGGGAAGTCGAAACCGCAGTTTTTAAGGGCAGATTTAACCCGATTTCGTGACTCTTTTACCGAAGCGTCGGGCAATCCGACAACGTCAAAAGAAGGCAATCCGCCAGCTAAATCAGCTTCGATTGTGACTAAAAATGCGTCCAGCCCCATAATTCCGAGGCTATTGACCTTTGCAACCATCTTAAAATCATCCCTCCTCTTTTTATTTTCCATATACGAAACATATAAAATCACAAACATATTAGATTGATATATTATACAACATATACTAAAAACTTTCAACACTAAAAAAATAAATTTGACATTGTGGCGGTTTGAGGGTAAAATTTAAGTATTTTTGGGGGCGGGAGTGAAGATATTTTTGCGGATGAGGCAGACAGCGCGGCTTGCGAAGCTAGTTCAGATCTCTATTTTTTCTGCAATTGCGGTGGTTTTCACTTTTTTTGAAGTGCCGGTTTGGCTCTTTGCGCCGGGATTCTACAAGCTCGGGCTCAGCGACGCCATAGTGCTCATAAGCGGCTTTTCGTTGGGGCCGACGGCCGGAGTGCTAACAGAATTTTTAAAAGTGGCGCTGCGGCTCTTGCTGAGAGGAACTTCCACGTTTGGAGTCGGAGAGATGGCGAATCTGGCGGTGGGAATAGCACTTGTGCTGCCGAGCGCGGCGTTTTATGAGAGGCACCGGACGTTTAAAGGCGCCGTTGCTGCGATGTTATTGGGGATAGCTTCTTTGACGATTGCAGCGGGGATTATTAACTACTTTGTACTGCTGCCACTAGATGAGGCGCTGTTTTCAATTTCAGAAAGCACGATAATCGCCTGGGGTAAGGCGGTTAACCCCTTAATTACGAGCAAGCTTATGTTTGTTCTGCTCCTGGTTTGCCCGTTCAACTTGCTCAAAGGTTCGCTGGTATGCTGCGTTACGCTGCTGTTTTACAAAAAATTGTCCACCATCATCAACGACTTTTCTTCAAAATTTGTAAAATAATGCTTTTTGGGGTTTACAAGCGCCAAAATTTGAGGTATAATAAACGTATGTAGCCAAATTTAATATTTTTACTTATTGAGAGCGGTGGAGGGAACAGACCCTGCGAAGCCCGGCAACCTGCCTGTTTTGGTAAGGTGCTAAATTCTGCGGTAAAAGCCGAAAGATGAGATTGCTTTTTGTCCGGTTTTGCCGGGCATTTTTTGTTGTGCGAATTTTTAATGGTTTAGGGGAGATTGATTATGGCGAGACGTTTTTTCACTTCGGAGTCAGTAACAGAGGGCCATCCGGACAAAATCTGCGACCAAATTTCAGACGCTGTCTTGGATGCGATATTGGAAAAAGATAAAAATGCACATGTGGCGTGCGAAGTCACAGCGACAACTGGGATGATCCACGTTATGGGTGAGATTTCGACATCTTGCTATGTGGACATCGCCGCCATCGCGCGGGATGTGGTGACGTCAATTGGCTATGACAACACTTCGGCCGGATTCAACGGCAAAACCTGCGCTGTGGTGACGTCGATTGATGCGCAGTCGCCGGATATAGCCATGGGCGTGAACGAGTCGCTGGAGTTGAAGGAGGAAGCCGGCGATGATGACATAAACGATCGGATAGGCGCGGGGGATCAGGGCTTGATGTTTGGCTATGCCTGCGACGAGACGCCCGAACTGATGCCGCTGCCGATTTCATTAGCACACAAATTGGCGAAAAGGCTGGCGCTAGTTAGGAAGAATGGAACGCTTTCGTACCTTCGGCCGGACGGCAAGACGCAGGTTACGGTGGAGTATGCCGACGACAAGCCCGTTCGAGTGGATAGCATCGTGGTTTCTGCCCAGCACAGCGAGCTGGTTGAGCTTGAACAGATCAAGAACGACATAAAAAATGAGGTGATTTTTCCGGTTATTCCGGAGGCCTTGCTTGACGCGGACACAAAATTTTTCATCAATCCAACGGGCAGGTTCGTCATCGGAGGGCCGGTTGGAGACACTGGGTTGACCGGCAGAAAGGTGATCATAGACACTTATGGAGGGTACTCTCGGCATGGTGGCGGGGCTTTTTCTGGCAAGGACCCGACAAAAGTGGATCGGTCTGCGGCTTATGCGGCAAGACACATCGCCAAAAACATAGTCGCAGCGCAGATAGCCACAAAGTGCGAGGTACAGATTGCATACGCGATAGGCGTGGCGTGGCCGCTCTCCATCATGATCGACACCTTTGGAACGGCTAAAGTCCCCGAAGAGCAAATCGAAAGAGCTGTGGAGGAAGTCTTTGACCTCAGACCGGCGGCGATTATAGAGAATTTAAAGCTCCGAGAGCCGATATATAGGCCATTGGCGGCATATGGGCACATGGGTCGGGAGGACTTGAACGTTGCATGGGAAAAATTAGATAAAGTGGAGGCTCTAAAAAGCGCGCTGCGTTAAGGTTTAAACGTTTCCAAATTAACCAAACGCCCGATTTTTACATATCTTGCCGTAGGGGTGATGTGTATGTGCGAGGCGTTGCTTGGCCTGATTGTGGCGTGCCTGGCGGTGTTTGGGCTGGTATGGGCTTTCAGAATTATCTCGATGGCGTTTTTAAGGCGCTCGGACCAAAAGGAAGGTTTCATGCTGATTTTGCCAGTCTGTGGGCACGATGAGGCAATCGAAATGACGCTGCGGAGTTTGGTGGCGGATGCAAAGTGTCTTGGTGGCGGGGGAAAGACGCAGCGAGTAATTTGCCTAGACTTGGGACTCGACGCAGAAACCCGAAAAATTTGCAAAATTTTTAGCGAAGAGTATGACTTCATCGAGCTGCACTCGCTGCAGACTTTCAACGAAGCAATGAAGCAAGCCGCAGCAACCGCAAGATGACCAGCTTTTTGGCCATCTTTTGATTTTTGTGCTATAATTTTGGTGTGAAGAGGGCCGCGATAAGGCCAAAAACCACGAATCATGCAGAGATTTAGGAGACGCGCGATGTTGCAATTTATTTTGGGACGGGCAGGATCTGGAAAAACGGTTAAAATACAGGAAATCATAGCGGATTTGGCGCAAAATGGAGCCGAAAAACTGCTGCTTATCGTGCCGGAGCAAAGTTCATTTGCAACGGAGAAGGCCATACTGGCGTTTTTGGGTGAGCAAGAGGCGACAAAAGTACGAGTGGCGACCTTTACAAGGCTGATCGAGTTGGTGTTTCGGCAGACTGGCGGTGGATTTGGGCAACGAATAACCAAAGGCGACCGAAATTTATTGATGAGCTTGGCGATCGACAAGGCTGCTGACAAATTGGCGATGTATAGGGGCCAGACGGGCAAGCTGGAGTTTGTAGAGATGATGGTTGCAGCGCTGTCGGAGTTCAAAATGTGCAACGTTGATTATAATTCTCTTTTGGAAATTTCAAAAGCGGTGGAGGACCCGATTTTACGGGCGAAAATGCAGGATACGGCGCTCATTTTAGAGGCATATGAAAGTTTGCTGCAGAACGCTCACAGCGACCCGCTGGATGATCTTACCCGACTGGCGAAAAGATTGACTCATTGTAGTAGCTTTTTTAATGGATACACCGTGATGTTTGACGGGTTTGAGGGCTTTACTCCGCAGCAGATGACCATTATTGAGATAATTTTAAAGCAAGGTGCAAATTGTTACATAAGCTTATGCACCGACGCGACGGAATTTTTGGATGATGGTTTTAGCTTGTTTGCGCCGATAAATCGTAATGCAAAGAGGATTTTGAACATTGCCAAAAGTAATAACTTGCAAGTGAATGAGCCGATTTGCCTAGAAAAATCGAGGAGGTTCAAGGGTAATGGCTTAAAAATGCTGGAGGCACGCGTATTTCGCACGAAGAAAGAGCCATTTTGCGAGGGAATTGACGACGTTTTGATTTTTAGCGGGAGGACAAAGTACGATGAGGCGGACTTTGTTTGCCGGACAATTCGGCGTTTGGTTTGCGAGAGCGGCTATAAATACGGGGATTTTGCGGTGGTTACGCGGAACGAAGAGACTTACCGCGGGATAATTGACGTCTTTTTTGAAAAGTATGAGATCCCGTACTTTATGGATCGGCGAGAGGAGATAGACGCGAAACCGCTGATGCTGACTGTGATTTACGCGCTTGAGGCGGTAAATAGCAACTTTTCGTCGGAGAGCATATTCAAATATTTGAAGGCCGGCCTGGCGGGCGTGGCGGCGGACGACATTTTTGAATTGGAGAATTATTGCCTATTTTGGGGCATAACGAGCAAGCGGTGGCTCTCGGACTTTACCGCAAACCCCGATGGATACGCTCAGATGGCGGCAGAGGACGAAGAGAAACTTGCAAAGCTAAACGGGCTGCGGGAGGAAATCATCACTCCGATTGCAGAGCTAAAAAAGAAAATAGCCGACGCAACGGGAGACGCAATAACCAAAGTCCTATATGGATTTTTGGAAGATATCAAAATCGTTGAAAACTTGAAGCTTTTTTGCCAAAATTTAAATGCATCTGGACAGGGCAAAATTGCCGAAGAACAGCTGCGGCTATGGGAAATACTTGTCGAAATTTTTGATAAAATGGTGGCCATCTTAAAAGGGCAAAAAATATCGCCAAAAAAGTACGCAAAGCTCTTGCGGCTCGTCATAAACTCGAACGATGTGGCGTTTATTCCGCACCGAATCGACGAGGTTGACTTTGGCTCAATAGACAGAGTGCGAGCAGAAGGCGTGCGAGTCGCATTTTTGATTGGTGCGGTTGAGGGAGAGTTTCCACGAGTCCCGGTAGCTAGCGGAATATTTAATGACAAGCAACGAAAACAGCTCATTGCAATGGGACTGCCGCTCTATGATTCACTTGAAGGGCTATCGGTCAACGAGCGATTTTTGGCCTACAAGGCGATGGCGATGCCGTCGGACAAGCTTTACATAACGTGGTCGAGCTCCACGAGCTTGGGCGGCGCGAAATCGGCGTCGGAGATAGTCCGGGAAGCAAAATTTGTATTGCCAAGGGTGAAGTGCCTGGACGCATATTCGGCAAGGCTAAACGACGAGGTTTGGGCTCGCAAACCGGCATTTGAGATTTGCGCACGCTACTGGAATGACGCTTCTCGGTTTTCTCAAACATTGAAGCAATTTTTTGTCCGGGACGAAGCCCATAGTTATGCCGAAAGGTTAGAGTCGGTAAAAAAGGTTGCGTCGAATTTGCCGATTAAATTAACATCCGTGCAAGGAGCAAACAATCTATTTGGTGAGGACATCAGGGTTTCGGCGTCGCAGATAGAAAAATTTTACCTGTGCAAATTTGCCTATTTTTGCAAGTACGGCCTTTTGGCCAAGGACCGTAAGGAAGCCCGGTTCGACGCCCTGCAGTATGGCAATGTGGTCCATTTTATTTTTGAGAAAGTGCTGAGAAAATACACGGCGGAAGAGATCTTGAAATTTTCCAAAAAAGAATTATTGGGCGCGATAAAAGGCGTCTTAAGGGGATATATGGAAAGAGACTTGGGCGGCTGGACAGAAAAAACCGAGCGATCCCGGTATTTACTCGATAGAGTCTCAAAGTCAGCGGTTCCGCTGGTTGCCCACATGGCGGGGGAGCTGTCTCAGAGCGCGTTTTTGCCAGTAGGGTTTGAGTTAAAACTTTCGGGTAACGGCATAGAACCGCTAAGGTTGAAGCTGCCTAACGGACGAAATGTGATTGTAGAGGGAAAAATAGACCGGGTCGACGTGATGCAGCGAGCAGAACAGCGCTTTGTGAGGGTCATCGATTACAAAACCGGGTCAAAGGAGTTTCGGCTGGCGGACGTTCTGCACGGGCTGAATTTGCAGATGCTCGTATACCTGGAGGCCGCATGCCAGGCCGCGGCAAAGAGTCAAGGTCCGGTGGTACCCGCAGGAGTACTGTATTTGCCGTCAGTTTCGCCGGTGTTGAATTTGGATCGCGACGAGAATTTGGCGAAGCTAGAGAACGAAAAATCGAAAAAACTGCGAATGAATGGGCTCATATTAAATGATCAGCAGGTGATTTTGGGGATGGAGCCCGACGGCAAGGGGAGATATATTCCGGTTGCGATGAAAAATGGCGAGGCGAAGGCGTGCGACTCGTTGGTTGACGTTGCCCAGATGGATGCAATCATGCGGCACGTCGATGGGCTTATTATATCGATGGCGGAGCAGCTTCAGAGTGGGAATATCTCAGCACAGCCGGCTAAGGGGGACTATGATGCATGCGAATTTTGCGAGTACAAGGCGGCGTGCGCGCACTTTAAGGATGACTCTGGGCGTAGGATTGAGAAAATTGACCGTGACGAATTTTTCAAAAAGCTAGAATTGGAGCAGAACGGGGGTGAGGGCAATGCCTGAGCGGGCGTGGACGAAGGAGCAGCAAGCGGCCATAAGCGCCAAGGGTGGGGCGATTTTGGTGTCTGCGGCGGCCGGATCGGGCAAGACGGCGGTTTTGGTTGAGCGAGTGATACAAATTTTGACGGACAAGGCCAACCTATGCGACGCGGACAAACTTTTGGTCGTGACGTTCACAAAGGCCGCCGCTGCGGAAATGAAAGAACGAATCAACACGAGAATATCGGAACTGCTGCTCCTCGAGCCGGACAACAGAAATTTGCAGCGGCAAAAAATCATGCTCTCGCACGCGCACATAAGCACGATCCACGGCTTTTGCAACGAGCTGATAAAGGAGAATTTTTACGAGCTTGGTATATCGCCGGACTTCCGAATTGCCGACGAAAACGAGATGGCCCTTTTAAAGAATGAGGCAATGCAGCTGGTGTTGGAGGAGTTTTACAAAAAGGCATCGAGGCAGTTTTTCACGCTGGTCGAGACATTTAGCGCCGGGAGAGATGATCAAAGGCTAACTGGCAGCGTTTTGACGCTGTACGACTTTATCCGCTCGCACCCCTTCCCGCAAAAGTGGTTTGAGGACAAGCTGCGTGCTTACAGAGAGCCGCAAAGCGTGAGCAACACCGTATTTGCGCGAATTTTAATCGATTATGTGAAAATGGCGATCGGGTATGGCTTGGAACTGGCGGAAGATTCTTTATCCGCAGCACAATGGGACGAGAAAATCTGGACGAGCTACGAAGAGACGCTGCACTGCGATAAATCGCTGCTTGAAGGCATAAAAGCCGCGGTAATTAGCGAAGACTGGGATACCATCTCTGCGACGCTGAAAGCGGCAGAATTTGGTGCGCTAAAGCGATTAATCGGGGGCGCTGACAACGCATTAAAACTGAAGATTTTGCATAACCGGCAAAAAGTAAAAGGCATTATAAAGGACTTGATGCGACTTTTTTACCAAAATGAAGAGCAGTGTTTGGCGGATTTGCGGGAGATTGAGCCGATTATAAGTGAGCTTTTTGGCTTGGTAGAGGCTTTTAGCCGGCAAGTTGATGAATTGAAAAGCGAGAAAAACATCGTAGACTTCGGCGATTTGGAGCATTTGGCGCTAAGATTGTTAGTGCGGCAGACGGATTGCGGCTTTGAAAGGACCGAAATTGCGCGAAATCTCGCGGAGCAGTTCGATTTTGTGATGGTGGATGAATATCAGGACACAAACGAGGCGCAGGATTTGATCTTTCGGGCGGTTTCAAGGGACGAAGAAAATCTCTTTGTGGTGGGAGATATAAAGCAGAGCATCTACGGGTTCCGCCAGGCCATGCCGGAAATCTTTTTGCGAAAAAAGCAAGAGTGCTGTCCGTTCGATGATCACAAGGCAGAGTATCCGGCGAGAATTATTTTGGATAAGAATTTTAGAAGCAGAGAAGGGATTCTGTCGGCGACTAATTTTATTTTTGCTCAGCTGATGTCCAGAACGGTGGGCGAAATCGAGTATAACCAAGAGGAGAAACTGGCATTGGGCGCGGTGTATGAAGAAAAATTTGCGCTGGGAATGCCGATCGGTGAGGCAGATGCCGACGTAGAGATAAAAATAATTGACATGTCAGAAGCACCAAAAGATGGCATGAACGCCTGCGAGGCGCGGGAGATAGCAAGAACGATAGCCCGAATGATCAGTGAGGAGTACAAAGTAAAGGACAAGGAAGAGTATCGGCCGGTGACATATGGGGACTTTTGCGTTTTGCTGAGGAGCGCGAACAAGCACGCCGCGGAATTTGTCGAGGAGCTGAAGCTGTGTGGCATCCCGGCTTGGGCGGACACTTTCGGCAGCTTTTTTGAGGCACCAGAGATTGCAACTATGCTCTCGTTGCTGAAGGTCATAGACAACCCCGTTCAAGATATACCGCTAATCTCTGCACTTTTGAGCCCGATATTTGCCTTTACGGCGGACGATTTGAGCGAAATTCGAATGGAGGGAAAAAACTTACCGTTATATTTTGCGCTAAAAAGGCACGCTGAGCGCGGCAATTTGCAATGCAAGACGTTTTTGGATGCAATTAACAGATATAGGAATTTGGCGTCGACCTGGCCGTCGTACAAGCTGATCCAGCATATATACGACAAGACGGGCTATACGGCGTTGGTGCAGGCCATGGAGGGCGGCCAGCTGCGGCTAAACAACTTGAGACTGCTGTTAGAATACGCGAGAAGCTACGAGGCGTCGGGCTACAAGGGCTTAGCAGGATTTGTTCGATTTATAGAAAAGTTAGAGCGCCAAAAAGTTGAAATGCCTGCGGCAAGCGCCATTTCAGCCAACGCAAACGTTGTAAAGGTGATGAGTATACACCGGTCGAAGGGTCTCGAGTTTCCGATCTGCTTTTTGGCAAATTGCTCGAGAAAGTTCAACAAGGATTCCGGGGACATCCTGCTAAATCCGGACCTTGGGGTAGGCATCAAGCTGCTGGACCGCCAGCATTTGCGGAAATACACCACGTTCCAGCGGGACGCCGTGAAGCTGGACCTTGACAAAAAAGGCATGTCAGAGGAGCTCCGAGTGCTCTACGTTGCGATGACGAGGGCCAGAGAGAGATTTATCATGCTGATGTCGATAAAGAACCCTGAGGCGACGCTGTCTAAACTGAGTTTGCAGATTTTAAATGCACCGCAAATCTCGCCATACGTGGTAGGATCGGCGAATAGCTTTTCGGACTGGCTCTTGTTGTGCGCGTTAAGGCACCCGAGCGGACAAAAACTTCGAGAGCTGGCGGGAATGAGCAGCGAGCTTGTGATAAAAGATGGCGCAGAATGGAAGATCGAGATTGTGACCCCGGAGGGCGATGAGGAGATCAAAAAGCCAGAAAAAGCGACCCTAAAGCCCAAAGAATCGGTGATAGATGAGGAATTGCTGAGCAAAATAAAGCGCCGGCTAAACTACGTCTATGAGTACGAGGAGCTGGCAAAAATCCCGCCAAAGGTGACGGTTTCGGACTTAGTCTCGCAGAACAACGATCAAACAGTTAACTTTGACTTTGCAAAAAGGCCGGCGTTTTTGTCGGAGGTCAGCTTAACTCCGGCGCAGAAAGGCTCGGCGCTGCACGCATTCATGCAGTTTGCGGACTTTAATCGTGCCCGAGAGGATCTTGAAAAAGAGATAAAATATTTGCAAGAATGCGGATTTATCGCCAAAGAGCAAGGAGAATCTTTAAACAGAGCGCAGCTGACTGAGTTTTTAAACAGCACCTTGTGCCGCAGGATCTTGGCCTCGACCAATGTTGTGCGGGAGTACCAGTTCACGGTGAACATCGGCGCTTCGGATGTGGTGCCGGACATCGATGAAAAATTTGCGAAAGAAAAAGTCGTGCTGCAAGGGGCCATAGACTGCGTTTTTGAAGAGGATGGTGCCCTGGTGGTGGTGGACTACAAAACGGACAAAGCGGACTCTGCTGAGTTTTTTAAAGAACACTACGGCAAACAATTAGAACTATACGCCAACGCAATAGAGAAATGTACAGGAAAAACGGCATCGCAAAAGATTTTATATTCATTTTACACAGGAACCGAAATTTTTTTATAATTTTTATATTGCAACTGCTTGTTTGTTGTGATATCATAGTCTTACATTTCTAATGAATTTTTTGGAGGTATACTTATGGATGCAGTTCAAATGACTCTTGGAATAGTTTTGTTAGTGTTTTCTGTCGCAATCGTGCTAGTCGTTCTTTTGCAAGAAGGGCATCAGCACAACGCAGGAGAAGCCGGCGAGGTAAAAGAGACCTTTTATACCAGAAACAAATCGCGGTCTTTAGAGGTCTTTTTGGAGCGCTGGACAAAGTTTATAGCAGTAGGATTCTTTTTGCTGGTTATAGCGCTCAATGCGGTGCTGTTTTTTCTGTGATTTTAACTTTGTACCGGCCGATTTAATTTAGCATTAAATTTAGTTTTAGTGAGAATAAAAGCTTCACCCTTTTTTCTTTTAAAAGACAAATGAGTAAGATAAAGGGGATTGTTTTTACGTGAGGTTTGCGAGGTCCCCTGTCGCTGCTTTTTGCAGGTTTGATGGGGGATTTATTTTTGTCGCAGTTTGTCGCAGTGTGGATAATTAAATTTACGATGTCAATAAAGGTAGGGATAAGGACTTAAAAAAGATCTGAGTTAATAAAAATGTAATTATATTACAATAAATATGGTTTATTTTTGAATAAGCAATAGAATAAATGTCCAATATATATCATATGATGAATGTAAATCTAGAATTTGAAGTCAAGACGGTTGATTTGAAAGGAAGGTTTTAAATATGAATGCTATAAAGGATATTTTTGCAAGCAGGAATAACCAGGAGGCTGTAATATTAAACGCGAAAAAAAGAAGATTTTTAAAGGAATTAAAAGAAATTTGCTCACAGATAAAATGTACCGATATGTGGTTTGAGATGGAGGACGATGAGGACTTAATTGACGCTAGTATTTATCAAAGAGAATCGCTAAATGCTCGGTATAGATACCTTTTAAAAAAGGCGAAAGAAAACGACATCTCGACAATGAGCTACTGATGAGGATAAGCTAACCGACTTGTAAACTTGTAAAAACGTAAAAAGGAGACTCACAAAAATGCTAGACTGGCGCTCTTTAACTATTTGTGGTATCATATTGTTGCTATTGTTTTCTATCCAGCTGATTGTTCGAGCTAAAAACCCTATAAAAAAGATGTTTCTTTCTATGCTAAAGGGCGTGGCTACCTTGGCGTTGGTCAATTTTATTGGCGGATTTACCGGTGTAACTTTGCCGCTTAGTTTGCTTTCTTTGGCCATTGCCGCCGTGGTGGGAGTACCTGGGGTTACCGCTATGCTGATTTTTAATACGTTTTTATAAAAAACAAGGGGAGCGATTTTTATTGAAGTGCCCATATTGCGGATGTGAAGAAAGTAAGGTTGTTGACTCACGGCCGGCAGACGAGGGAGAAAAAATTCGCAGGCGCCGAGAATGCCTAGAATGTGCGGCCCGGTTTACTACTTATGAGATGATCGAAACTTTGCCTATAATCGTGATAAAAAAGGATAAGTCTAGAGAGAGCTTCGATAGAGCCAAGGTGCTGGCTGGGATATTAAAATCCTGCGAAAAGCGGCCTGTGCCGATAGATGTTATAGAGAGCAGCGTGGACCAGATAGAGGCGAAGTTCCAGAACTCGATGGAAAAGGAAGTGACGTCTAGAGAGATTGGCGAAAGCGTAATGGACGCACTCAAGGACATGGACAAGGTTGCGTATGTGCGATTTGCTGCGGTTTATCGGGAGTTTGACGATGTGAAGAATTTGATAGACGAGTTAAAACGGGTGCTTATCGATAAAAAGTAGGTTAAAAAGCTGATTCTGACTGTTTACATAATATTTTGAAAGGACGTGCTTTTAAATGCAGAGTACTGTGATGAGCTTTAACGAGTTTGAGAAAATTTTGAGTGAGAACAAGCTGGTGTTTGTGGACTTTTTTGCGTCTTGGTGCGGACCGTGCAAGATGTTTGCACCGATTGTTGAGGAGATCTCGCAGAAATATGAGGACCGCGTTACTGTCTTGAAGGTGGACATTGACGAGAACTCCGAAATAGCAGAGAAATACTCGATACAAAGCGTGCCGACGTCGATTTTGTTTAAGGATGGCGACGCTGTGGAGAGGGTTAGCGGAATGATTCCGGCGAGCCAGTGCGAAAGCTTAATTGAAAGGCATTTAGACTAGTAAATATGTATTTTAGGGGGCTTGGGGCGCTGTGTCAAGGTTTAAAGAGATAGATTTAAAGCGACTTTCGTTGGAGCCGTTTTCGCTGATTGGCGACGCTTGGATGCTAATTACTGCCGGGGACGCGCAGGATTATAATATGATGACGGCCAGCTGGGGCGGACTTGGCGTGCTGTGGAACAAACCGGTCGCGCTGTGTTTTATTCGGCCGCAGCGGTATACTTTTGAGTTTGCTGAGCGAAATGACTATTTTTCGCTTTCTTTTTATGATGAGAAATATCGAGGCGCCTTGACGTTATGCGGGTCTAAGTCTGGCAGGGACATCAACAAAACAGAGGCGACAAATCTTACTCCTGCGTTCGACGAACCTGCGCCTTACTTTGAGGAAGCCGATTTGGTCTTTGTTTGCAAAAAGATACATAGCCAGTTTCTTGACCCGAAGTGCTTTATTGACACGTCGATCGAAAAAAATTATAATAATGGTGACTACCATAAAATGTATGTCGGAGAAATAATAAAGGGGCTCAAAAAAGAATGAAAAAAACGGTTTTAGTTACAGGCGCGTCGCACGGCATCGGCCGCGAAACGGCATCGCTGTTTGCAAAAAAAGGCTACAACGTGGCGATAAATTATAATAGCTCTAAAGATGCAGCAAAGGCTTTGGAGGCAGAGCTGAACGGGCAGGGGCTTAATACTTTGGCTGTGGGCGCGAATGTTGCCAAAAGGGATGAAGTGGAAGAAATGTTCCAGACTATAGAGAAGGCGTTTGGCGAGGTGCATGTTCTTGTAAACAACGCTGGAATCGAATGTCAGAAGCTTTTTACGGATATTAGCGAAGCGGAGTGGGACAAAATCTTTGACGTTAACATTAAGAGCATGTTCAATTGCTGCCAGGTCGCGCTGAAGAGCATGATCAGGAACCATTACGGCAAGATTGTTAATGTTTCTTCGATGCTGGGAATCACTGGCTCGTCTTGCGAGGTTGCTTATTCGGCCTCCAAAGCGGCGGTTATCGGCTTTACGAAGGCGCTTGCTAAAGAGGTGGGGCCAAGTTCCATAAATGTGAACACGGTGGCGCCCGGTGTTATTGACACGAGGATGAATCGGCACATTGACCCTAAGATTATCGACAGGCTTAAGCAACAGACGCCGCTTGGAACGGTCGGCACTTGCGAGGATATTGCAGAGGCGATTTTGTTTTTGGCTTCGGATTGCTCGAAGTTTATTACGGGGCAGGTTTTAAGCCCGAACGGCGGCCTTGTTATTTAGGCTAGGTTTAATGCTCGCGCGCAGGTTGCGACCAAGAAGCAAGTTAATACGCCAACGATGGTTGGGAGCAGGAAAGACACCGCGGTCCACTTGAGACTGCCGGTTTCTTTTTTTATTGTCAGGCAGGTCGTGCCGCACGGGAAGTGCATCAGCGAGAACAGCATGGTGCAGACGGCTGTGAGCCACGTCCAGCCGTTATTGACGAGCAGCAAATAGAGTTCGTGCAGGCTTTCGAGGTCGGTTAACGTTCCGGTGCACAGGTAGCTCATTATGATTATCGGCATGACGATTTCGTTTGCCGGGAACCCAAGTATAAAGGCCATCAGGATTACGCCGTCCATTCCGATTAGCTTTGCAAAGGGGTCTAAGAAGTTTGAGCAATGCAGGAGTACACTAGAGTCGCCGATATAGACATTTGACATCAAGCAAATTAGGAGTCCGGCGGGCGCTGCGACCATTACGGCTCTGCCCAAGACGAACAGCGTCCGGTCGAAGATGGATCGCACAATCACTTTGCTAACTTGCGGACGCCTATACGGCGGGAGTTCTAGAACAAAAGAGGACGGCATGCCCTTTAAAATGGTTTTTGATAGTAGTTTTGAAGTGAAAAATGTGACAGCCACGCCAAACACGATGGTGCAGGTGAGGATTAACGTCGACACGAGTGGCCGGAAGGGCAGTGTGATGGCGCCGGCAAAAAACATGGTAATAATCGAGATTAACGTGGGGAACCGCCCGTTGCACGGGACGAAATTGTTAGTCAAAATGGCGATCAATCGTTCTCGCGGCGAGTCAATAATTCGACAGCCGATGACTCCACACGCGTTGCAACCAAATCCCATGCACATGGTTAAGGCTTGCTTGCCGTGCGCGCCGGCCTTTTTGAAGAATTTATCTAGGTTAAATGCGATTCGTGGCAGGTATCCGGAGTCCTCCAGCAGGGTAAACAGCGGAAAAAATATGGCCATCGGCGGCAACATCACCGAAACAACCCACGCGAGCGTCCTGTATACGCCCAAGATCAGCATGTCGGTCAGCCACTGCGGGGCTTTTGCGAATTCGAAAAGCTGCACGAGCTTATCTTGAACAAAGAATAATCCCGACGCAATCAGCTCGGAAGGGTAATTTGCGCCAGTAATGGTGAGCCAAAAAATAACGAACAGCATCAGAATCATGATGGGGATGCCGGTAATTTTGGAGGTTAGCAGCTTGTCGATTTGGCGGTCTTTTTGGGTGTACTGATGATTATTAAGATTCACGCACTTTTCGTAGATTTCGTGGGCCTTTTTTATGAGGCTGGTTACCAGTTCGTCGTGCAGCAGATCGGCGTTGAAGCCGCTTAGAAAGAGCTCCCGGTTTACATTTGCCAGAGCCGCGGCCACTTTTTTATTTTCTGTTATGTCAAGCGAAAGGCATTTGTTTAGCGTCCTATGTAGGTTTTCGTCCATGTCCAAAAGCTTTATGCTGAGCCAACGGGGACTCAGGGCGATGCCTTCAATCAAATCGGCGACTGCAGGCTCAAGCTGAGATATAGCCCGCTCAACTTTATTGCTGTACGGGACTTTTACGTTATAGGTCTTCGTTTTTTTCGCATATAGACTGTAAATCTCATTCTTTAAGTCTTCAAGCCCGCGCTGGCTGCGCGCACTGGTCCCGATAACGGGCACGCCTAGCTGCAACGAGAGTTCATCGATGTCCACTGCGATTTTCTTTTTCTTGGCCTCGTCCATGAGGTTCACGCACACGACTACGTTCGCGGTTATCTCTAAAATCTGCAAAACCAAATTCAAGTTCCGCTCGAGGCAGGTGGCGTCGACCACGGCAACGACGAGATCTGGTTGCCCAAAGCAAATGAAGTCTCGTGCGATTTCTTCTTCGGCAGAGTTCGCGATGAGAGAGTAAGTCCCCGGCAGGTCTACCAGGATAAAATTTTTGTCTCTGTATTTGCAGCTACCACGAGCATTTGAGACGGTTTTTCCCGGCCAGTTGCCGGTGTGCTGGTTCAGACCCGTCAAAGCGTTAAACAGCGTGCTTTTGCCGACGTTTGGGTTCCCGGCCACGGCCACGACTATATCGTCCGCAGAGGTTCTGCCTGTCACGTTAAAATCCTGAGAAAAATCGCGCACCGACGCAGGTTTATTGATAAGACTCATAGAAAATCTCCTCTTCGTTAAAGCATTAGCGCAAAATTTACAATATGCAGTATGGCTTAAGAAGCGATTCTATCGCATAACCAAGCATTTTTGGGCGTCTTCGGAGCGGATGGCAATCAGCGTACCGCGGACGAAATAGGCAACAGGATCGCCGGCCGGACTTTTTTGCACAGCCTCAATAGAAGTTCCAGCTATCATGCCAAAGTCCAACATCCGACGCCGCTCACCTCCGCAGTAAAGCAAAGATACAATGTTTGCCCGCTCGCCAACCTTCAGCTCATCTAGCGAGAGAATTTGTCTGTTCATCGCAAAGCCCTCTCTTTTTAAATTTCTGTGAATGGAGTTGAAACCAATAAAAAAGTTCTCTGCCCCAATGTATGCAGAAAACCAGAATTTGTTAAAGCGCCAAATTTTACACATTGTAGTATTGTGATAAAAATATTGACGAATTTTAGTTATTGTGTTATAATATCAGTAAATATAAAAGGATGTGATTTTGCGTGGCAGAGCAATACTGTACTTATGAATATAAGCAAAAACTAGCACTGGTGATTTTTAGCCTCTGGATAATAATTTTAGTTTTAAAGGCTATCTTTTTTGTTTTAAAAAATTTGCCAGTCATGAAAATAGCCAAAAGAATGGGAATAAAACACAGGTGGTTATTGCTTGTCCCGATTGCAGACTCTTATATATTCGGTAAGGTAGCCTTTAAAGGCAATGTTATGCCATTTTCATTTTTGGGACTAAATATCATTTCGAGTTTGATTTCAATAGTTTCGCAGTGTTTCTTTTTATCACATTTTTTTAATGCGTATGATCTACCGGCAAGTCTGGTTTATCTTGGATTTAACGCAAATATATTTAGGTCATTGTATACTATATTGAAATATGACGGGGCTTATCAAATATATAAAAAACTTAGCGACAAAGCCGTTATGATGACTGTGTTTACTGTGCTAACCTTTGGCCTTTTAGAACCGATATTTTTATTCGCCATTAGAAATAACGAATTTAAAAATGAAGCAGAAAAAATTAGTTAGAAAAAGTTTATTATATATTTGTTTATCGTAAATCCTTCTCTTTTTAAGACTTCTTCAAGTATTGTGAATCTATCATATAAATATTGATTTTAAAGAGTTCGTATAGTATAATAATTACAAATATAAAAAGGATGTGTGTTTATATGTATACAAACTGGAATTCACCTGACGCGGAGCTTATTAATAAGGTTTTACCAATGCTCTTTGCCGTTTTGGGAGTATTTTTATTGATGGCTTTTATACTTTATATTTTAAAAGGCGTTGCTGTAATGAAGATGGCAGAAAAAATGGGAATAAAAAACAGTGGGTTGGTGTTTGTCCCTGTTGTGGGGACATATATATTGGGCAAATTGGCTTTTGAGGATAAAGTAATGCCATATTTGTTTTTAGGTTTTAATATCTTTTCATTTCTATTTGGAAGCATGTTCTCTTCTACGATATTAGCGGTTTTTAGTGGCAGCAGTTTAAACTCGGCAGAATTAAACATGTTAAGCACACTTCAGGTAATGCACATGGTTTTCGCATATTACGTGTTATACAAAGTATATAAGAAATTCAGCGATAAAGCTGTTGTGATGACTGTATTTACAGTATTGAGCTGTGGCCTTTTGACACCAATATTTTTATTTGCCATCAGAAATAATGAGCTTAAAAATGAGACAGACCGACTTGCTTAAGGACCTAATTGACGCGTTATAACGAATAATGTATAATTGATGCAATGCTACGTGAGTTTTGCTATGGTTATGGAGTGCCTTTAAGTATGGAAGCAACTGAAATTACCGAAGTTAGAATTGAAGCGCCCGCGAAGATTAATTTGTATTTGGACATTTTAAAAAGGCGCTCGGATGGATACCATGAAGTCGAAATGATAATGCAAACGGTTAGCTTGTTCGACGTGGTTACTATAAGAAAGACGGATGATTGCGATATTAGCCTAACGTGTACATGCAAAATTGCCGACCGACCGCAAAATAACACCGCATATATTGCAGCGGAAAAATTTTTTGCACATACAAAGATTGAGAATTCGGGAGTAAATATAAGCGTCAAAAAGAAGATTCCGCAAGGAGCGGGCTTGGCTGGCGGTAGTGCAGATGCTTCCGCTGTTTTAGTTGGCCTTGACCGCTTATTTAGTACGGGCCTACCTAAGAATGAGCTTGCTAAAATTGGCGAGCAAATTGGGGCTGATGTTCCTTTTTGCATTTATGGCGGAACGATGTTGGCTGCGGGCACGGGCACTACTTTGAAGCCGCTTCCTGCGATGCCGAAATGCTGGATGATCATTGTTAAGCCGAGTTTTTTTGTCTCTACAAAGGGCGCGTACGAAGCCTCAGATAGATGCGTATCAATGCCGAGATTTCAGACGGCATCCCGCTTGATATCTGCAATAAAGGCTGAGGACTTGCATGGCATAGCTAAAAATCTTTATAACCGATTTGAAAGTGTGCTGAATCTTGAGGAAGTTTCAGAAATAAAGGGGATGCTAAACAAGAACGGGGCGCTAAATTCGTGCATGACGGGGACTGGGTCGGCGATTTATGGCATTTTTGACGATGAAGAAAAAGCTCAAACTTGCAAAAAGGTTTTGAGTACCGCTTATGATCAAGTTTTTCTGGCTACACCGGTAAAGTAATCGCGACAAAATTAAAATTTTAGTAATTTTAAGAGTCCTTAGCTTTGCGCTGGGGACATTTTTTGCAAAAATCAGGAGTGAAAATAATTCACAGCAACGCGCAAAAGCTTTAATAATAATATATATTGAATACAATAAAGTGGATTTTTAATGAATTTTTGTGTGTTTTATAAAGCTGACTGCACCGAGAGGAGTTGCAGGATGAAGAAATTTTTTTGCTTAATTTTGATGGTGGCGCTTGCGGTTCCTTTGGGTGCGGACAATTTCACGATTCGTTCCGAAAGCACACCGGCTAAATTGCGGATAGGCTATGTAGAGAGCGAGCCTTTTGACAATTTTTCGCGGCAGCTTTCGGGGATATTTGCGGGCTTTCAAAAGCTGGGATTGGTTGAGAGCAGCTATAAAGTGGACTTAAAGGAGGCCGACACTTCTAAGATTTGGCGTGATATCTGCAGCAATTATCGTTCGGACAAAATTGAGCTTGTGCGGGACATGTACTTTAACATGAAAAACATGCCTGAGGGCGAGTACGCCGCCATGGTGAACAGGGACGACGTTGACCTTGTGATTGTGATGGGCACGGTGGCGGGTAAGTATTTTTTGGAGCACGAGAAGAAAAATAAATTTATGGTGCTGGCCTGTGCGGATCCGATTTCTGCGGGGATTGTGAAGAATGGAACTGAGCGCTATAGTGATAATTCCTTTGCGCACGTTGACAGGACTCGCTACGAACGCCAGATAATCGCGAGCCATCAGATTTTTAATTTCAAGAAAATAGGCGTGGTGTATCAGGACACACCCGAGGCCTTCTCTTATTCGGCAATAGACAAGCTTCGAAAGCTCTCGAGCAGCCTGGGATTTGAAGTTATAGAGAAGCATGTGGTAGAGGCCCAAAATGACGCCGATTACGAGAGATACTATAAGGACCTGAAGCAAGCCTACCGGGAGCTTTCTAACGAGGGGATCGACAGCTTGTATATAACAACGGCGACGATTGAGAACGAGAGGCTGAAGGACCTGCTAAAATCGGATATCTATGCGCATAACATATTCACAATAGCGCAGACGAGCGAGCAGCAAGTGGAATATGGCGCCCTGATCGGCTTTGTGATAAACGATGGCATGGAGCAGGGCTATTTTGCGGCGAGCCAGATAAAATCTTACTTAGAGGGGACGCCGTTTGATCAGCTGGAGCAGGTTAATGACGATACCCCCAAAATCGCGCTAAATTACGAGGTTGCGAAACTTATAAATTTGAAAATTCCGCTATCAACGCTGCTGATCATAGATTCAATATACGTGAGCTAAGTTCGCGCGCCAAAAAAGTTAACAGGAGACAATGTTAGTATGAAGAAAAAGCTGTCGTATTCCCGGTTCTTGGTGATATTTATCTTGGTCTCGATTCCGCTGGTATTTTTGTCTTCACTTTTGAACGTCATGTCATACAGCAACATGATAACCGAAGTCTACACGAATGCGAATCTGACGAGCACGAGCGGCGCTATACAGCGGATAAATTATTCTATGAGCTTTGGCAAGACGATAGAGAAATTCTATGGTTTGGAGGACCTTTTGAACGAGACGCTCGATATATCCGAGGATATCCTGAATGTGAGCGTGATAAATTCTAAAAATGAGATAATCTCGCAAGCCGGTGCAACTGATGCTGAAATTCCCGAGAACATCGCATCGGTAGAGTATGTTAGTAACCGGTCGGGGATTTTTTGCTCAGCGCCTATTGATAGCGAGCACAGAATCGTTTTACGGCTGTCGCAAAACTACGTGAATAAACTGACGCTCGACTACGTTAAATCGATCTTGCTGGTTAGCGCGGTCGTGCTGCTGGCGGTCATGCTGATATCTTTTGCTATATATTATGCCATGTCAAAAAACAGCATAACGGGCGGGATCTCTACCAAAGCCTTCAAAACGCTTTTAATGACGTCACTGGTGCTCTCGCAGATTGCGCTAGGCGGCTATGTGCTCTCCAACTATACCAACGAGTACCAGGACTCCTTAAACAAAATGGCCTACATTGTGTCCAACGTCATCGACAGAGATATCGAGTCCGTGGTAAAGCAAGGCATCCCGTTTGAAGAGATAACCGGGGTGGAGGAGTACCTGCAAAACATCTATGGCGGTATAGATGAGATTGTCAAAATCTTTGTGAGTGACTTGCAGCAGGGAAGGAGCACGACCCAGAATAGTTTTATCTCAAATAAAATCCAGGTTCTAGACCAAAACTACTATATAAACGTCGAGTACAAGGTGAACCAAGAGCTCGTCAACAAAAACATAATCAACCTACTGATCGAAGCGCTGATCTTAATTTTGGTGACGATCCTGATATCAATCGAAATAAGTTTGTTCATAAACCGGCCGCAAAATGAGCGTGAGCAAGAAAAAATCAAGGCCACAAAAGACCTCAACCCAAGCGGACTACGAATTTTCTTTTTTGTGCTGTTTTTGGCTCTGGGGCTAGACTCAAGCTTTGTGTCCATTGTGTCGTACCAGCTGTTTAGCAAACTCTCGGCAGCATCGAACTTTTTGGTGAGCTTACCAACCACAACAGGCGCCGTTGCAACGATATTTGGACTGTTGATTTGCCTGTTTGTCGTGAACAAAATCGGGATGCAAAAAATGATAATCGCTGGAACAGCTCTAGCCGCAGCAGGATCGGTAGCTTGCGGATTTTGCGACGATTTATTTAAATTCTCGCTGGCAAGGGGAGTCCTGGGTCTTGGCATGGCAGCGCTGATTTCGTCCACAAAATTGTGTGCGATATTCGAAAAGGACGTAGCGCTAAGGGTAAGGCTTTTGGCAACAGTGGCCGCGGGCCGAATAGCTGGCTACAGCTGCGGAGTCGTGATAGGCGGTTTAATCTCCGAAAGATCGTCATACTCATTCGTGTTCATCCTAGAGGCCGTGCTAATAGCCGCCAGCGTGCTGCTCATTGGAATTACCAACCTAAAGCAGAGCAACAAAACCGGCGACAAATTTTCGTTCTACAACCTGATAAACATATTCAGGGCGCCCAAAGTCATCATGTACATGCTCCTAATAATCGTGCCAGTGTACATGGCAAGCGTCTTTATATCGTATTGCGTGCCACTTTACGGCAACGAGATAACCCTCTCGCAGTCGATTATATCTGGGCTCATGATGATAAACTTTATGTTAAGCGCCTATACTTCGAGCGTGAGCAGCAAACTGATGATCAAATGGCTCGGCGTGCAGAGATCCACATTTTTATACGTGGCGTTTATAATCCTGTCAATCGGGCTGTTCTCCGTGTACAACACGCTTGTAACCGTTATAGTATCAGTAATTTTGTTGGGAATCGCCGACGGATTCGGCCTGAACGTGATTTTGGAAGAAATATATAGAATAAAACCGGACATCGACAAAGTAACCGCGACGTTTTTGTTTTTGCTAGCGTCAAAAATAGGCGAAGCGGTCGCACCGATGTTGGTCTCGGCAAACATAGGCAGCGGTATATCAAAAGCCTCAACGGGTTTAATATATGTGCTAGCCGGCGGAATGGCATTGTACTTGCTATTTTTGCTGTTTAACCGTAATGTGCGCATTAAGTCACTGAAGAATTAAAGCATAGCGGTGCGTTTACAAATTCGATAAGAAAGGATAAATTTGCATAATTGGGGTTGTCTTTTTTTATTTTTAGAAAAAATGTTGTAACGAACCCAGATACAAGGCACTCGTTGTTTAATATTAATAAAAAATTTAATTATTTAAATATATTATGAATAATATATTGGTTTGTTCGCTAAATTAATATATTTTTTTGTTTTTGTTGTTTTTAGTTATATAAATGGGAGAAATTTTCAGATAAAATTGATTATTAGCGGTAAATGTAGTATAATTAAACCATAGAAAATTAAAGGAATGATGTGTTTTTATGAGGAGATTTGTTGCGTTAAGCTTGTCCTTTTTTATTTTGGTAAATTGTTTTGATATAAAAAGTTCTGCATCGTTTGTTAATATAAAACCTACAATGTCGCCAGATAGTGATGATATTGTAATGGTAAGTTATATAAAACCAATAAAACAAGATATGCCTTATTTTGATGATTCTATGTCATCGTTTTGTATAGGGCTTATTAAATTTGAGCTTAAAAATCCTCAAAAATTTATGCCAAATGTTAAGGTTAATATTAAGGTATCCCCGCCTCCATCCGTTTCGCGGATTGCATGGAACAAATTTAAAAACGCGATATGGCCAATTAGCCATGCATTTATAACCTTAGGATCAGCAGGTGCAGGTGCGGCTGCTGGTGCAGCTCTTGGTTCCTGGAAATATAATGTGGATATAGTAAAATGGGACCCAAAGTTAGTTGCGCTTAGTGGTGGAGGAATTTTTTGGGGCCTTATTACTAGATTTTTAATATCTGATAGCGGCTGCAGTGCAAATGATTTTAAAATGAGTGTTAATAGTATACCTTTTGAATATAGCTTAGATCCTATTTCTGAACAAGAAGCAAAAACGTTACAGGCAGATAAGGTAAGAGCTGGAGAAAAAAAGGAAAATCAAAAAGAAAGTGATAAACGTTATAAAGAAATTCAAAATGTTAATGGACATACCTTGGCAGAGGCTATATCCAACAGAGTTTTGATAAAAGGGTATAATATTTTAAATAATCCAGATGTTGATCCGGGGGATCCATTTGGTTTAATGGGAAATGCAAAATTCCTTAAATTGGATGAATATAAATATCCGAGAAATTTTGAAAATTATCTTTCTGATAAAGAATCCAAGGCAATTAATAAACAAAATGCGATGAAAAAAAGTCAGTTTTGCAAAAACCACTCTGACGACCAAGAAGGTATTAATGTTTCAAATTATTCTAGTAAAATTTTAGTAACTCTTTCTAGAGATAATCCAGTTCAATATGCTGCCATTATGGTAAACAATTCTGTAGAGGCTGCTAAATTGAGGAAATTGTTAGAGCGTTCATATTCATCAACATCGCAGCTAGTTTATAGATTAAAAAACAGCTTTTCGACAAAACTTGTTCTTAGTTTGCCAGACGGCAGCACAGCCGACGAAGATACAGAAAGAGAAGCAGAAATCGCCTTAGGCAGTGGCCCATCTTGGCCCGCACGTATTGTTAGCCTTTTTGTACCACACGGTGTTGCTGGGTACGCTTCCAGTCTTGTTGACTGGGCTTGGAAGGGCATTTATGATAATGTGGCATGGGTAGCAGATAGAATTAAAGGCAAATTTTTCATTGAAACAGATCCAAATTGGGTCGCAACCGATGATGAGTATAATAATCCTCATAATTCACCGCCACTACGAGCCCCTCAAACACAACAAGCGCAACAAAATGCTCAGACCCAGCAAGGTGCGCAACAGCAAGGAGGTCAACGGCCACAAGACCAACAGAATCAGAATAATCAGCAACAACAGAGTGATAGGTTTAAAGGAATTGGTCGCAAAATCGGCTCGGTTCCATTAACTAGAGAAGAAAATGCCATTATTAATAGTGATAAAAATCTATGGGAAAAAGCTATACCTCCGCTTGTTTGTGATGAAAATGGAAATGCAATAATCTCTGCTCCCGCTAATATTAACAAAAATGATGACGCTAGCAACGCTGATAGCAGCTGCCCTAAATCTGACGAAACTGACAAGTCTGAGATTAACGGCGATGATAATAACAATAATGGTAAAGATAGTACTTCTAGTGCCAATAAAAATGTTGATAGCTGGTCAGAACCACCTCCAGTGACAGAAATAGACCTTAGTTCGATTCCACCAGGGAAAAACAGGGACGGAAATTTTCCACAACATAAATATTCTATATTTAGCAGCGAAGATGAAGAATAACGATTAATTGAAAACAAAAAGAAGACTGCTCGAGATGTGTTTAACCGCACATCATCGGGCAACTTTTTTGTTGTTTAGGCAGGGTCATATTATCCTTTTTTTATTCATAATATTTTTACAGAATCTAAAATTTTGGAGAAAGTTTATGAACATAATAAGTTTAAAAAAGGGCCTGCGCAAGATTAAAAAAATAAACATCCGGACGTTTTTAACTAATAATAAACTGATAATTTTTTTATCGATGTTTTTGCTGATCGGAATCTTTTTGGGAGCAATATTGTTAAAGTACGCAGATGGCGGCGTAATGCGATTAATAAACGTCTTGTTTTTGAGCGACTTTAAAAAGCGATTTTCAAAAACATTGCTAGAAGTGTTCGTAACCTCGATATCATCAACGTTCATTTTTGTGATAATATCATTTTTTATAGGACTGTCGATGTGGGGATTCAT
>CAOUJG010000013.1:33150-33436 GCA_948537335.1 uncultured Eubacteriales bacterium
AAGAGGCATCTGTATAGGCCTCACCGAGAGTTACCTGTATTCTGCTTACGGGCTAAAAGGAATCATCTTTCACACGCTAGTTTTTTTACCAGGTATATTCATTTCGTCCGTAGCAGTGCTTCTAATGGCGTGCGAGTCGATGAAAATTTCTAACCATTTTTCATCTATAATATTTTTGAAAAACAAGTCAGAAAGCATGCGTAACAGCATAAAACTATATATGATCCGAAGCGGTTGTATAGCGATCATAGTAATCATCTCATCGGCGGTTGACGTAGTATCCAGC
>CAOUJG010000014.1 GCA_948537335.1 uncultured Eubacteriales bacterium
CAAAGTTGCGATGATGGACGAGATATTAACCCCAAAACAAGTGACCACCATTAAAATAACTATGCCTCTAAAAATGACTTTTAGCACAGAATTTGAAAAGGAAATGATGCTTTCGTCCATCCGAGATTTAACCATAGCTTCTTTTATTATAGCGATGAGCTTATTTGCAACAAACCATCCGACGAAAAATATCAAAGCCCCCGGCAAAAAGTTATTTATAAAAAAGGATATATACACATGCGGGTTAAGAAAAGAGTCGTTTATATTCATAAAAACAAACCTGCCTTTAATTTTTGTCTTCTTAAAATCATAACTATGCAGTACACTTTTATTATAACACAAGTGCGGCAAAATTTGAGAAGCGGCGCTAAAATTTCTTGAAAAGTTTTGGAAACTAATGTATAATAAATTAGTTTGTAAAAAAGGTGATGGTGCGCGGTGGTTTCGGATATGATAAATGCAGTCAAGGATATGGAAGATTTAGCTGCCAAGAAGCATGAAGAAGCTAAAAAAGAAGCAGAATTTATGATAAACCAGGCCAAAAAAGAAGCACGGAGCAAAATTGACGCCGCAGTTAAAGAAGCCGGCGCAAAGGCAGAGCTGAGGATTAATTTTGCTAAAAATAACGCGGAAGAGATTTTTAAAAATAAGATGAAAAAGTGCGAAAATGATATCGAGGCCTTGAAGGAAAAGGCGGAAAGTTTAAAGGAACAAGCGATAGAAGCAGTCGTTAACGCTATTGTAAATTGAGCAATTAGAAATTAGAACAATTATAAGTGCCGAAAAGGTGGTTGCGCAGCTATGGCGGTTCTTGCGATGAAAAAAGTGAATATATGTGCGCTTAAAAAAGACAGAAAAGCTGTTTTAGAGACGTTGCAGCGGTTGGGCATGGTGGAGATTTCAGACTTGTGTGAAGCTCAGCAGAGCGGCCTTCGTAAAATTGATACTTTTAGCATGCGCTCGATTTTTGATAAGAGTAAGGTCATTGCGCAAAATGCTTTGGAAGTTTTAGAGAAGTATGAGCCCGAAGAGAAGCCGTTTTTGAGCAATATATGCGGCAAGGATGAGATCTCTAGGCGGAACTATTATATTTTTGCCAATGAAGCGGAAGAAATCATGCGAGTTGCGAACGAAATTTTGCGGCTTTCGAAGGTGATTGACGACAAAACGGCAGAAATCGTGAGGATAAATACGCGGATTGAGGCGTTGTCGGACTGGAAGCTTTTAGACGTGCCAATGAAATTTGCCGGAACTAAGAGAACTGGGGCGTTCATAGGTACGCTGCCAAAGGACGTTTCGGAGCCGGATCTAAAAGAGGCAATGGCGGAATTACTGCCAAGCGAGGCTAGATACACCTTGGAGGTGCTGCACTCAAGCGCCGAACAGAGCTGCATTTTTGTTTTGTGCCATGTCGCAGCAGAAAAAGTTGTCTTAGAGGCGCTAAGAAAGCTGGGATTTGCTTACCCGACGGTCTCTACAAAAAAGGTGCCGGCCCTGAAAATAGGCAAGCTTTTGGGCAAAATAGACAGCTTGAAAGAGCAGATTTTAATTTCTAAAAAAGAAATAAGAAGTTATAAAGGCCAGCGCAACGCCATTAAGTTTATGGTCGATTACCACGAGATGCGCTCGCAGAAGTACGAGATGATTGCGAAACTTTTGCACACGAAGAATGTATTTATGCTGAGCGGGTTTATCCCCGAAAAGTATGCGGCAAAACTGGAGGGGGCCTTGACTTCTAAGTTCAACAGCATTGCTATTGACTTTTCTGTGCCGGTTGCCGAGGAAGAGCCCCCGGTTGTGCTGCAGAATAATAGCTTTGCTTCGCCGGTGGAAGGGGTGCTCGAAAGCTACAGCCTACCGGGGAGGGGAGAGGTTGACCCGACTTCGGTTATGGCGATTTTTTATTATGTTTTGTTTGGAATGATGCTGTCTGATGCGGCTTACGGGCTCATAATTGTGGCGGTTTGCGGATTTGTCTTGGCTAGGTACAAAAACATCAAGACGGGACTAAAAAAGGCGCTAAAGATGTTCTTGTTTTGCGGGGTCTCTACGACTTTTTGGGGCGTCTTGTTTGGTAGCTATTTTGGCGACGCAATCGAAGTTGTATCCGAGGCATTTTTTGACACGCCAATCAAGGTGCCGGCTTTGTGGTTTGTGCCGCTCAACGAGCCAATGCGAATGCTGGCTTTCTCGTTTGCTATCGGGATAATCCACCTATTTACTGGGCTTTTCATGCAGTTATATGAGTTAGTCCGAGCGAAAAAGTTTAAAGACGCCATATACGACGTGTGCTCGTGGTACTTGCTGGTGGGCGGGATAATCGTTTATATGCTGTCGGTGCCGATGATAGCTGAGATGCTTGTGCTAAAGTTTATTTTGCCGCCGGGTGTTGGCAAAGCGGGGGCGATTGCGGCTTTGGTTGGCGCTTTGTTGATATTGCTGACGGCGGGTAGAGAGTCGCGAAACCCGTTCAAGCGGTTTTTGAAGGGACTATATGGGCTTTATGGCGTGACGGGATATCTCAGCGACATACTCTCCTATTCGCGGCTTTTGGCGCTGGGTTTGGCCACGGGAGTCATCGCCCAGGTGTTCAACAAAATGGGCACAATGGCCGGCAACGGCCCGGCTGGAGTGATCTTGTTTGTGCTGGTGTTTTTGGTGGGGCACACCATGAACATCGCGATAAACCTGTTGGGCGCGTACGTTCACACCAACAGACTGCAATTTGTTGAGTTTTTTGGCAAGTTTTATGAGGGCGGAGGAAGGAAATTTTCGCCGTTCTTCGTAAATACAAAATATTATAACGTTACGGAGGATGTTTGCAATGAGTAATTTGGGAGTGGTTTTGGCTTTGTTGGGGGCTGCGTTGGCCTCTTTGATGGCGGGGATAGGCTCTGCAATTGGCGTGGGGATGGCTGGAGAGGCTGCGGCTGGCGTTGTAACAGAGGATCCTGGCAAATTTGGAAAAGTTTTATTGTTGCAGTTGTTGCCGGGCACGCAGGGAATCTATGGCCTTTTGGTGGCGGTTTTAACGCTTATTCAGATCGGAATTTTGGGCGGCTCTTCGGAGGTATCTTTGGGGCAGGGGCTTTTGTACTTGGTTTCGTGCTTGCCTATTGCCTTTGTGGGACTTTGGTCGGCCATTCGCCAGGCTAGAGCTGCGGTTTCGGGCATCAGCACCGTGGCTAAGCGTCCGGAGCAGATGGGCAAAGCCATGATTTTTCCTGCCATGGTGGAGACTTATGCTATATTGGCGCTCTTGGTTTCGGTGCTTTCCATTTTGAACATTCCGAAAATCAACGTGTAGCCGGGATTTATTCTAAGTTGGGAGTTTTTGCCTATGACTGGGTTAGATAAAATATTAAGCTGCATCGATGACGAAGCGAATAAGGACGCCGAAATGATACTCGCAGCGGGGAAGCTCAAGGCGAGCGAAGTTTTGGTCAACGCAAAAAAAGAGGCAGAAAAGCGTGCAGAATTGATCATAAAGAACGCCGAAGACAAGGCGGAGTTCATCTTGCAAAAGGCCGAATCTAAAGGTAAATTAAAGGAACGCGAGCAAATTTTAGACGCAAAGCGCGAGATAATCGGCTCGGTTTTAAATGAGGCTAAGGAAAATCTGCGCCGGATGCCGGTTGAAGAGTACTTTGAGGTAATTTTAAAGTTGTGCAGAAAGTATGCTGGCGCCCAAATCGGCGAGATAATTTTCTGCGAAGAGGATTTGAAAAGGGTCCCGGCGGGCTTTGAAGGCAGATTAGCAGAAGTGGCGCAGGAAGCTGGAGGAGAGCTTAAAATCTCTGCCAAAACGCGTGACATTGCCGGCGGATTCATTTTGTCTTATGGCGATATCGAGGAGAATTGCACTTTTGACGCGCTGTTTGATTGCAATTTTGAGCTGTTGTCCGACGAAGTGAATGAAATATTGTTTGCGTAATCCTAAAAAAGCGGATTAAAACGGGAAGGGAGCGAGGCGATGAAGTGGCAGTACACCTATGCTGTCGCGCGGATACGGGCACGGGAGCTCTCTTTGCTCTCGGAGCAGGACGTTAGCCGGCTGATAGCTTGTGAGTCTTACGAAGAGTGCGTGAATGCGTTAAGGGACAAGGGCTGGGGCGACGAAGCTCTAGACGCCAAGGGCCCTGATTGCGACTATCAGCTGATGCTGAAAGCAGAAGAACAGAGGCTTTGGCAGCTGGTGTCAGAGTTAGTGATCGATAGAGCGCCATTTCGGGTGATTTTGCTGCCGATAGATTATCACAACTTGAAGGCCGCCATAAAGGGCTATATAACGGAGTCTTTGGAAGATGACCTCTTCATGCCGGGCGGAACGGTGGACATTTCACGTTTGACCAAATGCATAGAAGAGGGCGATTTTGCGAATTTGCCGCAAGGAATGGTCGAGCCTGCCCGTGAAGCGTTTGAGAAGCTGCTCCACACTGGAGACGGCCAGCTGTGCGATAATATTATCGATAAAGCCTTGCTAAATGCGATTAAGGCTGAAGGTGATGGCTCTAAAGTTGGGCTGATAAAAGTATACGCGGAGTTTTTTGTGGCTAGTGTAAATATAAAGGTCGCGCTTCGTGGCCAAGCAATGCATAAAGGGCGCGAATTTTTGAGTTCTGAGTTGGTTGCATGCGACTCTCTGGATGTTAAGAAATTGGCGGAAGTAGCAATGATGAACCAGACGGACTTGTTTGAGTATTTGGAGATCACGTCTTATGCGGATGTGGTGCCTTTTGTTGCGGAGTCTTTGCAAAAGTTTGACATTTGGCGCGACAACAGGATTATTGAGCTTATTGGGGCCGAAAAGTACGATTGTTTTTCGATTGGTCCGATTATTGCTTACGTTTTAGCCCGCCAGAACGAGATAAAGGTCGCTAGGATTATTCTTTCGGGCAAGCGAAATTGCGTTGAAAATGGCTTGATAAAAGAGAGGGTACGGATGATGTATGCGTAGAATAGCGGTGGTTGGCGAAAGAGACAGCATTTATGGGTTTGCGGCTCTTGGGCTGGAGGTTTTTCCGGTAAAGGACTCGAAGGAAGCCCGAGCCATTGTAAAGCGGCTGATAAACGAGGATTTGGCGGTGATATTTTTGACGGAATCCATTATTGCCGAGATTTATGACGAATTGCTAGAACTCACGGCGGAAATGCAGGTTTCGATCATACCGATCCCTGGCGTGGCGGGAGAAGCTAGACTTGGCATGAAGGCTTTGAAGGAATCCGTCATAAAGGCCGTGGGGACGGACATTTTATTTTCATAAATAAGTTAGCAGGTGAAATGATGGGCAAGGGCATTATAAAAAAGGTCGCGGGGCCGCTTGTTATCGCGGAAAACATGAAGGACGCGAATATGTTTGACGTGGTTAAGGTTAGCGACGAGCATTTGATCGGCGAAATTATCGAGATGCACGGCGACAAAGCTTCGATTCAGGTTTATGAGGAGACTTCGGGGCTTGGGCCGGGCGCGCCGGTCGAGTCGACAAAAGAACCGCTGAGCGTTGAGCTTGGTCCGGGGCTTATCGGCAGCATTTTTGACGGAATTCAGCGGCCGCTAGATGACATTATGAAAGCCTCGGGGAACAACCTGAAGCGAGGAGTCGAGGCGCCGGCGTTAAAGCGAGACAAAAAATGGGAGTTTGTCCCCCGAGTTAAGGTCGGAGACGAAGTCGAACCTGGCGACATCATCGGAACTGTCGCGGAGACAGAGTTGGTCAAGCACAGAATAATGGTGCCAAATGGCGTGTTTGGCGTCGTTGAGTCGATAGAAGCGGGCAGTTATGCAGTGGATGAGGCCGTCGCTACGATAAAAACCGAAAAAGGTGCAAGAGAGCTGACCCTGATGCAGAAGTGGCCCGTTAGAGTGGGCAGGCCGTACAAAAAAAAGATGTTGCCCAACATGCCGCTAATCACGGGACAGCGGGTCATAGATACGCTTTTCCCTATCGCTAAGGGCGGAGTAGCCGCTGTGCCGGGGCCTTTTGGAAGCGGAAAGACCGTGGTGCAGCATCAGCTGGCCAAATGGGCGGATACGGATATTGTTGTTTACATTGGTTGCGGAGAGCGCGGCAACGAAATGACGGACGTTTTGAATGAGTTCCCGGAGTTGATTGACCCAAAAACGGGGCAGTCTTTGATGAAGCGTACGGTTTTGATTGCGAACACTTCGGATATGCCGGTCGCGGCGCGCGAAGCTTCGATATACACGGGCATCACCATTGCCGAATATTTTCGAGACATGGGCTATTCTGTGGCGCTCATGGCAGACTCAACTTCGCGGTGGGCCGAAGCATTGCGGGAAATGTCCGGACGATTGCAAGAGATGCCCGGCGAAGAGGGATATCCGGCGTATTTGGGTAGTAGGTTGGCGCAGTTTTATGAGCGTGCCGGCCGAGTTATGTCTTTGGGCAAAACCCCGCGAGAGGGCGCGTTATCCGTTATTGGAGCGGTTTCTCCACCGGGGGGGGATATATCCGAGCCCGTGGCGCAGGCGACTTTACGGATCGTAAAGGTTTTTTGGGGGTTGGACTCTTCGCTGGCGTACAAGCGGCATTTTCCGGCGATAAACTGGCTAAACAGCTACTCCTTGTACGTGGACACTTTGTCGGACTGGTTCAATTGCAACGTGGATTCGGAATTTATACGGCTGCGGACGCGGATGATGCGGCTTTTGCAGGAGGAGGCCGAGCTTGAGGAGATTGTGAAGCTGGTTGGAATGGACGCTTTGTCGGCACAGGATAGGCTAAAGCTAGAGGTGGCGCGGTCGATTCGGGAGGACTTCTTGCATCAGAACGCCTTCCACGAGGAGGACGCCTACACGACGATAGACAAACAGTGCCTGATGATAAGGCTGATCTTGGAGTTTTACGATTTGGCGCGACAAGTACTAGAAAGCGGCGCGCAGATAGAGCTTTTGCTGAGTCTGCCGGTAAGAGAGCGCATTGGACGGTTTAAATATATTTCTAATTTAGAAAGTAAAAATGAATACGATAGCATAGCGCGGGCGATATCGGAGGAGATTGGAGCAACATTAAAGAGGGAGGATTTTTGATGCCGAAAGAGTACAGAACGATAGAGGAAGTTGCCGGCCCTTTGATGTTGGTGAGGGATGTTGAGGACGTGAACTTCGATGAGCTGGGCGAAATAGAGCTTGCAAACGGAGAAAAACGCCGGTGTAGAGTGCTTGAAATTGACGGGACGAATGCTTTGGTGCAGCTGTTTGAGAATTCTGCGGGGATAAATCTTTCGAACAGCAAGGTGCGATTTTTGGGTAGGAGCATGCAGCTTGGTGTCTCGATTGATATGCTGAGTCGAGTTTTTGACGGTTTGGGGCGGCCCATTGACGGTGGCGCAGAAATTTTGCCAGAAAAGCGAATGGACATAAATGGCTTGCCGATGAACCCTGCTGCGAGAAATTATCCGCAGGAGTTTATTCAGACGGGCGTTTCGGCGATTGATGGCTTGAATACGCTCGTTAGAGGCCAAAAGTTACCGATTTTTTCTGCCAGCGGATTGCCTCATGCAAAGCTGGCGGCGCAAATAGCGCGCCAGGCTAAGGTTCGCGGTGCGCAGGAGTCTTTTGCGGTTGTTTTTGCGGCGATGGGCATCACTTTTGAGGAGTCGCAGTTTTTTGTTGAGAGCTTTGAGGCCACCGGCGCCATAGACCGGACGGTGATGTTTTTGAATTTGGCCAACGACCCGGCGGTTGAGCGCATCGCAACGCCCAAGATGGCCTTGACGGCGGCGGAGTTCTTGGCTTTTGAGAAGAATATGCACGTGCTTGTGATCATGACGGACATCACGAACTATGCCGACGCTTTGAGGGAGGTTTCGGCCGCACGCAGAGAAGTTCCAGGTCGGCGCGGATATCCAGGCTATATGTATACGGATTTAGCTTCGATTTACGAAAGGGCGGGACGTCAGAAGGGGAAAAAGGGCAGCATCACGCTTATTCCGATTCTGACGATGCCTGAGGATGACAAAACTCACCCGATCCCAGATTTGACAGGATATATAACAGAGGGGCAAATCATTTTGAGCCGAGAATTGTTTAGAAAAGGCTTGACGCCTCCGATTGATGTTTTGCCGTCACTTTCGCGCTTAAAGGATAAGGGAATCGGCAGGGGTAAGACTAGAGAAGACCACGCGAATACGATGAACCAGCTGTTTTCGGCGTACGCTAGGGGCAAGGAGGCTAAGGAACTTATGATAATCCTCGGAGAGGCGGCGCTTACGGACATCGACAAACTTTACGCTAAGTTTGCGGACGCCTTTGAGGAGGAGTACGTCTCGCAGGGGTACGAGAACGACAGAAGCATCGAGGAGACGCTGGACATCGGCTGGAAGCTGCTTTCGATTTTGCCGCGCAGCGAACTCAAGCGGATTAAGGACGAGTATTTGGACGAATATTACGGAAAAAGTGGTGACTAATTATGGTGACAGCACAGGTGAACCCCACTAGAATGGAGCTCACGAGGCTTAAAAAGAAGCGAGTCATGGCCGTGCGGGGGCACAAGCTCTTGAAGGACAAACGAGACGAGCTGATGAAGCAGTTCATCGCCATGGTGGAGGAGAACAAAAATCTGCGCCAAAAGGTTGAGCGCGGCATAAAAAGGGCTAATGAAAAATTTTTAATTGCGAGGTCTGAAATGAGCGAAGAAGCCTTAAATGTTGCGCTCCTTGCGCCGAAACAGGCCGTTTCTATTGAGGTTTCTAGCAGGAACATCATGAGCGTGAACGTGCCGAAGTTCAGCTATAGTACCAGGACGGCCGACAAAAACGACATATATTCGTATGGGCTAGCGTTTACGTCTTTTAGCCTGGACGACGCGGTGGGGGCGCTCTCGGAGGTTTTTGAGGATATGCTGAAGTTGGCAGAGGTCGAGAAATCATGCCAGCTTTTGGCTAGAGAAATCGAAAAAACGCGCAGAAGAGTCAACGCGCTGGAGTATGTGGTGATTCCCCAGGCGGAGGGCGGGATCCGGTACATTTTGATGAAGCTGGACGAAAACGAACGCAGTGCTCAAGCGAGATTGATGAAAACCGGCGCGACCAAATGATAAATAAAACTCAGCTGAGCGGGAGTTTTACGGGTTTTGTTGATAGTTTAGCCCGAGTTTGGTATAATAGATGCAGGAATTTTATATAAAAAGAAGGGTGGGAAGCGCATAATGTGGCCGTTTGGCTGATTATGCTTTGCGATGAAGAGAGTGAAAATAGCGGAGCTTTACAAGGATTCGGCGAGATTTGCGGATAAAGAAATAACGGTTTGTGGCTGGGTTAAGACTATCCGGGACTCGAAGACATTGGGATTTATGCAGCTTAACGATGGCAGCTTTTTTAAGGACCTGCAGGTGGTTTTTGTTGAGGACAAGGTTGAGAATTTTAAAGAGGTCGCCAAACTCAATGTGGGCTCGGCGGTTTGCGTAAAAGGGAATTTGCTGCTTACCCCTCAGGCCAAGCAACCTTTTGAGATCCAGGCAACCGAAGTCTTTATCGAAGGTGAATCCACTAGCGATTATCCGCTGCAAAAAAAGAGGCACACGCTTGAATATTTGAGGACGATTGCGCATTTGCGGCCCAGGACGAACACCTTTGGCGCGGCTTATAGAGTCCGTTCTGCTGCGGCTTATGCTATTCATAAGTTCTTCCAGGAGCAGGGGTTCGTTTACGCGCACACTCCGATAATCACGGGCAGCGACTGTGAAGGTGCCGGCGAGATGTTCACGATTACTACGCTGGATCTTGAAAATGTTCCAAAGACAGAGGACGGCCACGTGGACTATTCGCAAGACTTTTTTCAGAAACATACCTCGCTGACGGTTTCTGGCCAGCTGGAGGGCGAATGCATGGCACTGGCGCTGGGCAACATTTATACGTTTGGGCCCACCTTTCGTGCAGAGAAATCCTATACACAGCGGCACGCAGCGGAGTTTTGGATGATTGAGCCAGAAATGGCGTTTGCCGACTTGAAGGACTGCATGGAGGTTGCCGAGAACATGATGAAGTTCATCATAAGCTACGTGCTGGCGACTTGCTCGGCGGACATGGAGTTTTTTAACAATTTTTACGATAAAGAGCTGATAAGCAAGCTCACGAATATTGTGAATTCGGACTTTGGCGTTGTGACGTACACGGACGCGATAAAAATTCTGGAAGAGAATAATGACGCCTTTGAGTACAAGGTGTCGTGGGGGATAGACCTGCAGACCGAGCACGAGAAGTATTTGACGGAGAAGGTCTACCAAAAGCCGGTTTTTGTGATCGACTACCCCAAGGAGATAAAGTCGTTTTATATGCGCGAGAACGAGGATGGCCGGACCGTGGCGGCGATGGATTTGCTGGTACCTGGAATCGGCGAGATTGTGGGGGGCAGTCAGCGTGAAGAACGGTTGGAGCGCTTGATTTTGCGGATGAAGGAGTTAAATTTGCAAGAGGAGGACTATTGGTGGTACTTGGACCTTCGGCGATACGGGTCGGCGGTGCATTCGGGGTTTGGGTTAGGGTTTGAACGGCTTATTATGTATTTGACGGGGATCTCAAACATCCGAGACGTGCTGCCCTTCCCAAGAACTACCGGAACCGCAGAATTTTAGCCTTGCTGAAAAATTTGTGCGAAAATTTTTTGAACCTCTTGACAAACTTGAAAATGAGTGGTATCATACTTTAAGACTGTTATTCCAAAGACAGTAGGTGCATGATTATGCGTAATGTGAGTTCACGCCTACCGAGGATTAGCGCGGGTATGCTTGTTTTGTGAGTGTTTGCGCCTTTTCTGCGGTTTGCGGAACGGGCGTTTTGCTTTTATGTATCTGAAAATTTTGGCTGTGGAGGTGAATGAATTGCCGAGCGAAAAAATTTTGGAACAAAAAAAGGCGTTGGTTGCAAATTTGGCGGAGAATTTAAAGAGCGCTTGTGCTGGTGTTATCGTTAATTATAAGGGCATTAACGTTGCGGACGACACTAAGTTGCGCAAAGAGCTGAGGGAAACGGGCGTTGAGTATTTTGTTGTTAAAAATACTTTGCTTCAACGAGCTGCTAAGGAAGCCGAGATTGACGGGCTGGAGCCTTTTCTTGAGGGGACTACTGCTATTGCTATTAGTAAGGATGACCATGTTGCTGCAGCCAGGATTCTTTGTAATTTTGCTAAGGATCACGACTTTTTCAAGGCAAAGGCTGGGTTTATTGAGGGGAGCGTAATTAGCGAGGCTGAGGTTAATAATCTTGCTAAGCTGCCTACAAAAGAAGTGCTTGTGGCGAAGGCTTTGGGTGGCTTGAACGCGCCGATCTCTGGATTTGTTGCTGTGCTTAATGGCACTATTAGAGGGCTTGTTGTGGCTCTTGGTGCTATTGCTAGCAAGCAGCAGAGCGAGCAAAGTGCATGATTGCTCACTTGAGTTTATTTTATTAGTTTAGTTTTTAGATTGTATTGTTAAGAAGGGCTTTGTGCTCAAATTTATTGAATTTTTGGAGGATAATTATTATGTCAGATAAAGTTGCGAAGTTAATTGAAGACGTTAAAGCGTTGACTGTTTTGGAATTGAGCGAGCTTGTTAAGGCTCTGGAGGAGGAGTTTGGCGTATCTGCTGCGGCTCCTGTTGCTGTGGCTGCTGCTCCGGCTGCTGGCGGTGGTGCGGCTGCTGCTGAAGAAAAGTCTGCTTTTGACATCGTTTTGAAATCGGCTGGCGGCAACAAAGTTGCTGTTATTAAGGTTGTTAAAGAGGTTACAGGCCTTGGCTTGAAAGAAGCTAAGGAAATCGTGGATGGTGCGCCAAAGACATTAAAAGAGGGCGTTTCTAAGGAAGATTCTGAAGCTATTAAAGCTAAGTTGACCGAAGCTGGCGCAGAAGTAGAAGTTAAGTAGTTTTATATTTATTGAATTAGCATTAAAAAAGCATGGCTAATTTGTAGTCATGCTTTTATTTTTTGTACTGAGATTGATTTTTAGCTTATGCGCTTGACTTTGTTTATCTTTTGAGGTATAATTAATTTTATTGATGCGGAATTGTGTAAGGGTAGCACAGCAGACTCTGACTCTGTTTGTCTGGGTTCGAATCCTAGTTCCGCAGCCAGCGCGTGGCCGCGCACACCAATTCGCGATCGAAGCTGATTGTGAATTTTTTATTTTGTCGCCTGCGTTTTAAGTTTGTAGGTTCTCTATAAATACCAAGACCAGCGGTTGTGTTTTGGAGTATATGAACAGTCGCGTTTATAGCTAGGCGCGATTTTTTGTTTTATTTAATTAGAATTTTAATAATATGAGCTTTAAGAAAGGCTGATTGACAGTGAAGACTGAGATGATTGTTAAGGTGCAGAAGAAGAGAGAAGGTGCGATAATTCCGCAGCGGGCAACAGCGGGTGCTGCTGGGATGGACTTATACGCGTGCATAGATGAAGGCATTACGATAAAGGCTGGTGAATCGGCTTTGGTTGCGACGGGGATTGCGATTGAGTTGCCTGGCAAAGAGATGGCTGCTTTTGTTTTTGCGAGAAGTGGCCTTGCGACTAAGTTTGGAATTGCTTTGGCGAATTCCGTCGGCGTGGTGGACAGTGACTACAGAGGCGAAATTTACGTTAGTTTAAGGAATTTTAGTGCAAGGGATTACACGGTTAAGCAGAACGAACGCATTGCGCAGATGATAATAATGCCGGTTTTGCCTGTGTCCTTTTGCGAGGTGGAGAGTTTAGAGAATACAGTTCGTGGAGAGGGCGGTTTTGGTTCAACTGGCAAGTAATGAAGAGCTAAAAATGAATGTTTAAGTCAAATTTAACGCTGGATTTGCACAAAAATATTGACAAATTAAAAATATTTTGATATAATTGTGCCAATGAGTTTTATGTGATTTTTATTTTAGAAAGGAATGATAAATATGAAAAAGGGTAAGCGTGATGAGGTTTTGAACAAAACTAGGGTTGAGTTTGATGAGAGCATTTGCCTTACAGACGACCAGCTGGAGGCTGCGGCTGGGGGTGTGGACTCTTCTATGGGCTGGAGTTTGCGCGGTGTTTCTGAAAATGGAGAGGAAAAATGGACAGCTTCTGTTAAAAAAAATGTCTTTTTTGGGCTGATTCCTATTACTGAAAAGAAGACGTTTGCGACGGAAGAGGAGGCTCTAAACTGGCTAAAAGGTAAGGATCTTTATTAACATTTAAAAATATCGAGTGCGTAATCTGCTAAAAATATATGTGGATGCGCGCTTTTTTTGTGTGTTTAGGAGATAATTTTTAAATGTAAGTTTTTTTATTGAGAAATCCGCGCCGTGTGTAGTATAATATTTTAAAATAACGTTTTTGCGTATGCGCGAATGTGTGATCGTGCTGAGGTTGAAGGGAGCAAAAGAGGCATAATGTTTTCACGGGATATTGGGATAGATTTGGGCACGGCGAATACTTTGGTGTTTATGAAGAACAAAGGGATTATCTTGCGCGAGCCGTCGGTTGTGGCTGTGGACGTTAATACTGACACTGTTTTGGCGGTTGGGTTGCAGGCTAAGGATATGATTGGCAGAACGCCGGGGTCTATTGTTGCGGTGAGCCCTTTAAAAGACGGTGTGATCGCAAATTTTGACATTACTGCCACTATGTTGAAGCATTTTATAAGAAAAACGGTGAAAACTAGTTTGTTTAGCAAGCGGCCAAAGGTCGTTGTGTGCATTCCGGCGGGCGTTACAGAGGTTGAAAAGCGTGCGGTTGAAGATGCAACGCGCCAGGCTGGTGCAAAGGAAGTTGAGCTGATTCAAGAACCGATGGCGGCTGCTATTGGTGCTGGGTTGCCTGTTGCGGAGCCTACTGGAAGCATGGTTGTTGATATTGGCGGCGGGACTTCGGAGATTGCGGTTATTTCTTTGGGGGATATTGTTACGTCGCAGTCTGTACGCGTGGCAGGTAACAGGTTTGACGAGGCGATAGTGGCTTATATTAAAAAGAAGTATAATCTGCTGATTGGCGAGCGCACGGCGGAGAACATTAAGATCCAGATTGGGTCGGCATTTAGCTACGAAAATGAAAGCTCTATGGAAATTAAAGGCAGGAACTTGATGGATGGATTGCCAAAGCATATTGAGATTACAGCAGAAGAAGTGCGCGAGGCCTTGTTTGAGCCGCTGACAGCCATTATTGATGCTATTAAAAGTACGCTTGAAAAGACTCCGCCGGAGCTTTCGGCTGACATTATTGACCATGGGATTATGCTGACTGGCGGTGGCGCTTTGCTTCGTGGGTTGGACCAGCTGATCTCGCAAGAAACGAGGATGGTTGTGCATGTGGCGGAACGTCCGCTTGACTGTGTTGCAGATGGCACGGGGAAACGCTTGGAGCTTGTTATGCCGAGAAGTTATTATCGGCGGAAAAGGCCATAATTTTGTTTTGCTTGATTTATTTTTATCTTTTTTTGTGGGCGGGGATCAGTTTTGTGGGGTCTCCGCCTGATTAATGGTAAGATTTTTGTAATTTAAGGCGGACTTTTGCAAGGGGGCGGTGGCGTTGGATTTTAAGAGATTTTTTAAAAGCAATGGGTTCAAGCTTTTTGTTGCGTGCTGCTTTATTGCTGCGGGAATTTCCATTTTGAGCTTTGTGCCGGGCGCGAACTTTATTCCTAAAATTGTTGACTGTGTTGTAACGCCCATGCAGATGGTATCGAACGACTTTACCGACGCGGCGACCTCGGTTTTGCCTAAAAATCAAAAAACTGCTGATGAATATGAAAAAGAGATAAAAAATTTAAAAACCGAGCTTGTCCGTATGCGGGCGATTTTGGTGGATTATTATGATGTGAAGCGCGAGAATGCGCAATACTTGAAGTTTTATGGCTTTAAGAAGCAGAATAAATCGCTAAAATTTAAGACTGCAGAGGTTATTGCGCGGGATCCGAATGACTTTTTTTATGGCTTTACTTTGGATAAAGGTAGTAGTGACGGCGTTTGTGAAAACGATCCGGTAATTACCGAAAATGGGCTTATTGGGCGGGTTTCTGCGGTAAGGGAGCACTCTTGCCGGGTTAAGACGATTTTGTCGCCGGAGTACAAGATGGGTGCGATTGATGCTGAAACTGGCGACAGTGGCGTTGTGACGGGCAAAAAGTCTTTGGCCGATAACAACCAGACCGCTTTGATGTATATTTCGGCGCAGAATAAAATTAAACCTGGCGACATTATAGTCACGACGGGGCTTGGAGGCATTTGTCCCAAGGGGCTGCCCATTGGCAAGGTTATGGAGACCAAAAATGATGATTATGATTCCTCTTTTTATGCGGTGATTGAGCCGTTTGACGACGTTAAAAATGTTATTGACGTGTTTATTTTGACGGATTTTAGCGGTAAGGGAGAGATCGCCGCAGAGCTGATGCCAAAGGCGGCGAAAAATTGAGGTATTTATTTTAGCGTAAAAAGGAGGGCCCTGATGAGGATTGCTTACAGATGCGCGCGATTTTTTGCGTATGTTATTGAGATTTTGATGGTTTATATTTTGGAGCAGACGCCAAATTTGATTCCGAGTGTATATGGCGTGAGGCCTGTAATTTTAGTGCCGGTTGCCGTTATGATCGCGCTGTTTGAAGGTCACACGGTTGGCGCTGTGTTTGGATTTTTCATTGGGTTGCTTTTGGACGTTGGCGCAACGGGCGGCATTGGGTTTTATTCGATTGCAACGACGTGTTTGGGCTTTTTGGTTGGAAACTTTGCGCAAAAAATCATAAAGTTCAATTTGGTCACTTCAGTTGCGGTGGCGATAGCTTTTATTTTCGCTTTTTATGCCGTACATTTTTTGGTTGAGTTCTTATTTTGCGGCTATGCGGACAGATTATATGCGCTGGTTAACCACTATTTGATAGCGGCCCTGTATACAGCGGCGCTGTCGCCTCTCATATATTTTTTTACCAAGGGGTTTGCCATCAACATAAACTACGAGAATTGAACCGCCTGGATGTCTTATACATGCCAAAGTTCAGCATACGCTTTGCACATTTGTCGGGCGATTGTTCATTATTTGCGAAGTTTTTTCATATAGATTACAAAAATGATTGCTCTTAAACGTAATGCTTGCGCGCGTGAACACCGAGAAGGGCGGATTTTTGCGTATGTATGTGAACTTTAGAATAAGAAAGCCAGTGCTTGTCTTCCTAGTAGCAGCCGCATTTATCTTGGTGTGGCTGCCTTTGAGCTACGGTACGAACATGATTTTCTCGTCTGTTTCGGAGTCGGCAGACAGCGTGAGGTTGCCAATACTCATGTATCATTCGATATTAAAGACGAACCGCGCAAAGGGCAAATTTGTTATAACTCCGGATGTATTCGAGGGCGACTTAAAGTATATAAAAGAGAATGGCTACACTACGATAGTTATGCAGGATTTGATCGACTACGTCTATGAGAATAAGGATTTGCCCGAAAAGCCGATAATGCTGACATTTGACGACGGATATTATAACAATTATTTGTATGCGTTTCCGCTTTTGAAGGAGTATGAGTGCAAGATGGTGCTGTCTCCGATTGGCAAGCAGACCGACATTTATAGCGAGAACAAGGACAAAAACCCAAATTATGCGCATTGCTCGTGGGGTGAGCTGAAGGAGATGCAGGATTCGGGCTTTGTTGAGATCCAAAATCATTCTTATAACATGCACACGATTACAAGAAAGCGCCGCGGGACCAAGAAAAATCGGAGTGAGAGCTTTGAGCATTATCAAAATGCCCTCTGCAGCGATATCGACTTGATGCAAAACAGAGTTGCCGATTTTTTGGGCACGACGCCGACGACTTTTGTGTTTCCGTTTGGCGCGGTAAGTAAGTGCTCTTTGGATATCTTGCATCAGATGGGCTTTAAGGCGACCTTGAGTTGCGAGGGCAAGATAAATAAGCTCACAAAAACGCCAGAGGGGCTGTATGGTCTTTACCGAATTTTGCGCCCGCCAAATACTTCTAGCGAGTCTTTCTTCAAAAATAAAATTGAAAAATAGTAGGACATATGCAGCTTTGCGTCGAGCGGTGGCAGCTTTAATTTGTAGACACAGCAGGTTTAATCGGCTATAATTATAAAGTGTCTGGCCAAAACTTAGATTTATTAGAGCCAGACGGATAGCATAGACATTGAGGGAACCGGGAATAATGAATTTTAAATGCAAAAACTTGTTGGAGTGCGCTTTGGCGGCGGTGGTTGCCTTTTTTGCGCTCTATTGTGGATATATTTTTTTCTTGAAAAAGGCGTACCCTGTGCGATATTACGACTATGTTAGCGAGAATTCCGAGAGATTTAACGTTGAAAAAGAGCTGATTTTGGCTATAATTAAGTCAGAGAGCAACTTTCGGCAGGATGCAGAGTCCAAAGCTGGCGCTATTGGTCTAATGCAGATTATGCCGGAGACTTTTGAATGGCTGCAGACTCACAAATTGGTGACGCTTTTGGACGTTGGCCACCTTAAGGACCCGCAAACAAACATCAAATATGGCGCCTATCTTTTATCGATTCTGAAAAAAAGGTATAATACTATTGTAGAGGTGGTTTGCGCGTATAATGCGGGCATCGGCACGGTGGATAAATGGCTTCGGGACGAGCGATATTCTGTCGATGGCAAGACTTTGAAGAAAATCCCGTTTCCAGATACATCCATATACGTTGAGAATGTGCTGGAGAGCCGCAGAATGTACAAAAATTTGTATTTTAACTAAATTTGAGAGGATGATTTTTATGCTTAGCAGCGAGAGTAAGCTGAAAACAGAGCCGAAGACAGAGGCCGAGAAGCTGAAAGAGAGTCTGTTTATGGAGAAAAAAAACGGAGCCTCAAGGCTGACTGGCGTGCAGATAAAGGCAGCTGACGACTTTTGCGAAGGCTATAAGGCTTTTTTGGACAACGCAAAGACAGAGCGCGAGGCGACTAGTTATGCGGTGAAGATGGCTAAAAAGGCGGGCTTTAGCAAGTTTGAAGCGGGCAAAACCTATAAACCTGGCGACAAAATTTATTATGTTAATAAGAAAAAGTCAGTGATAGTCGCGATAATCGGCAAAGAGGGCGTAAAAAATGGCGCGCAGATTGCCGTTGCGCATATTGATTCGCCAAGATTAGACATAAAGCCCAACCCGCTGTACGAGGCAAGCGATTTGGCGATGCTCAAGACGCACTATTATGGGGGCATCAAAAAATATCAGTGGACGGCGATGCCGCTTGCGCTGCATGGAAAGATCGTGAAGAAAGACGGAACCTCGGTTGACGTGAGGATTGGCGAAGATAAGGATGATCCGGTTTTCTGCGTTACAGATTTATTGCCGCATTTGGCTAAGGAGCAAGTCGCAAAACCGCTACACAAGGCCATTGATGCAGAAAATTTGAATATCTTGGTGGGCAGCAGACCTTTTAAAGCCGAAAAAGGCGCCGAACTGGTAAAGCTGAACATAATGAAAATCCTTAATGATAAATATGGCGTGGTGGAATCGGACTTTTTGTCGGCTGAACTTGAGATGGTGCCAGCGTTTAAGGCTAAAGACGTCGGTTTGGACCGCAGCATGGTGGGCGCGTATGGGCATGATGACCGAGTTTGTGCGTATCCTTCATTAATGGCGGGGCTAGACTATAAAGGAGTGCCCAAAAACACCGTAATGACGGTCTTGGCGGACAAAGAAGAGACTGGCAGCGACGGTAACACCGGGATGAAGTCGGCATTTTTTATGTACTTTGTTGCGGACCTTGCCAAGATGGAGAAGGTTGACTACAAGCATGTTTTGATGAAGTCGCAGTGTCTTTCGGCCGACGTTAACGCGGCGTTTGACCCGGCCTATAGCGCGGTGTATGACCCTGCCAATAGCTGCTACATCAACAATGGCGTCGTCATTACGAAGTACACTGGCAGCGGCGGCAAGTTTGGAACGTCGGATGCTTCGGCGGAGTTTATGGGCTATGTGCGCAATTTTCTGGAAAAGAATAAAATTCTGTGGCAGACGGGCGAGCTCGGCAAGGTAGACATCGGTGGCGGCGGAACCATTGCCAAATACATTGCGAATTTGGGCGTGGACGTGGTTGATTTGGGCGTTCCGGTGCTTTCTATGCACGCGCCGTTTGAGGTTGTCTCGAAGATAGACGTGTTTATGGCGTACAAGGCGATTACTGCGTTTTTTGACACGGACATGGAGTGAGATGACAGGGTTCGTTGGGCACAGATAAAATTTAATATTAATTTTGGCTATAAAAAGATTCCCTTTTGTTTGATGATAATTCAAGCGGAAGGGAATTTTTGCGCCTAAAATTCCCAAATGAAGCGTTTTTTTGATAAGGCAAATTTTTAGATCTTTATGGCTGTATGGTGAAAAGGCTAACGCACATCCAAATATTACACAAATTTCAAATATAATTGCATAAAATTTACTAAATTGTTGACAAAAAATAAATAAAATGATATAATATAGCCCTAAAAGTTAATTTTTATATTATTTATTTTGTTTATGAAATTAATTGATTCATCTGAAAATGGATGATTCTTTTCAATTTCTTCAATAACCTTAGTATTAAATTGCTTAA
>CAOUJG010000015.1 GCA_948537335.1 uncultured Eubacteriales bacterium
GTTGGTGTAACCAAATTTTATATTTACGATAATGAAAGCACAGATAATTTAAAAAATATACTAAAAGATTATATAAATAGTGGCGAAGTCGTTTATAAATATTTTCCTGGTCGTGCTCAACAGTTAGTGGCTTATCAAGAAGCGATTAATAATTATAAAAACAAAACCAAATACATGGGTTTTATAGATTTGGATGAATTCGTAATGCCGGTTGAACAAGATAGCCTTGTTTATGCAATAGATGATATAATAAAAAAGGATAATAAAATAGCTGGCGTTGGAGTAAATTGGTTGGTTTACGGTTCATCAGGATTAATAAATAAACCGGCTGGGCTGGTTATAGAAAACTACAAATATAGATCTGTAAATGATTTTGAAGCTAATAAGCATATAAAAATAATCTGTAACCCCCGCAGAGTTATTAAAATGCTAGACCCACATTCTTGTGAATATGAAGGGGACTACTATTGTGTAAATGAAGATGGGGAAAAAATAAATGGGCCCTTTAATTTTGGTTGTGATTATAAGAAGTTAAGGATAAACCATTATTTTTGTAAATCTAAAAGTGAGTTTATAAAGAAAAAAGATAGAGGCCTTGCAGATCATGCAGAAAACCTTAAAAGGACAATGGCTGATTTTTACGCACATGACAAGAATGATATTTATGATTATATAATGGAACCGTATGTAGCAAAATTAAAAACGAAGTTGGCTTTTGACTATCAGTGTAGTTTTAATAATGACAAAAATTATAAATTAGCTTCATAGTATAGTATTAATAACATTACATTTTTTCAACATTATTTTACAGTTATCACAACGAAGTCGAGCGTTTTTTCAATTTGTGTGATAAGGGCTTTAACAAAATTTTTACTCACCATGATAAAACTTGATGCTATATACAACACATTTTTAATTGTTAGGAAAAAACACGGCTCGGAGGTATATAATGGTAACCTCACCTATACCTGTTATGCCGGGCTTTGGCACAATGGTTACAGGTTTTTGAGTGCCATCGTAGACCAAATTCTCTGGCAGGGTGCACACAAAATCGTCTGCTGTCGGTATTTTTAGGATTTTAAAGCTCACAGACACCGCTGGGAAGGCGTTGCCGGAGGAGTTGGCTTGAGCTATTAAGACATAGTTTTAACCTTGAAATTTCTAATAGCCTCTGGTAAGATATAATTGTACCGGTGTTGATAAATAAATTCAATTACTTGTCCATACAATTTATTAATCTTGTGTATTGAAGGAGTCTCTTAATAAATGAAAATTAAAAGAATTTCTACTGTAGTTTTAATGCTTTTTTTGCCTATATTTTTTGTTAAAAGTAGCGTCAACGCTTGCAATTGTCAAACGCTAAAGACATAAATATTCGATATGTGCCCAAAACATGACATTGGCTTTTGTTATAAAAACCCTAGTACTGGTGACGTTTTAGGCTACAATTCAAAAAAAATATGACCCGGCAAGCACCAATAAAACCTGCCTTGCTATTTGCGTGTTTGATATGCTTAAAAACGGCAAGATAAATCTTAGCGATACTGTTGAGTACAAAAGTTATCATAAATACGGCGGGACTGGGATAATTCAACACGAGGAGTTTGGAAAACGGTACACGATAGAGCAGCTTTTATATCTATTAATTACGCACAGCGACAACGTAGCATACCGAATGCTTATGATGGAAGTCGTCACAGAGCCATATTTGAAAGAAATTTTAGCTCCTTTGGGAATTATAATCAAAACAGAAAGGCTCTCTTTTCAGGACTTTAGCGCTGAGGATTTGGTTTTGCATTTGGAGGTCCTTTATAGATATATGTCCGACGGCACTGCACTTGCGGAAATGATTAAATCTTTTTATTCAAGCGGAATTTACAATGACAAAATTCCTGCGGGCGTGCCTAATTTGACTGTTTTTCATAAACCAGGCTGGATCCCAAGCAAGTTAATTTGCGCTGACGAGGCTATAATGTCGCAGGGAATCCCGCAAGAAATGCAGGCTGATTTTTTTCAGGCTTTAACGGCAAAGATTAATGAATATCACAACTGCCTTAGCCAAAAACATGAAGGCTCAAATTAGCGCATACACTATTGTGACAGCTTGTTTATGGGTGCACTGAGTGAGCATGAAGGCTGCTATTAGCATTATTATTTGGAGATTTTTGAAAGGAGCACTTGGGGTGAAAACGCTGAACGATTTAAAGCCGGGCCAGTTTGGAGTTGTAGAAAAAATCGTCTGCGATAAGGGCTTGCGGCGGCGGATTGTGGACATGGGTATCACGCCGGGTGCTTTGGTTATTATGAAGCGGATTGCCCCTTTTGGCGACCCTATTGAGATTAACGTTCGCGGGTTTGACCTTAGCATTAGGAAGTCGGAAGCGCAAAATATTCAAATTAAAGAAAGGAAATGATCAATGTCTGCATCAACTACGGCGTTGAATAAGAACACGAAAAGTTTTAACAGAGGCTCAAAAACACTGAAGATTGCCTTGGTGGGGAACCCCAATTGCGGCAAAACCACGCTGTTTAACGAGCTCACCGGGAGTAACCAGCACGTTGGCAACTGGCCGGGCGTGACTGTTGAAAAAAAAGAAGGGAGTTTACGGTTTAGAGGCGTTAAGATTAATATCCTTGATTTGCCGGGGATTTATTCTTTGTCGCCGTACTCTTCGGAAGAGATTGTTACGAGGGTTTCTTTGATTGAGGACAACCCGGATCTGATTATTAACATTGTTGACGCGACTATTTTGGAGCGCAGTCTGTACCTGACGACGCAACTTTTGGAGCTGCAAAAGCCGATGATTATTGCTTTTAACATGACGGATGTTGTTGAAAAAAAGGGCGATATCATTGATTATAATAAGTTTCGCAGCGAGCTGAATGTGCCGATTGTGCCGATATCTGCGAACAAAGGGATCGGAGTTAACGAGCTTTTGGACTTGGCTATTCGGTACGCTGAGAAGAAAGATGGCTCTAAAACAGCTAAAAAAATATACGACGACAAAGTTGAAAATGTTATTTCTAAAATAGAAAATGAATTGTCAAAGGGCTTTAATGCTGAAAATTTGCAAAATAAGATGAGCTTGCGTTGGCTTGCTGTCAAGCTTTTTGAGAATGACGAATTACTAATGCAAAAAATAAAGCTGCAAAAAACGCAGGCAGAAAATATAAATTTGTATAAAGGCACGGTGGGCCTGCCGCCACACATGGACGAGCAAATGCTGATAGCCGACCAGCGCTACAAATACATATATAGTCTGTGCGCGGCCGCAATCAAGCGGAAACACGCGCCGGAGCACATCACTTTAACCGACAGAATTGACAGGGTCATCACAAACAAGTTTTTGGCCGTGCCCATTTTTGCCGTCATGATGATTTTTATTTTTTACGTTACGTTCGGGCCGGTGGGGTCTTTTTTGAGAGACCAATTTGAATTTTTGATTAAAGATGTGTTTGGCGGGTTTGTATTAAATTTATTGACCAGTCTTGGCGCGGCGGCGTGGTCTAAGAGCTTGATAATTGACGGGATAATTGAAGGCGTTGGTTCGGTGATCTCGTTCTTCCCACAGGTCATGATATTGTTTACGTTGCTCTCCATCTTAGAAGACAGCGGATACATGGCGCGGGCGGCTTTTATCATGGATAAACTTTTGCGCAAGGTCGGGCTTTCTGGCCGAGCTTTTGTGCCTTTGTTGATGGGATTCGGATGCACTGTGCCGGCTATTTTGGGGACTCGGATTTTAGAAAAAGAAAACGACAAAAAGCTCACAATACTGATGATTCCGTTTATGTCCTGCAGCGCAAAAATGCCGGTTTACGCGATGTTCATCGCCGCCCTGTTTCGAGAACATCAGGTTTTGGCGATTTCTTCTATATATTTATTGGGAATTTTGGTCGCGGTCTTCACGGCGATGGTGTTTAAAGGCCCGGTCTTAAGGGGCGAAACCGCTTCGTTCATCATGGAACTCCCGGCATACCGGATGCCAACCCTAAAAAATTTGTGTTTGCATGTTGGCGCAAGGTTAAAGGACTTCATCGTTAAGGCCGGCACCATCTTGGTCGCGGCGACTATTGTGATCTGGTTTTTGCAGTCATTCAACTTGAGCCTGCAGATGATCTCTGACAAGAGCGAAAGCATTTTGGCTTCGGTTGGAATGGCGATCGCGCCGGTGTTTTCATTGTGCGGATTTGGCGACTGGCGGGCTGCGGTTTCGCTGCTTTCTGGCTTAATCGCAAAAGAATCCGTCGTTAGCACCATGGCTGTTCTTTACGGCACCGGCGGGCTAGCGGGCGTTTCGCAGGTAATTGCGGATCAATTTTCAACCATTTCGGCCTACGCCTTCATGGTTTTTGTTCTGCTGTACACGCCGTGCGTCGCGGCGCTCTCGGCCATGTACAAGGAGCTAAAAAGCGTAAAATGGACTGTTCTCGCGCTTAGCTATCAGTTGATTTTAGCCTGGACCGCTTCCATGCTGGTGTTTCAGGTTGGGTCTGCAATTTCTAAATTTTTTTAAGGTTTTCGTCTGTGTAAAAACAAAGGAGCCGATTTTTTATGATTGACATTGTCATAGCTGCGGTCGCGATCGCGATAGTTATTTGGGCGATTGTGCAGCAAATTAGATTATATAAAAGCCGTAAATTCGCAAACTTTTGCGCAGGGGACTGCACCGCTTGCGAACGAAACTGCAATAATACTGCTAGCAAAAAAAGAAAAATTTAAGCCAGTGCCGCCAAAATGGGCATTGGCTTTATGATTTTAGGCCACGGTCTATCTTTTGCCTTTACTAACAAGAATCGTTACCTTGGCGTCAAATTCAAGCTTGTCGCCCTTCGCGCACCCCTTGTAGCCAATGGTCTTGCCCTGTGCTACGCTGTTGCTATAACAAAATTCCGACGCCGGGGTGAAACCTTCTTTAGTTAAAACAGCAGAAGCTTGCGACAACGTTAAGCCTTCAATCTGCGGCAAAGCTCGAAACTTAGGCCCTTTGCTGACTGTAAGCACGATGTTTGAACCTTTTTTTACCAAGCTACCCGGTGCCGGGGTCTGCGAAATTACCTTGCCTTCTGCAACCTTGTCATCAAAAACTTTTTCTGCAAAAAAAATATTATAGTCCGACGTTTCGCTGTTCTGCACCAATTTATCCGCGTCCATGCCGGCAAAATCAGGCACCGTAATGTTTTCTTGAGTATTAGTTGCTTCCGAAATTAGAGGACTTTCCGCGCCCGGTTCGACCTTTTTGTTTGCGTTATTATAAATAAAAAAGGCAACCAACAAAGTAAGCGCCGTTAGCGCAACGCCGGCCGTGCTCAAAATCCACGCAAAGTTTTTTCGTTTATCTGCCTTGCTATCTCTACTATTCTCTTGACGTTCAGGCACGATCATTTCTTGTTCCTTCAGGTATTTCGCGGAAGTCTCCGTGAGTTCGTCTCGCAAAATTTCGAAAGTCTGAGTTCGGCTTTGGGCATTAACTCTCAGAGCGTGTGAAAGCGCCGAAACCACATGTGGCGGGATGTTTTTCAAAAGTTTAACTGGAATCAGCAACCGGTCGTCGATTTCTCGGGCCGAAGCATCCTTTGGTGCAAATCCTACCAAGGCAAAAAACAACGACGCTGCTAACCCGTAAACGTCCGCCGCTTGCGTAAGTTTGTATCCTTTAATATATTGCTCTGGCGCGGTATATCCCTTGTTAAAGTCAAAATCAAAAAAAGTCCCAATCTGCCGCGCATTTGGTGTAGAAAAATCAGAAATATACATCTTCCCAACTCTACTAACAACCAGTACATCGGGGCTAACCGCAAGATGCAGAATGCCGGTCTTACTTAATCGGCTAAACGCAGAAATAAGCGGCATAAACAATACCTTCGTCGTGTCCCATTCTAGCGGCTTTTTGTTCCGCCTTACTAGCTCCGACAAGGTGATTCCGTCCACCATTTCCGATATAACATACGCCGTGCCGTAATCCGCAAAAATGTCGTAAACAGAGCAGACCGCATCAATGTCCCGAACTTTAGCCAGCGACCGAAAATATTGCAAAAATGAAATTTTAAGATCTTCATACCTCTCGCCGCAACTCTCCTTAGCCACAACGCTTAAGCCATCTTCGCCCCTGTTGCAAATTTCTGCCGGAAAAAACTCCCGAATATGCACCTTGGACTTATTTTTCATATCGTAGCCTATATAGCAGATAGACTCCGCATTCTCGCGGACTTTGTTGCCCATCACATAATTATCTTGCAAAATCAAATTTCTCTCAAAAGCGCCGCCCATCTCGGCCTCGTCGCCAACATACCCGCAAAAAGGGCACCGTTTAAGCCCGCCCTTATCGCTCATACACTTCATGCATAAATTTTCAATTCTCTTCATTTTGGCCTCCGTGCGGTCAAATTTTGGCTAAAACCCCTAAATACACGCATTTTAAAAGGACTTCAACAGACAGCAACCGGTCAATGTTCTTTAAGTTCAAACCGTACAAATTTACGCCGTGCCCAGCATGATCGCTGCTTTTGTCCAAATAAATATTTATAATCTTTAGGTCTAGCCCTCGATTAAAAAGTTTGTCATCTACGTTGCTGCTTAGATTTATCTTAATTACAACGTCGTTTTTTTCTAATTTAGAAATATCTTCATCGTCAAAAATAAGCACATTTATCCCCAGCTCCTCAAAGGACTTTGCTACCTCAGCAAGCAAAATTCTTATATTATCCTCATTTTTCCCAGCTATAATAATCGTCACTTTTTTGGAATTATAAATCAAACTCGCCGCCAAATCGATATTATCGCCATTTTTTACGCTGGTCAGGTCATATAAATCCTGCAGAGAATATATTTTGTATGTGGGGGCATTTTCTTTTGCATTTGCATTTTCGTTTAAGGAAATTTCTTTTTCTGCTAAACTTGAACCGCAATTCACCGCGATTTTTTCACTCATCCTGCGCAAACTCCACATAAAAATCTCCTTATAATAAAAACTCCCCCTGCTAAGTTTGATTATATATTAATTTTGCCCACAATGTCAAGCAACGCGGTCAGATCGCCTTTATTGGGTGCCAACAAATCAGACGCTTTCACTTTGATTAGCTTCAGCATTTCATAAATTTTTGTAACACATCGTTTCAAATCACATAATATGTATTGAAAACATAGTTCATCATCTGAATGGAGGCTTTTTATTATGTCAGAAAATCTTTTTTCAGCAACAGCAAACTCTCAAAACTGCGCCAACGGTAGCTCTTCGGGGAGTTTTAGAGAAGCCGTCTGCATTGATGCATTCAGGGTTTATGACTCTTGTGCAGATAAAGACTGTCTTCAGGATTTGCGTGTATACTTTACCGAGGCCGGCCAGCATGTAATTGATCAGGCCTGCACTGCGCGTATCAAAAATGCAGAGGTTTTAACTGTCTACGTCGACATCGATCCAGTGCCGTTTAACAAAGGGTTCTACTCTGTCGATATGACGTTCTTCTTTGAGGTAAACTTGGATGTGTTCTTGTCGCCGGCGGCTTGCCCGGTTAATGTGACGGGACTGTCGGTGTATTCCAAAAAAGTGATATTGTTTGGCAGCGAAGGTAAGGTCAAGGTCTTTAATTCTGGCGCCTGCTACGACGACATCGACTTAAACTCTTCTCCGGTAAGGAATCTTCCAAAAGCTACAGTTCAAGTGGCAGAACCAATCGGTCTTTCTGCAAAGGTTTGCTGCGATAATCACGACAGCTGCGACATTGGATGCCATATTCCAGAATGTATATGTAAAAAATTTGGCGGAGAGTTCCAGTTAAGAAACAACTCAAACGCCGTGTTTGTTACGCTCGGCATGTTTANGATAGTCCAACTAGAGCGCAACGTCCAGATGCTAGTGCCGTCGTACGACTTCTGCATCCCAGAAAAAGAGTGCGTTACTACTGCGGATAACCCTTGCGAGCTCTTTAATCGCCTGGAATTCCCTACCGATGAGTTCTTCCCACCGCGCTCAACCGAAACAAACAACGATAATTCTGGCAACACTGGCTGTGGATGCGGATGCAGCAACGTTTGTGGCAATTAGCAAGTGCAAAATAGCGCAATTAAAATACTGTCCGAAACTGTTCGCGGCTCGGGCAGTATTTCTTTTTTACATATTTCAAACAATAAACTTCTCCGGTTTGCTGCGGATTATTCCATTTGCTTGCCCAAAAATTCGGCTGCGGCTTGGGTTAGTTTTGTCTCTGTGTCGCCTGGAATGGTGTTTGCATCGTTTTGCAGCAATGTGACGGCGCCTGTTACGTCCCCCGCAACTATTATTGGGAAGATCACTGCGGCTTTTTTGTCCATGCCCTCAATCGGAGCCACCATCGTTTCGGCTTCCTTCGTAAAAACATAGCTGCGTCGCGACTCCATTAGGTCCTCCAGCGCCGAGGTTATCCTTCTTTCTAGGTACTCTTTTTTGGGCAGACCCGATACCGCCACCACATGGTCTCTGTCGCAGATTGCGGTTGGAAAATTCGATGTGTGCGCCAATACATCGGCATAAGTCGTTGCAAATTGCGAGAGCTCCCCAACCGGCGAGTACTTTTTGAATATGACGCCGCCCTCTGTGTCGGTGAATATTTCTAGCGGGTCACCCTCCCGAATGCGCAGCGTTCTGCGGATCTCCTTTGGAATCACCACCCGGCCCAAGTCGTCTATCCTTCTCACAATTCCTGTAGCTTTCATTTTTACACTCAATACCTCCATCTTTGTCCTTTATAATCAAATTTTCGGTGTTGCATCAACATTATTTATGAATGTTTTCGCGCTCAGAGTTTTTACATTTTAAGCCTAGTTTTTGTCGCTAGACTTCGAAACAAGCGCCGCAACGTACCCAAAAAAGATTGCAGCAGCAATCCCGGCCGCACTGGCGCTGAGTCCGCCTATGAAAATGCCCAAAAAGCCCTTTTCTTTTACAAGCTCCAAAACCCCTTTTGCCATGGTGTAGCCAAAGCCGGTCAAGGGTACGGTGGCTCCCGCCCCAGCAAATTCTACAAGCGGCTCATACACTCCCACTGCAGTCAGCGCTACGCCTAGGGTTACAAACAAAACTAATATCTTGGCTGGAGTCAGATTCGTCTTGTCAATCAAAATTTGCCCTACAACGCAGATCAGTCCGCCAACCACAAACGCTTTTACATATTCCACTATATCACTCCTTTTCCTTTATTATCTCTATATTTTTTTATTTTATGTGAATATTTTTGTTAAAATTTTGCTCACCAAGCCAGTGTGAAAAATTAAAATCCGCTCAATTTATTTTTATAACTTCACAAAAATTTCAAAATTATGGTTTATTTGGCGGGCACATCGTAGTATAATTAAACTAGCTTTAATGTTTGCGTGTGGGAGGTTTGCTTTTTATGAGCGACAAATACGATGACAACAACCTTTTTAGCGATAACAGCGGTGGTTCGGGCGGTTTGGATAAAGATGAGGGCCATAATGCGGACAAAAATGTGATATCTTGGTCGGATGCCCCCTCTTATAGCTACGACCCCGAGAAGATTCGAGTCTCTACCGCTAATTCTCATTATTCAAGCAGCAGTAGCGGCAAAAGCAGCCGGGATGATCGCAATGGCACCAGTAATTGCGGCAATAACACTCAAAAGACAACAGGAAATCAACTGCTGTCTCCTGCTTTTGTTAATAATAATCCCTCCAAAAACAAGATGGATAGGGGCTTGAAGGTCTTTTTGATAACCTCCGCCATTATTCTGGGGTCTATGTTCCTGATTTTTGGCGCCTCTCTTTTGGCCACTTTTTTGAAGAACGACGCTAGATTTCGCTCGCTCACTTCTAATTTGGGCGGTTCCAATGGCAGTTCTGTGGTCATTCATACGAACGATATTTCCGAAAGTGCCGACGCGAAAAGTGCGGAACAAATTTACTTGGAGATTGCTCCGTCTATAGTGGGCGTTGTTGCTTACGACCCGTCTGCCGGCCTGATTTCTTCACTCTCTCGGCAAGGGAGCGGCATAATCATTAGCGAAGACGGCTACGTTGTTACTAATTCGCATGTTATCGGGCACAGTAACAAGTACAACGTCAGCGTGGTTACGAGCGACCGCAAGGAATTTGCTGCAAAAATCGTTGGTTTTGACCAGCGGACCGACATCGCTGTTTTAAAGATAGACGCTTCTGGCCTTAAGGCTGCGGAGTTTGGGAACTCGGATCAATTGGCTGTTGGCGCAAGCGTCCTTGCTATTGGGAATCCGGGCGGGTTGGAGTTTTCGAACTCTTTGACTCGGGGCGTTATATCTGCGCTCAACCGCGACATCGCCTCTATTATCCCGGACGCAAACAAGAACACAACTTCGACCGTTAAGTATATTCAAACCGACGCTGCGATTAATCCGGGCAATTCCGGCGGCGCTCTGCTCAACATGTACGGCCAGGTCATCGGTATTAATAGAATGAAGCTCACCGATTACGAAGCCATGGGGCTCGCCATCCCTAGCAACACCGTCACCACCGTTGTCAGCGAGCTTATTAAAAATGGATACGTTTCTGGCCGCGTCAAGATGGGCGTTGTCGTGAGGGCTTTGTCCGTTTATGAGGCTCAGTTGAATGATGTTCCGCAAGGTTTACTGATTTCAAGGATTGTCGAGGGTAGCTGCGCCGAAACAAGCGGCTTGAAGGCTGGGGATATCATTATTAAGTTTGGCGGCGTGACCACGAAAACGACTGCGGACTTGCACAATGAACTCGCCAACCACAAACCCGGCGACACCGTTAATGTTTCGGTTTATCGGCTGTCCGTTCTCCGCAACGAGGAGCACTCCATGCTAGAGATTCCGGTCACATTAGCCGAAGACAAGGGCGAGACTCAATAATTCCCGCAAAGTAGGCATTTTTAGATATACTTTAATACTTATTATCTCTGTTTTTGGCTTTGCTTTGGAGATGATAAGTATTTTTCTTTTTCGTTTGGGCGCTCGTCACCGCAGTGGCGGGGACTTTACTTATGTCGATTATTGGGGTATTATATTTAAAGAGGTGGGAATGACGATGAGTGAGAGTATGAAAAATTTTCGGCGGACTAATTATTGCGGCGATTTTTCGATAGATGACGTTGGCAAAGAGGTGGCAGTTTGCGGCTGGGTGCAGCGTCAGCGAGATTTGGGGCATCTTATTTTTGTGGACTTGCGCGACAGGACGGGGATTGTTCAGTTGGCTTTTAGCGACGAGACTGAGCCTGAAATCTTCAAAAAGGCCTTTGCGGTGCGGTCGGAATTCGTTTTGGCCGCAAGAGGCGTGGTAAGAGAGCGATCCTCTAAAAATATGCAGATAAAAACTGGTGAGATCGAAATCGAAGTTACGGAATTGCGCGTGTTGTCGGAGGCAGAGACTCCTCCATTTGAGATTGTGGAAAATTCTAACGCGAATGAAGAACTGCGCTTAAAATATAGGTACCTGGATTTGCGCCGGCCGGACGTGCAGGATAAAATCATCGCTCGGCACAAGATCGTTAGGATTGCTCGCGATTATTTTGACAAAAACGGCTTTATTGAAGTGGAGACGCCCATGCTCATAAAGTCAACCCCCGAGGGCGCGCGCGACTATTTGGTGCCTTCGCGGGTCTTTCCGGGCAACTTTTTCGCGCTGCCGCAGTCGCCGCAGCTGTACAAGCAGCTAATAATGCTGGCCGGGTTCGACCGGTATTTTCAAATTGCGCGCTGCTTCAGGGACGAGGACTTGCGCGCTGACAGGCAGCCAGAATTCACGCAGATTGACCTCGAGATGTCGTTCGTGGAGGCCGACGACGTAATGCTCATAACGGAGGGCTTCATAAAAAAAGTCTTTAAGGAGGTGCTTGGCAAAGAGATTCAAACCCCGCTAAAAAGGCTAACTTATGCCGAAGCGATGGCACGATTTGGTTCCGACAAGCCCGATCTGCGCTTTGGAATGGAGCTTGTGGACTTGAGCGAAATACTGAAAAATTGCGAATTTAAAATATTCTCTGGCGCGATAGCCAGCGGCGGCTCCGTGCGGGCGATAAACGCAAAAGGTGTTGCATCTAAACTGCCGCGAAAGGAAATCGACAAGCTAACAGAATGGCTTAAAGACTACGGCGCAAAGGGGCTTGCTTGGACGAAGCTCAACGCGGACGCGACTTCTAGCTCTTCTTATGAAAAATTTTTGTCCGATTCCGAGATTTCATCAATCAGAAACGCGGTCAACGCGCAAAATGACGACGTTATCTTTATAGTGGCAGCCGGCGACACTCAGGCTGTTTTGGAAAGTTTGGGCGCGCTTCGATGTGAAATTGCACGCAGGTTCGGCATGATTGACGAAAGCGAACCGAATTTGCTGTGGGTAATGGACTTTCCTCTGCTTGAGTTCAGCAAGGATGAAAACAGATATGTTGCGAAGCATCACCCGTTCACCGCTCCGCGGGATGAGGACCTTGCTAAACTAGATTTGGAGCCGCAAAACGTCCATGCTAAAGCTTATGACTTAGTGCTTAACGGCAACGAAATCGGCGGCGGGTCTATCAGAATCAACAACCCAGAGTTACAGCAAAAGATGCTCAAAACGTTGGGATTCTCTAAAGAAGAGGCTGAACAAAGGTTCGGGTTTTTAATAGATGCCTTCAAGTACGGCGCCCCACCACATGGCGGTTTGGCTTTTGGGCTAGATCGGCTCGTTATGCTTATGCTAAACTGCAAGAGTATCCGCGACGTTATAGCGTTTCCAAAGGTTGCAAGCTCTGCGGAGCTTATGTCTGGGGCTCCAAATAAAGTTAGCTCCGAACAGCTGGATGAATTGTCAATTAGCCTAAATGTCAAGGACTGATGTTGCAAAAAGGGATTGTGGAACCTATGCCGTCGAGCAAAGATTACTTAAATTTCGTGCTAAGGCAACTTTCTGGATTAGAAAAAATCACCTATCGGCAAATGATGGGCGAGTTCATCCTTTACTACAACTGCAAAATCATCGGTGGCATATATGACAACCGTTTGCTTTTAAAGCCATTCAAATCTGCAAAATTATTAATGCAAAATTTAGTTTACGAGGAACCCTATAAGGGCGCCAAAAAATGCTTTTGGTAGAAGATGTTGACGACAAAAAGCTTTTGGAACGCCTATTCAACTTAACATACAGTGAGCTTTATAATTAAAAACGGCACTGCCACCCATTGGGCGCAGTGTCGTAATTTTTTTTCGTCTATATTTTATTTGAAAAATCTGTTTATTTCGATCTCTGCATTCTCGGCAGAGTCGGACCCATGAATAAGATTTTCCGTCGTGCAAAAGGCAAAGTCCCCACGAATAGTGCCGGCAGCAGCTTCCTCAAATTTAGTTGGGCCCATCAAAATGCGCATACCCTTTACCGCACTCTCGCCCTCAACAATCATTGCCAAAACAGGCCCCGAAGTCATATACTCAACAATCTCCGGGAAAAAGGGCTTATCAACAATATGCGCATAATGCTCACGAAGAACCGTTTCATCAAGACGTAGCATCTTTGCGTTTATAACCTTGTACCCCTTTTTTTCTATTCTAGAAATTACCTCACCCATCAAGCCGCGCTTGATACAGTCGGGCTTTAGCATAATATAAGTCTTTTCAATAGCCATCACAACTACTCCTTCGTTTAATTAATAAGCAGCCCCCTTGCAAAAACAAGAGGGCACAACCTGGAGGCGCCACCCAGATTTGAACTGGGGATCAGGGTTTTGCAGACCCATGCCTTACCACTTGGCTATGGCGCCAACAAAAACTAAATGGAGCGGATGACGAGGCTCGAACTCGCTACCTCCACCTTGGCAAGGTGGCGCTCTACCAGATGAGCTACGCCCGCAATGGTGCCTCCGGTCGGAATCGAACCAACGACACGGGGATTTTCAGTCCCCTGCTCTACCAACTGAGCTACAGAGGCATATGGCGACCCATGAGGCTTTCACACCTCATGGGTCATTTGTTGGCGACCCAGAACGGGCTCGAACCGTCGACCTCCAGCGTGACAGGCTGGCGTTCTAACCAACTGAACTACTGGGCCATAGCTTGCCCATTACTGGGCTATATCAAACGGCGCAATCCGTTTTGACCAAATGGCAGGGGCAGAAGGATTCGAACC
>CAOUJG010000016.1:0-7906 GCA_948537335.1 uncultured Eubacteriales bacterium
CGCAATCAGAAAGCATCGGCCGTGAATCCCGCGCCACGGCGTTCACGTAGCCATCTATTAGCACGCTGTCATTTCGTATTTCTATTCGCACACCTAAATTCCCTCCTTTCCTTCTTCGATTTTCTCTTCATTTTCGGAACCTCCAGAATCCCTCGTTATGAAATTTGTTTGATTCGTGTTCGGAGTGTAAATTTGCTTGGTTTCTGGATTAAACAACACATCTTGAAGCCCGAGTTTGATGAAGTTAAGCCCCAACGGTTCTAAATCTTCAAGATAGCGCACCTCATCAATCTGCATCAGGTTTGAATCCAGAGCAGTCTTATATGCCTCAAAGCGTGTCTTTATGTCACCTTTGATGATTTCCTTAGTGTCAAAGGCAAAATACAAGGACTTCTTCTCTTTTTCAAGAAGCAAGTCCCGGTTCAAGGCGCATTCAATTGTCTTCAGAATCGGCATTATGGCTGTCTTTATGAAGGTCTCCCAATTCCACGTTGTTGGCACGCCAAAAATGTCCAAAATCGAATTATTTATCGAGTTTTTGTTCTCATTCAACTGCATCTCAACGCTGGTATTGCTGGCTTCTTGAAAGATCAAGCCGTCATTCAAGATAATCATTTTTTCTTCGTTATTCGAATAAAACTTATCCCACGCGATCTTTAAAGCGTCGATGGCCTCTTTCGTCAGGCGGTTCTTAGCATTTATAAAGCCCTTCTTGTTTCCGCCCGTGGATACTAGGTTTTGCTCGAACTTCAGCGTAGTGTATGCAACTTTTAAGAGCTCATTGTTTTCTTCGATAATCCCAACGCCGCGGGCTCCGTCTTTAGTTGACTTCATGATTTTCAAAAACTCAAACGGCTTGTAGGTTTGGCCGTTTACTGAAATATTGTAATCTTTGAAAATCGGATCACTATTTTTAGTTATTAGAATATTACTACAATCCACGTAATTCAGCGATTTTACGGCATTTCGACTCTTATTTATATACGCGTAGGCGTTGCCATTTAGCAAGTAATCCCGAACCATCGCCTTTTTAAACTGCGTTCCGTCAAGAGCATCTTTGGTGTCTTCGTTTAAAAGGCTACACCGTGCGTCTTCTGGCACTTCTACAGTTTTTCGCTTGCCATCGATGATCTCCTCTTTATACAGCTTTACCGGTATCATCGAAACCGTCTCGCAAATTAAATTCACGCACCGCGCCACGGCGGGAATATTCAGTGCTTTCTTTTCATCTATTTCTTCGCCGCATAACAAAGACCGCAGCAGCACATCGTCTATCTGCGGCCTTTTTTCGGGCTCGAATCGATTTTTTCTAAATATGTTCAAACTATCACTCCTCTAAAATATGGACCGTAACGTCTTTGCCGGCCTGCCGGGCGTACTCTATGGTGTACTTCGTGCCGCGCGACTTGCCGTCCCAAATGGCAACCACCACGTCGGCCCTTTGTACGATTTCTTTATTTCTGACAAGCGGCGCGGACCTCCCGTATTTACTGTATTCAGGGCGTATCACTGTTTTTGAAATTCGATTTTTATCCGCCCATTTTTCGGCAAGCGTATCGATTCCAGCGGCGCCTCCAGACACGATTTCGCGCGTTCCAGCCGGTATGAACTCAGATATATCCACGTTTGTTAGGTTCCTTGAGCCAACTATTGCTACTTTCACATTTATCACCCTTTTTAAATTTAATGTACTTAAATAAAGTACATTAAGAACATTATGTCTCTAAATATACTTAAAATCAACTTGTTGAACAAACTATTTAAGTATATTATGAGGTGATTTAAGTGGAAAAAGAAAAACATCTTGGCATAAGGGTAGATAACGAGTTGCACTTTAAACTTCACTATATTTCTAAATACGAAGGCCGCTCCGCCAATGGTCAGATTTTATACCTGATTCAAACGTGCATAAGGGAATTTGAGAAAAAGCACGGCAAAATTGAGTTGCCCAAAGATTAAACAACCTGAACAACCCAGCCGTCATTGAAAATCACGTCCTGTTGCAATAGGTAGACCGCGTTGATAAGCGCCACCACCATGTCTACTTTGCCGCAGGATTTCTTTTTTGTGACATAGCGATTCATGTTCGTATCGTAGGTGCAGCGGGCGTTTTCGAAGTTTATTTCTAACAGCGTGTTTTTCTCGTATTCAAATTCGCCGTCCGTGATTTTCTCGTACAAAAGCTTTGTTGGCGGATGTAAGGTATCACTATGCTGCCTGATTTCAACGGTATTGTAGGCTTGATTCCACTTTTGCGCGCTGGAGATGGCATTGTACCTATCAAAACCGATGGCCCTCACCGTCACGCTGTACTTCTTCTCAATTTTGAACACGAAATCCTCGACAGCGCCGTAATCGATCGTCTTATTGCCGCATGCGATACACTTACCTTTGGCTATAAACCGCCGATAATCAAGCTTCTCAAACTTGTTTTTCTCTTCAATTCGGCCTTCGGGGATGAACGAAACCACGTCGGCTAAGATTTTACCGTCTTCTTCGGCGCAAATCGCAACAGCAGTGTTGTCGTTTGACATCGATAAATCCACACCAACGTAGACCTCGCGCCCGGCCCAATCGATTTTGTTGATACGACAATTTTGCAGATACTTGATATCAACGAAGCTCTCGGTGCCGGCGCCCTGATAAATGATGTTGCAGTGCTTCGTCAAAAAGTTTTCCCTTGCTGATTCAATCGCAACTGCGCGGGCCCGCTTCTTCAACAGATCTTCCCAAATTTCAGGTATTTCTAAGGCCACTGGATTCGCGTGTTTCAAGATTGTATCATTAAACGCCCAATCATCGGTGTTTTCAGGCTCATAGAGCAGGGAAAAGACTGTATCATCGGCCTGAGTACCATCTAAAACCCGTTTTGCGTAGTTAACCTCGTCTTCAAACGGGTTGTTCGCCGTCGGATATTTCGTAGAAATTATGCATCCGAGCTTATTCAAAATGTTGAGCTGGCCGGATCGCATGGCTTCAATCGCATACGAATTTGGCAGCGCGCCGACCTCATCAGCCAAGAACACGTTTGGAAGCTTACCGTCCATGCGGCTATTTGAGTAATTCAGCGGCACATAGCGGTTCTCGTTCGGCATGAATTGGATATAATCGCGTAAAACCTTGAACCGCGGCCTTTCGTTATGCAAGTAGATAAGCGGGCTGCTTTTCAAAATTTCTTCAATTGCTGTTTTCACTTCACGCGATAAAGCCCCGTCTGGCGCCACTGAATAGAATTTGCTAAACTTCGGTTCCAACAAAAAAAGCAACACAAAAATGGTTGCTATTGTGAAGGTTTTGAAGTTTTTCCGGGCGATCTCTAAAATTGCCGTCTCATAGCGCCGTCTGTCGGGGTTTTCGCAATGTGCAACACAAAGAATCGCTGCGTAAAACAGCCATTGATATCCGCATGAGCACTCATAAATACTGCAGCCGGCCTTCAGACCGCGCGGCATTACTAGCATCTTTAAGACTTTGTCGATTTGCTGGAGTTTTTCCTCATCTAAAAAGTACTTGCCAGACGCTCCATCGCAGATTTTTATGAATTCCTCGCACTGCTTTATGACGTATTTAGGCGCTGCAATCTCATGTTTTACCACGCCCTCCGCGTAATCATAACTCTTATGGGCAATCATTTTTGCTTCCCTGCTAAGATCTCAAGCAACGGGTCGGGCTCTTCGCCGTCTCGCCGGCTGCCGAGCGTCGTTATGATCCGCATGAGTGTCGCAACCGTCTTGTTCGCGCTGTCTGTCGTGCGGTTATAATCGGAAATTGCAGGGTTTGAATACATATTTTTTCGGCCTTTTACGTACTCCTTGGTAACCAGAATGCCTTCTTTCCGAATAGTAGCCTCTAAATCGCTTAAAATCTTAATTTGTACCTGATACCGTTCAAACGTAGTAACGAAAAAGAAATCATCTTCAACGCCGAACTGTTTTGCAAGCTCTAAAAGCTCATCAGATTGGGATTTGTGTATAGTTTCATCCATTTTATCACATCCTTTGATAGAGCTGAATCCCTGATGTATAGGCGCTCACGGGCATTTTTCCAAAAAATTCAGGGGAAATTTTTCGCCGGTGTAAAGAGAGGGGGGCCGTCGGTGCTACGCAAAACTAGCACTACGCGGGTTTATGGGTAGGGGGGATCTTACTAAAAAACATTGCAACACTTTATTGAACATAAAAACAGCTAAATTTGCGATTTAGTTCGCATTTTTAGCTGTTTCCTGTTTTTTAGCTTTTTAACTTTGTTATATTACTTTTGGGCGCTATTTAAATACATTAATAAATTCTTTAAGCTGTCAGTGTATTCTGCATATATCCTCGTTGCATCGGCCAAAGTGTCACTTCCATATAAGTCTGAGCCAGGTTCCATACTTGCGTAGTAAGTATCTGTAGCCTCGCTCGATCTACCAATCGCTTGGTGAATATCATTAATAGCTTGATCATCTTCAACTTCCATGCCATTAAGTTGGTCTACATGATATGTGTATAAATAATGAATGGGTATATTTCGACAAAATATTATGCGTTCATCCTCACGAAGCTCTAAGTTTCTTCGGCCATGGTTGTTTTCCACTATCACCTTTATTTTGTCTGCGCAAGCTATATTCTGTAAACCAATGATTAACGACAAACTTAAAATACTGCCTATTAAAAACTTTTTTGCAAACATTTTTGACACATCCTTAAAAAATTGCTTAAATAATTATATAACAATACAAACTAAAAATCAAATTATATATTTATATTTTTTAAATTTATATACATTATGCATTTTAAAATCATTTTTTATCTGCATCTTCATCATCACTAGCAGTTGTTGAAACAGAGCTAGATTGTTGCATAGGGACTTCTCCATCTATCTTTGACACCGTCGGCTTTAAATATCTATACTTAGTTTTGATACAGTCACCAAGGGCAATATCAGTATCGCACTTAACCATTTGAGATAATGTGTAGTTTCTTCCTCCAATTTCCACAGTTGACTCAACCGTATGTTCTAAAGCAGTAACAGTCTGTTCTTGGTTTTCTCCATCACTGGAGCTAGTTAAATTTAAATTATTTAAATTTCTGACTTTTTCTACTACATTTACGTTATGCCGATTCCATTCATTATTAACCCAATTTTGAAGTTGGTCAAGACCTCCATTTTTCTCGGTAGCCGTTTTAGAAAATATGCGTGCTGGAGGTACTTCGGAACCGGTTGAGGCATGTAACCAGTAGCCTTTTATAACCGCATCAATAGCCTTACTCTTTTTGACAAGATTGGCTTTTAAGTGATTTTTAGCTGCATCCAAAAACGCCCTTTCCCATTTTCCACCTGCCATTACTCGATTGTAAGAGTTTTCGCAAAACATTAAAATTGCTGCAAAGTCTGACATATCTGCTTTTTTTGGATCCCCAAAATTAATATCTTTACACGGGTCAACTCTATCATTAAACACGTCCAGAGGTGCTTTGTTGCCACTGTTTAATTCATTAATATCCTTTTGCTCTGCTTTAATAATCAAGTAATCTAAAACGGCCTGTAATATTTTTTCCTTATTATTATCGCCAAGAGAATTAAACGATTTCATAATTTGTTTGTACGGCATAGCGTACATTTGTCCATTGGTTCCTAGGTATCTAATCATCCTCTCGTTTTCCACTAAAATACCATTATCAACATAATAATATACCCATAGCTCAGAGTTCCCAAAAGGAGTTTTTACTGTTAATTTCTGAACTAACCCATCTTTTTCTTCGATTCCCTTCAATGTTTCATTATAAACTTTAACTTTAGATGCAGTTAACTCCTTATTCGGATCCAGTAGTGAGTGTTCATATGATAAAATTCCTGCAAATCTTTGGTCTTTGAATACTTCCCATCTACCAGCTAGGTGTCTTTCTATGTTGCGACCATACGCCCTTCTTATTTTTTCTAAATTAAAAATTCTTATTTCGTCAAAGGTGACATCCGCTTCACCAAACTCTGTGGCCAACTTAATGCATTTAGTGGTAGCATCACAGTTAGTTTGCTCCCAGTTTACACGAGCAACTGAATTGTTTTCCTTTAGCTCACCTAGTACTGTATTGATTTCTAGGGCGATAGCATCATCGTTAAACGAGCCATCATTTTTTTTGTCATATAAACTTACAAAATTAACGTTGTGCTTAAGTAATTCTTTAATGAAAGCTTTTTTTAGTTTTTCCTTTTCAGTGTCGTTGTTTGTTTCGGGCGCGTCCTCTTCAGAAACGCTTATCTTAGGAGGTTCCTCTTCAGTGCTTCTTACCTCAGAAGCACTTGCATTGGCGCCTCCTTCTTCATGTCCTTCTGTTACAGAGGCTTTTTCGTCAGACTTGCCACTCCTGCTAACATCTCCTTTATCAGCATTGTTTCCGCTGTTTTGGCTATTATCAGTACTGCTATTATTTTGCTGTGGCACGTTATTTTTAGGCTGAACATTTTGGGATTCATTTGGCGGTTTAGGCGGTTCATTGTCCATAGCATTTGCGTTTAAGCCTGCACCACTAAACAATACCATAGATAAAACTCCACCAGCTAACAGTACCGATTTAACCGACACCCCACCGCTAACGTTCTCTAAATCTTCATTAGATATCTCTTTTAACGTTTCTTTCTCATAATTAAGTAAGTCTTCTTCCGAAAAATTTAACTTGAATCTTTTCATAAGCGGCATTATCTCTTCTCGAATTAGTTTTTTAAAGTCTTCTTCATTTGTAATTTTCTTTACTTTTTCTTCAAGTTTTTCCTTTAATTTAAAATCTGAAAAAACTTTCTTGTAAAATTCTGAGATTTCCATTTTTTTATTTTCCATTAAAATCAACTCCTTTTCTATAAATCCGAGTACATTATACCGTAATTTGTCTAATTTGTCAAGTTTTTGTAATATTTAGCATGATATCTGGATAAATCTTATGCTTCCCGATAATTTTTTCTTGTTCTAAGATTATTTGTTTAACCTCGTTATATGGTATTTCGCCATTGTCGCACATCGCATGATGCATGGAACACAGCGTAATCAGGTTGCTGTCATCAAGCCTCAGCTCTTCGCTAGAATTGACGGGCACCGCGTGGTGAACTTGCAATCCATCGTAGTTGTATTTACGGTGGGTTCCATACAGTTCTCTGATGCACACCTGGCACAAGTAACAGTCTCGCTCCCTGATCTGCTGCCGTTTCCTGTGCCAGACCGCGTTGTTCCTAAACCGCACGGCATCATCAATCTTTTTGCGCTTAACAGGCTTGCTGTTACAAACATGCTCTTCATCATGGATTCTGCCGCAATACTTGCAGCTGTGCAAAATTTCTTGCCTCATCGTCTGCGCCACGTCAACGTGCAAAGCTTCTTGATGATCTCCGCAAGCAGCACTCCGCCTGCAACCGTCAAAATTTCTGTCAACATGCTTTCCCCCCTTTCGCATAAAAAATCACACCTGTTGCCGGTGCGACTAATTTCTTTTTTAGAATTTTAAATAGACCTTTTCACGCTATCATCGTTTTAAGCAAAATTAAATAAAAAATATATTTACAAACGCGATAATTTGTGATATAATATCAACACGCCTATATTTTGATCATAATTAATCTAATTTATATTAAAAACTAAGTTTAAATTTATGGAGGGAAGAAAAATGTGTAAAATTTTCACAAGATTAAAAATTCAAAGCAAACTGGCGCAGAAATTGCTGTCCATGGTGGTGAGCTTGTCTCTGCTGGCGGGCATGGTACCGCTGGGCGGGCATGGTACCGCTGGGCGGGCGAAACTTCGTGGCGGAGGCGGAAGTGACAGGCCCTGTAGCGATTCCATACAAGATGTTTGCAACGGCGGACGATCTAAAGAACCCCAAAATTTTCAGCTTGGCGGAGGAAAACGACGACAAAGTTGGGCGCGTAGTTTTTGGTA
>CAOUJG010000016.1:8217-11075 GCA_948537335.1 uncultured Eubacteriales bacterium
ATCCAGCCAAAAAAAGTTTACGCAAATCACTGGGGAGCGAGCAACGCTCGGAAGCAATTAAAGACGTTGGAGGGTTGGTTTACATCTGGCGAAAAAAAACTGATGCAGCAGTCAACGATAACAACGACAGATGTAACTAACGAAAATAAGAAAGATGATAAATATGTAGACTACACGACGGATGATACGCTGTATGCGCTGAGGTTGAAAGCTGCAGACTATAATTACCCAAACAATACAGCAGTGACAGCTGGGGAAGCAGACGACCTTGTGATTGACAAGGCGCATTGGGGCGGTGTCTCCTGGCTTCGTTCTCCTAGTCCTAATATCGACGATAACGCCCTTTTGGCGTTCCCTGGCAGGTACGTGAGCCGCAACGGTGTCAACTACGATAACCCCGCCCTCGCTGCCGCTTGCAAAATAAATCTGGAATCTGATATCTGTGAATCTGTAATCTTTGCATCTGCGGCAGCAGCTAGCAAAAATGGCAGCGAAAATTTCACTCTAATTCCAAGCGCTACGCCAATGGTTCTGCGCTTAGACGGAACTGCAGAGCTTTCTAGAGCAAACGTTACAGCGAACGGCAAAAAGTTAACTTACACCGTCCCAGCTGGCAGCCGTTTAATGGTTATTGCTACCGCCGAAGATGGCGCTACGTATCAATTTTCATATAATGTAGATACCGAAGTAGCTGACGAGACTTTGGATCTAGCCGATTTTGCTGGCGACCTTTTAAGCCAAAACATTACAGCCAAAGCCTGGATCGAGAAGGATGTAGAAGACGGTGGCACCTTGACTTACTCAACTGCCCCAATTAACATTGCCACAATGATAAGGAAAGAAACAAATGCGGGCTACTTTACCTTCACCCCGCCGGAGAATTTGACCTACAATGGAGAACAAAAAGAAGCCAGAGTTACCGCAAAACCCGGCATAACCGGAATGGGCGAGATTACAATACACTATTATGATTCTGCCGGGAATCTGATAGACAGTCCACCCGTTAATGCTGGCAAATATACTGTTAAAATCGACGTTGCTGAAGGTAGTAATTACATCGCGGCTACCGGACTTACCGATGAATCCTGGGCTTTTGAGATTACCGAGGTACCTCAAAGGCCTGTAGAAAGGCCCGAAACACCGAGCGAAGACAATCAGGACGATGGGATAAACGTGCTGATAGCTGACGTCGACGTTAATAGCCAAACCCAACGCGTTATGGTCCGCGGCCCGTACAAGGTTTTGCCAAGGGGCACTAAGCTTGTGGTGGAAGTAGCCCCGCCCCATAAGGAACTTGACGACCAAGGCTACGAAATAGAGCAGCAAACACACTACAACATATGGCTGCTTAACGAGGACGGGACGTCTCTGCCCATGCCGCTTCCCGAGAAAGTCGAATTGCTTTTTCAGATTCTCAAAAACGGAAACGGAGACGATCTAGAAATCGTACTCGTAACAGAGGGCGAGGATATTCAATTCGAAGAAAATACCGTTGAGATCGATGGGATTCGCTACCGGAGAGCATACACTGACCATTTTTCGCCATATTCATTGCTAGACAAGCTTACAGAAGAAGAGAAAAACGCATTAAATGCCGTAAAGACCGGCGATGAGCTCACATATGTTACGATTTCTGGCTTAGGACTGGTGATGACACTTGCGCTCGGCTTAATGCTAAATTCGAAAATAAACAAGAAAAAATCTGATATGTGAGAATATTAAGTGTGCCGATAGGAATAGAGCTCTTATTTGAAATACCGGAAGATTTCTTAATTTTCTTCCGGTATTTTTAATATCCCCGTAAATTCTACGGCTTTTAAATTTAGAGTGGGCGATAAAAAATTTATGTTGATATTTTTTACATTTAGTGCTATAATAAAATTGTAATAAGAGGTGACCGTTTAAAGAACGGTATTGTCCTAAGAAGCTTTTATAAAATAATCGCTGCTTTGACGAGGGCGATTATTTTTTTGCGTCTATATCTTTAACTATTTTCCGTACCATAAATAGTATCAGCAAAATAAATAATAGATTTATATCCACAACATCACCCCTTTCTATGAAGGAGTGACAAACCGCCCTTTGCCCGGACTTTCTCTTGTTACAGTATTTCATTTTACAGCATTTTAGACAGAAAATCAACAATATTTTTTACGGTGCGTTTCTGCATCGTACTTTTGAGTTATCTTCCCACAGTACTATTATAGCAAACTAAAAACGGACAAACCGGGACATTTTTTAAGATAAGCAACTAAAATGCTGTTTGGTATCTATTATCTTTTGGAACAATGGCCAGTGTCTTTCCTAAAGGTGTAAGCAATTTTAAAATAGTATCAATTTGCGGATTTGTTAGTCCTTTTTCCATCCGTGCAATTATAGGCTGCTTTACGCCACTTAATCGTTCTAATTCTTTTTGGCTTAATCCTTTTTCCTTGCGTGCTTTAATCAGTTCTCCAATAAGAGCTACTCGGAGGTTGCTCTCTGCTATTTCTTCTTCAGTGAAGATTTCTTTTTCGAATTCTTCCCAACTTCTTCCGACTGCATTATTATTCATAAGAAATACCCCTCTCTACTAAATCAGCAAATTCATTCTTGGCTTTCAATATTTCTCTTGCGGGTGTCTTTTGCGTTTTTTTCATAAAGTGATGCAGTAAAACATAGCTATCATTTATCCATGCAACAAATAAAATTCGGTCTCTCAAAGGTCTAAGTTCCCATATGGAGCCATCTATGTGTTTTACATAAGGTTCACCCGCATGTGTGCCAAATTCGCTCAAAATTTTTACATAATCACGTATTTTATTTAATTTTATTCGGCTGTCTTTATCTTTCTTTGAGGCTAACTTTTTTAAATAATC
>CAOUJG010000017.1 GCA_948537335.1 uncultured Eubacteriales bacterium
AATCGATGTTCAAGTCTTCATGATGAACGCTGACAGAATCGCCGAGGTAGACGCTTTCTAAAATCGAAAAATCCTTGTACTCCTCGGTGTCTTCAAGCGGCACAAACTCAACCGTTGCTGTGACTTGCGGCTTATCAAGGCCCTTTTCAAATTCTAAGTTCACAGCATCTCTCAAGGCTTGCAGTGCCTGCGATTCGCTCATTTCGTCTCCGATTTTTATCTCAGAATAATGAATCCTCGTGATTTTCTCATTCACGTAGGTATCAATGAGCGGCGATACAACGTACTTTTCCGGCAACTTTAAAAGCGTCTGGCCGTCTTCTCTAAGCCCCGTCGGCATGATTTTTGTTGCAACGCCAGATAAATCAGTTACAAACCGCAGCCCAGTGAGGTTTTTGCGGTATCGAATCGAAACGCCGCGGTCAGCTCCAAGCCGAGATTTCATCCGCACCGTGAAGTTATCGCGCTCAAGCTCGCCGCCCCAGACCGTCACAAAGGAGTTGTCCGCGCCCAATATAGCGTTGACGGGGTTCATCATCTGATAATAGGCTGTGCCTTGCTTCGTGATATCCGAGTCGCCCGTAAACGGCGTGTCATCTAAGATTCTCGATATTGCAAGCGCTCCATCCCCGGTCGGACGCGTGTCTTCGATAAAATAATCCAGCAAATCGTAGAAAATATGACGGCAGTAAAACACCGGGTTTCCCAGCATATCGATATCCGTATTGTAAACCCTGAAGAGCTGCGGGTTCTTGGGCGTTGGTGCTTTTACGACCTGCTCAATTTCAATATCCGAAAATCCCCGTGGCATCGTGAGTTTCAAAGAATAATCTCCGTTTAGTTCTTCGCTCACAATCGCTTCAATCGGCTGCAGCACGCAGATTCCGTTGTGTGAAAAATCAATTTCGTTTCTTTCGTATAAATTAATTATCACACCCACCTCCAATTTGGCTGTATTTCAAGCTTTGTGACGTTTCCATTCCACGTGATATCGTTCTGGCCTACGCTTAAAACCGGGAACTCGCCGCTCATCCTATTATTCATCGACGCCGTGCCGCGATACGCGTTCTGCATCTCGCTATTAAGCGTAATTTTATCCGTGATTCCCGTCAAATAGACGTTTTGCCCGTTCACTTTTAGAGTTATATTTCCGCTGCCGAAAATCGTTATAATCGGCTCTGAATCAAACGTTCCAATATTGAAAATCTTAAACGGCTCAGTTTTAATCATCGGTTGTGAAAATATATCATACGAAAACGGCTGCACTTCGAACTCCACGGCGAACCGCTTTAAAGTCTTGATGATATGCGAAAATTCAATCTGATTTGCGACTCTGGCTTTATGTCGGCGGTCAGGCTCATTGCTAAAAGTCAGCCACCCGGACCCCTTAAAATGCGCGCTGATTTCATCAACCCGCGTCATGTCCATCACGATGAACTCTGCGCTTTTAATGTACGTCTCAAATGCGCCGTCCGTTGTCGTTAAGTTCCCATGCCGCCCCGGCACCGTGAAGGTCTCGTCGCGCCGTTTAGGACTGATTTTTTCAGGGCAGCGTTCCATGTAAAGCCCGAGTTCACGCGAATCTATATCTTTGAAAATGCAATAATTAATGCCAACCACCTCCATTTTGTAAAATAAAAATAGCCCTAATCCTTTTGAGATTATGGCTATTTATTGCGAACCAGTGAACGTCTTTGACAAAATAACACAAGTTTTATATAATAAATTTCGGATGTTACCAAAAACGGTAGGCGGTCCTCCCAGCAAGGGAGGTGATAGCGCACGTACATTACGTTAGATGAATTATTGCAATTCGCCTTAGTAATTATAGGCGTTGTCTCTCTTGTACATACAATTAACAAGAGATAAATTGCTTTTTTTATAGCTATTTTAGAATAGCCACATAAAAAAAGAAATAACCGCCACGCTCCAAGTTGTGGTTATTTCTTTAAACCAACAAGGGAGTACCGTCTATCGGTAACATCCTTTTGTCTTATTATAATACTTTAATATTTTTTTGTCAAGCAATTATGTGAAAATTTTTAGCCATATGCAAAATTGCTGCGCCTTGAGTAAAACTCCAGCTCTTGAGCGAAGGCCTGCACGTCCTGCGCGCGGTTGTTTACGAAATTCTCAATGTGCACGGTGATTCCAGAGTTCCCGGAGCCTTGCGGTTGAGCCGCAAAACCTTGATTGTATGCGACATTAAGCGTTGGTGCTGCGTCGAACTCGGTCGGAATCGAATTTTGCATCTGCTTAGATACATTCTTCATGGAATCCGTAAAGCCCTCTCCAAGGCCGAGGGCTAGGTTTTTTCCGACTTCGTTTTCAAAGAGTTTCGATGGCGAGGCAATTCCGAAAAAGCTTTTGATGCCGCTCATTATCGAATCGCCGAATCCGCGGATTTTATCAAGCACCCAGCTCGTCGCGTTGCTTATGCCATTCCATAGCCCTTCGACGAGGTTTCTGCCTATATCAAGCATCTTGCCGGGGAGTTGAGAAATCGTATCCCAAACGCCGGACACAAGGCTCTGTGCGGCACTTATTCCCGCGGCTAACAGCTGCGCGCCCCAGCTGACGACGTTTGCAACGGCCCCTACAATCGCGTTCCAGATTTGGCCGGGCAGCGCGCTTATGAAGTTCACCGTCGAGCTCACAAACTCGCTCGCCTTCGAAATCCCGGTGCTTATGAGGTCCGCAAAAAACGTGCCAACTTTGTTTGCCGCGTCAACAAGCCAATTCCAGATTTGGCCGGGAAGCTCAGAGAAAAATGTCACCACTTGCCCGATGAATTCTGGAATCTTCGTTGATGCGAAATCCCATAAATCAGCGCCCCATTGGATTACATACGCGATCGCAAGGGCAAGGGCGTAGTTGATGAGGTCGGGCAGCATGGAGAACCATTCGCCGATGCTTGCCATGAGCTGAGGCACGGACTCGGTGAAGAAGGTGACAACCGCGTTCCAACCTTCAGGAATCGTCACGGTGAAAAAAGTTAAAATCGCTTCCCAGGCCACAGAAAAGGCGCTTTGAACCTGCTCCCATAGACCGATCCAGAAATTTCGGAACTCCTCGCAATTATTCCAAAGCAGAATAAAGCCGGTAACAAGCGCCGCAATCGCCATTATAATCAGCCCGATGGGATTCGCGTTCATCGCAGCGTTCATCAGCCATTGTGCGGCCGTGACGGCGCCCTGTGCAACGGTCAGCGCGACCTCTTTTAACCGCATGAAATCTAGGTTTGAAGCTACATCTAAGATTTTGCTGCCGAAATTCTGCATTTGAGTGAACGCATCGCCGATTGCGCTTGCAAAGTTCGCCGCCTTAATGGCTAACATCGCGGTCACAATGCCGCCTAGAGCAACTGATAAAAATCCGGAGTTTTGGATGAGCCACGAAATCACGTTCATCAGCGGCGGCAAGAGGGTTACAACCATCTCGCTGATGCCTTCAATCAGCACACCCGCGCTTTCTGACAGTCTATCAAGAGCATCCTTTAAAGCGCCCGATTCGCTAGCCTTTTGGAAGAACTCAGTCAGCTTAGAAGCCGCATTTTGCAGCGGTTCTTGCACCTTGTCGTAGAGCGTGAGGCCCATGTCAGCGAAGGTATTTTTCATTATCTGAATTTTACTTTCGGTCGTGGCGTAGCGCTTCTCAGCCTCCTCCGTCAGAGCGACGTTCTCATCCCACGCCGTGTTTGAGGTTTTAATCGCATCCGTGAAGAGGTCATTCGCATTAGAAGCTCTGAGAAGGGCGTCACGAAGCCTTGTTTCACTGATTCCCATTTCGTCGAGAAATTGCAACGCGCTTTCGTCCTGCAAGTTCCCAAGCCCTGCGATAAACTTTGTCAGCGCGCCGGTCGCGTCTTCTGCGAAATACTTTTGAAACTCAGCTGTTGACATCCCCGCCGCTTTGGCGAAGTATTGCAGGTCGTCGCTGCCTGTCTCGCATGCGTTGGCCATTTGGATTATCGCCTTTGAAATTGCCGTACCACCGGCCTGCGCTTCAAGTCCAAGTGATGATAACGCCGCCGCAACGCCCAAAATGTCAGCTTCGGTCATGCCAACCTGCGAGCCGGCGGCCGAGATGTTGAGCGCCATGTTCGTAACTTCAGACTCCGTCGTTGCAAAATTGTTGCCGAGCGCAACTATCGAAGACCCAAGTCTGTCGAAGTTTTCCTGGTTCATTCCGGTAATATTTGCAAGCCGAGCCAGTGCCGTCGCGGCTTCATCGGAGCTCATGTTTGTTGCAACGCCGAGGTTCGCCATTGTCTCGGTGAACGAGATTAAATTTTCGTTCTTGATGCCGAGCTGACCGGCTGCTTCTGCGATTGCAGATAACTCTGAGGCCGTGGTTGGCATCTGCGTTGACATCGACCGCAAACTTGCCTCAAACTGCTCGAATTCTTCATCGGTTGCATCAACTGTCTTTTTGACGCCAGCGAACGCGCTTTCAAATTCGATGCCGCTTGATGCTATGGACTTCACAGCGCTTACAAGGTTTCGCCCGAGCATCCTGATAGCGTCCGCTGCTAAGTTAGCGATGACACCTTTCATGACGGTGAATCCTTCGCTCAACTTGGAGGTAGAGGTCTTTGTAGAGTCCATCTCATCGCCAAGCTGCGCCGTTGCCTTTTCCGCGGCATTTAGCTTGTCTTTGTTGTCCTTGATATCACTGTTCAAGGTCTTTATCTGCGTCGCCAAGCTTTTAGCTTCGGTGCTATTTTTGCCCTGTTCAAGCACAACGTTTTTGTACTGAGTTTGCAGCGATTTTAATTTTTCACCCTGCTCTGAAAGCTCAGTGTTTAGCTTATCAAGCGGCGTTTTGGATTTTTCCATTTGAGAATTTACGTCTTTGAGGCTGTTCTCCATTTTTGCAAGCTCAGCTTCAGCCCGGTTTAACGACGTTCTCCAGGTGTTCGTCTTTTTATCGTTCTCCCCATATTTTTGGCTTGATTCCTCTAAGGCGCCCCGCAGCGTTGCGACTTTTCCTTTTTGCGCTTCTATCTGACTGCTTAAAATTTTGCTCTGTGCGGTCAATGCCGCGGTTGATTTATCGTTTTTAGAAAATTCCGCCGTGACTTTGTTCATCTCGGAGGCCATAACCTTCAGGCTCGAATTTATCTTAGTTATCGCGTCCCTGTATTCCTTTTCGCCCTCAAGTCTGATTGTTGCGCCTAACGTGTTTGAACCTGACATATGTTTTCACCTCCAAATTAAAAATAGGCATGAAAAAAGCATCCCATTTCTGAAATGCTTTAAATAATTTTATTAAAATCCATTTTGCCATACAGAACTCTTTGAATTTCTACTTTCTTCTCATCTTCTAAAACCGCATAAAATATAATATAATTTTTTACTGTGATATATCTGTATTCTTTGCCCAACCGGTTTGAAAGCCTGTAGACTTCATGTGAATATGGAAAATTTTTAAGGGCCTCCACTGCGGCTTCAAAAGAATCGAGCAAGTGCAACGCTGTTGTTGGTGACTTTAAGGTCTCAGAAATATAAAGTATTATACTTTCAATATCTTTTTTAGAAATAGGAAGATAATTTAATTGATACATAATTATTTCACCTTATCTTCGAGAGACTTTCTTAAATCGTTAAAAACCTCACCGTGGCTATATCTCTTGCTTGTAGAGGCGGATTCCACTTCAGCTTCTTTTAGTTTAAAATAAATATCATTTTCAAACTTTAGCTTTTCAAAGCTATCCAAACTCATAACAACCATATCCCCATAGCCATTTTTCGTTAAAAATATTGGTTCATTAGTTTCATGAACTTCTTTAGAAATATCCGTAAAATTATTTCTCAAGTCAGAAACGGGCCTAATACACGGCATAACAATCACTCCTTTATCAATATTATATCATTATTATGATATAATGTCAACTATTTATGCAGTGTAAAATTATTAATTTAATCCGGCAACCACTCATCGCTGCTTGAATTGTCAGCCTCGGGTTCCTCTTTAAACGGTTGCTGCCTCGTACAGAAGTTGTGGTACGCTCTAAAATGTTTGTACAAAAGGTTCCACTTTTTCAGCGTCATATGGCCAACTTCTCGCTCTGTAAAGCCAAGCATCTTAGTTCCCACAAACAGAAGCCACGAAAAGTCTATTTCTTGGCTGGACTCTTCGTGGTCTCTTCGTTTTTTGGCGTTGTGTCGGTCTCCACGCTGTCAGAAATTGTAGACATGATCTTATTTGCCGTGCCTGAAATTCCAACTTCCGTTAAGATTCTGCCCACTTGCTTGCTGCTTATCGGCTTTCTTTTTTCGCCCGTCTTTTCTGACTCTATCTCGATGCCTTCATTGATGGCCTCGGTCATGAAAAACTTCAACGCCTTGATATCCGGCTCGCCTTCACGTTGAATCAGACTTGACCACGCTTCAATCGTGCCGTATTTTTCCTGGATCGCTTCCATCACGTTCAGCGTAAATACCAACGGGTAGCGCTCCGCCTCGGTTTCTAAATAATTAATTTTATTCAGCAAGGATTACTCGCCTCCTCCAGATGCGGCCTGCACAAAGAATCCCTCTAGTGCGGTATTTGCCTCGGATTCGGTATCGTAAACTTTGTGTTTTTCCCAATTGCCGTCTTCATCTTCAAAAATCGTAGCCTCGACCGATGGGGTGGTGAATTCAAGGTTATCGCCCTTTGTCTTGGCGTCCGTCATGAAGGGCTTGAACTTGACTTTATGGAAGAACTCCACCTTGTACTTCCTTTTGCCGCCCACCATTTTGGGAACCACGTGCCCGAATCCCACGTAAATTGGCGTATCGCTGACGTTTGAAGTCACCACGCCAGTTTCTTCATCAACCGTTTTTCCCAATAATTCAGCAAAAACCGCGTCATCATCGTCGTCTATGCCGGCCGTCAGAGTGCCATTTTTGAAAAGTGATACTTGTTCGCGGATCGTGTCATCGGCGTAAAGTGTTGCCTCCGATAAATCCAGCGAAACCTTGCATTCGATCGCGCCTGCGAGGGTTTTAACTTCGCCATAAGTTTTGCCGTCATCGTTCAGTTTTGCGTATCTGAAACGCTTTAAACCAATTCCTGCCATTTGAAAAACTCCTTTACTATTTTAGTTTGATATCACCTGAAGAACGGCGTC
>CAOUJG010000018.1:0-4351 GCA_948537335.1 uncultured Eubacteriales bacterium
ATTATTATTTTATCACGCTCTCTCCCCTTTGTCAACCAATTTTTCAAAATTTTTTTATTATTTTTTCAGGCAGCTCTAGGTCGCTTTAAATGTGCCATCATCACAAAACTCACAAAAGCGCCGAATTTACTCTTTTAATAAAATTGATTACAACCAATATCTCGGTAAAATCAACAAATTTATAACTCAAGCCAAACATAAATGCGCGATATTCCTAAAAATCGCTCAAAGCCATGTTCGGAATAATCAACAAAAATGCCCCCTTACTAGTCTTTGCAATTAGTAAGTGAGCTTGATTTTTTGTAAGCCTTTTAACCGCATGTAGCCTGAATTTAGCGCCCGCCCTGCTTTTCAAATCACTATATTGTACTCGTTTAGCCAGCAATTCATCTGCAAAATGTACGCCAGCACTTGCGCCGGACCCATTAGCTGGCCGTACCATGGCGAGGTCATTGACTCGGGGCGCTCTATTATCTCGAGCACGCCTTCTTTGCTTATGAGCTTATTTATTGGCAGCTCCTTATTTTGCAGGATTTCCTTTACTTTTTTGGCGACTAAGCCCATGTATACTGGGTTGTGCGTTTTGGGGTAGGGGCTTTTCTTTCTGTGCACTATTGAATTTGGCAGGATCCCCTTCATCGCCTCCCGCAGGATGCCTTTCTCTCGCCCGTAGCAGGCCTTTATCTCCCACGGCATGTTGTACGCATACTCGACAATTCTGTAGTCGCAAAACGGAACCCGGACTTCTAGCCCGCTGTACATGCTCATTCTGTCCTTCCTGTCGAGCAGCGTCTGCATGAACCACGTTATGTTCAGCATGAACATCTCACGCATCCGGGCGTTGAGCTTGTTTTCGTGCGGCAATTTCTCTGTTTTACTTACGGTATCCTGATACTTTTGGCGCACATAATCGTCCACGTCTTTTAAGAAATCTCGCTTCCATATTTTTTTTCTAACTTCTAGTGACCGCGCCCATGGGAAGGTATCTGCAAACAAGATGTCTTTATTGTGATACCACGGGTATCCGCCGAAAATTTCGTCGGAGCACTCTCCCGAAAGCGCCACCGTGAACTTCTTTTTTATCTCCCTGCAAAATAGCAGCAGCGAGGAGTCTATGTCGGCCATTCCGGGCAGGTCCCTCGCCAGAGTTGCCTCGGTCAACGCATCCGCCAAAGATTCATTGTCCAAAACCACATAATTATGATCCGACCGTATCGCATCGACCATCGTCTTTATATACTCCGCGTCCGAGTTGGGCTGAAAGAGGCTCTTTTTGAAATATTTTACATTGTCAACGTAGTCAACCGAATACGTCGACAGCTCGCCCTTGCCGCTCTTTTTATAATAGTCTGCCGTCACTTTCGAGATTATGCTCGAATCCAGCCCGCCAGACAAAAAGCAACACAGTGGAACGTCTGAAACCAGCTGCCGCTCAATCGCATCCGTAACCAAATAACGCGTCTTCTCCACCGCGACATTAAAATTATCTTCAAACTCTCGGGCCTCAAGCGACCAATATCGCCTAATCTTCAGTCCACCATCCTTCGAAAAATAGGCACACTCCCCCGGTTTTAGCTCCTTTATCCCGCGGATGATTCCGTTGCCTGGCGTTCTGCCGGGCCCGATAAAAAACAGCTCCATTAAGCCTTCTTCGTCGACTTTTGGCTCTATGCGCGGGTTGCAGAGCAGCGTTTTTATCTCCGACCCGAAAATTAGCCCACTATCATTATAATGATAAAAAAATAGCGGCTTTACCCCGATTCTGTCGCGCACCAAGAAAAGCCTCTGCGCTTTGGTGTCCCAAACGGCGAACGCAAAGATTCCGTTTATCTTCTCCACGCACTTTTCTCGCCAGTGGATGAACGCCACCAGCAGCACTTCCGTGTCCGAGTGCCCCTTGAACGTGTACCCCAGCGCCTTCAGCTCGCTTCGGACTTCCTCCGTGTTATACAGTTCTCCATTATAAACCAGCGTGTAGTCCTCATCGTTGTAGGCTATCCGCATCGGCTGATTGCCGTTTTCTGGGTCTATAACAATAAGCCTTCGGTGCATCAAAGCTGCATGCCTTTCTTTATGGAATCCGCTTGCATCCGGGCCTCTTCTCGCCAAGCTTTGCGACATCCTGTTTAAAATCGACGTAGTCTCACTTATGTCGTTCTCATAATCGATCCATCCGGCAATCCCGCACATAACCAATTCCTCCCAAAAAAGAAACGCCACAATCAAACCTTGTGACGTCCAGATATTTAATATTCAATTATATGCGCAACTTATTCGCTTATGCTAAAAAGGAATGGTTTTCACCTATAGGTAAAAACTTAAAAGTGCACTTGCATTTGAAACGCGCCGCCAAAATTTCTTATCCTTGGAAAGGCCAAATGTGCTGCTAAAATAGCAAAAAGTACCTTTAAAATGTGGTCTATTGTTCCTTCAGTTGTCTCATCATTCTCCATATTCTTACAAAATTTTTTATTGCCAGCTGCACACTCCAGCGCGTTTTTGCAAATTGGATCTTTCTCGCAATAATTCAATTTATTTAAAGCCTCGTCGCGAGCATTTTCAAGGTCTTCTATTTTGCGTTCATAGCCAGTCATTTTAAGTTTATATCCGCTTATTTCTTTATTAAGGAGGTCCAGTGTACGATTAAAATTTTCATTTATGCCAGTTATAATTTTGTCACAATTCTTATTATTCCCAAAAGCTGAACAATTCACTACGCTGACACAATTAAACATCATCATTAACGCCATCCCTAACGATAACAAACTTCTCCCTAAACTTTTCAAATTTTATCTCCTTTAATCTTCGTATAGAGCCTCTAGCTGCGCTTTTTCAAAAACAGCTTTACACTCTTTGTAATTCATACAATTTTCTATTTACTTTTTTAACTCTTCTTTTTTTAATTTTAACAAATTGTTTATACCTTCAAAGCCAGCTAGCTTCTTATTTAGTTCAGACATATTTTTCTTTAGCTCTTCATTTTCTGTTGATAGTGTACCTGCAAATAGTTCACACACAGAGCTCGGAAATCTTCTCAGCACGCTCCAAGTATAGCACACAGCTCTTACGCACAAGTAGCACAAGAGCTCTAAGAACGAAGTAACTACAGTTATCAACGCATCCATTAGACTAATATTTTTAGGGTCCTTGCAAAGGTCTTGTTTTAAACATTGCTGGTTTGCTTGGTTCCCCTCAACCGCACTAACATCACACGTTTGGCTATATCCAATAATATTAAAAATCATTAAAAACGATAGCAAGACCGAAATTAACTTCTTCATAAATAAAATCTCCTTATTAATCTTCCATAAAATAAAATTACTTCCTTAAAAACTACATGGCATCCTTAACACAACATCAAAATATTTTCTACAAAAAATCGTAATTGTAGCTAAAGTGCGCCTTTCCGCATGATAGTAGAAAGACGCAAAATAATGTTAATTATTTTTTGTTCCGCTTATTAATTTTTTTACACGATTCATCTGGGCAATTCCAAACCCGGCCATTTCTTCTGCAGAGCGCCGTTCCGTTTTCATACCTGCTAAACCAATAGTCTCCTTCTTTATCATAGCACTCTTCTGGCTTTTTAGCTAAGAGCCGTTGCCAAAAGCTCGGCTTTTTATTTATAGTCCTATCTTTTTTCTTTTGACAAAAACGGTTTATGTCATAGTCGTAACCAGGTTTACAACTATATTTAACATTATCACCATTTATAATTCGCTCTTCATGCTCCCCAGGTTTAAGTAAACACTTATCACCTATTAAATCGCTTTCTCTTTCATCACATATGCATTTACCGTTTTTTTCAATAAAGTTTTCATCACATTCGCACTCGCCAAATTTAGATAGATGTGTATGTTTAATAGTACATCTTTTTGAGCAGCTACCAAAGTCATTTTTTTCGTATCCGTCAGAGCAAACACATATATCATCAGGAGATATTTTTTCTTCTCCACATTTATGGTAACAGTTGCCTCCACGCAATACAAATTTTTTTTCATCGCATATACATTCGCCATTTCTTAAGACGAAGTTTTTTCTGCACTCTGGTTCAAGGCTTTGCGTGGGCACTGGAGTTGATGTTGGAGTTGGGATCTTAGTTGGCTCCGGCACCACCGTTGCTTCAGAGCCTATTGCTCGTTGTTTTTTTTTGCATTATTTTCGCAATTCATTAATTTTTTCCTTAAAGTTTCTACCTGGACTTTTAAGGCAGTATATTCTTTCTTAGCTTTAGCTACTGCTTCTGCCTGAGCTTGTGCAGCCTTGTCTTCAGCTTCTTTCTTAGCTTTAGCTACTGCTTCTGCCTGAGCTTGTGCAGCCTTGTCTTCAGCTTCTTTCTTAGCTTTAGCTA
>CAOUJG010000018.1:4450-4866 GCA_948537335.1 uncultured Eubacteriales bacterium
ACTGCTTCTGCCTGAGCGTTTAATGCATTAGCGCATTCCTCTAAATGAGTTGCACAATAAAGTTTACCCTTTTGTTTTGATTGTTCTTCTTTGTTTGTTTTGCCTCCATTGTTATTATTATTCTTGTTATCTGCATTATCTTGAGAAGCTGAATTTTCATTGTTTGCAGTATTCTCATTACTTCCATTAGAAGGTTGCTCTTTATTTCCGTTGTCATTTTTTGGCTCTTCTTTGACTTTAGCTTTTATTCCAAATAAAAGTTTTAAGATATCTTTAGTTTTTTGTTGCTTCGAAAGCTCTTTATCATTATAGGCTGCCTTTATATTCTCTCTGTTCTTATATGCATTTACTCCAACCCATGTTGTAGAAGCAGCACCTGCAACACCAAGACCAACAATAGCAATTGGGTTTGCATT
>CAOUJG010000019.1:0-3638 GCA_948537335.1 uncultured Eubacteriales bacterium
CTTTTACTTTTTTCAAAATATCCTTGAAATTTCTTTTAGAGAAAATATCAATCGTACCATACGAGATTTCCGCGTGATAACTGTCATCGTAGAAATCCTCCGGCTGCTCTTGCCACGTGTAGTAAGTTAAGTACGTTTCGGCTTTTCCTGTATAGCTCAAAAACGCGATGGGGATGGGCTTTTTGTTCACAGAAAAATCCTTAAACGCCGATTCAATCAATGGATTAATGTTAATAAAAATCACCCCTTAGCCTTTTTATCAAAGATCTTTTGCATCGCCGCTTTAACGCTGCTTTCAGAACCCCTTATTGCAGGCCGGATAAACGGCCGTGCGGGCTGGGTTACAGTGCCATAGGCTAAGGAAGATGATCTTCCTCGCCCCCAAACCGTACGGACACCTCTCGATGTATACGGCTTTCCATTAGTATTTAACGTATTTCATTTTTTCCTTTGTGGATTTTCTCATGACAATTCTTGCAAACAACCAGAGTATTCCTGTGCTTCTTTTTCATTACTTGTTGCCAAGATTTATCCTCTGGTAATTTTTTAACACTTGGAATACGGTGAACTTCATAATTTACGTCATCATTGCAACCACACAGCTCACAGATTTGTCCTTGCAGTCTTGCTATTAATGTGCCGTTTACTTTTGACGTCCATTTGTAGTTAACCATCCAATCCATATCATAAACATTCTTGGAGTGCTTGTAGTCTTTGAACTTTAAAATTCGTTTTTCGGCAGTTTTCCCTGCGGGAGTTTTGTATTTAACCACAAAATTTTTCCCACTACTGTACTTTTTGATTATCTTCGAAATCGATGAATTGTATTTACCGGCTAAAGTAGCATAGCAGCTATATTCCATCAAGTATGTGAAGTAATCCAACTTATAAAAATCTGAGGCTAAATAGTAATAGTTTAAGATTCCTCTTGTTTCGGCGTTGTATCTGTCGACTATTTCATAGTCCGGCAGATATAACCAGCTTTTCCTATGTATAGGATGAAACTTTTTAGCTTCTTTTTGCTTAATTATTCCTTTATCGAACATAGTTTTTTCGATTTTCTCAAATGGTACCGATAAATTTACCGTTCCACTCCATGCGCGAGTTTTTCTGCCTAGCGAATCTGTCTTCACTTGAGAATTCCTTCGTACACTGAGGTCATACCCTAAGAACCGTACCTTTTTACTGCTATGAGTGATTAAGGTCTTTTCCTCACTTAAAGTCAATTTTAGTTCTGTTTCAAGAAATTGGCTTAATTCCTTTTTTATATTTCCACAATCTTCTTTATTCCCATTTACCGCAATCAAGAAATCATCCGCGTATCTGACATAGTTCAACTTTTTATCTGTTTGCTGTTTTGCTGGAGTTTTTAGTATACATTTTTGTACTTCTTTTATTTCTTTTAGCAAATCCTGCTTTTCCTCCGGCGTTACTAAGCTTAATTTTTTAACCAGATTATGTTTTTTCGTTGTCAGCGCTTGATATTCTTTCGTATAAATTCTGTCGGATTTTTTATCAAAGACTTTTTTGATTTCTTCAATTTTTTTGTCCAACTCATTCAAATATATGTTGGCAAGAATCGGGGAGAGTATCCCGCCCTGTGGCGTTCCTGAGTATGTTTGCTGATACTTCCAATTCTCTAGGTACCCGGCTTTCAAAAAACTTCGAATAAGATTTATAAACTTACTATCCTTGATTTTTTTAGCTAGTATTTCAATGAGTTTTTCATGATTTATATTGTCGAAACATCCTTTAATATCCCCCTCAATAAACCATCTTGTACCTTTAAAGTGGTTTGCCGCCTGCTTGAGTGCGGTGTGGCAACTTCTTTGAGGTCTGAATCCATGAGAATTTGTGCTGAAAATCGGTTCATAGATTGCTTCCAAAAAATTTCGCACAACTTCTTGCACCAGTTTGTCTTTAAATGAAGGTATCCCCAGCGGACGCATCTTTCCATTGACTTTTTTGATATATTCTCTGCGTACTGGTTTTGGCTTGAATTCACCATTTGATAACTCTTTTATTATTTTCTTGATATATTCTTGTCCAAATCCATCTGCAGTGTCTGTATCTATTCCACTGGTCAATGCGCCTCTGTTTTTACTCAGTTTTTGATATGAGATTAGATAGATATCCTCTCTCAGTAGATACCTGTAAAGGCGGGTGTATACACCGTCTTTGTGCTTGCTTGAATTTTCGAAAATACGCTTCAAAATCTCAGTTGTTGGTTTTTGCACGGTTTCTCCGTCCTTTCAACTTTCTTATTTTGAAATATACTAACTGTTTCCCTTCGCCATGTGGACAGTTTTTCTGTCCTCGGACTACTATGGAAACTCTGTTGCCATGCGAATTTATCTTCGTTTAGGCAATCCCCAGTTAACTCTGTTTCTTGGATGTAAGTTTTCGGATATGCTTTTAGTCTGTTAATATACGTTCTCGTACTTGTTTCGCAAATATTGTAATAACAACACGCACGAATACGGTATGCGTGCCCATTTGCGATTAGGATCTCAGAGTAATTTCCCTAATCCGTGGTTAACAGAAACTTAGACCTCACATTTGGCATATCAGCCTTATCCTTTTACTTACTTGTCGTTGCAGTTTAGTCGTGACCTTTACTCTAAGTCAACTTACCGCTTTCTCACCATGCTTTGTTCCTGCATCAACTTTCGTCTAGCAGTTAAGTGAGTCGCCTGCCGCGTTATTATGCGACGTAGTTCCAATTGCCTACTTTAAACAGAGCCCTTTCTGGGCGCACGTATTCGATCCAAATCGCCTTGTACCAGTTGAGCATCCCTGACTTATCTGTACCATAAAACTTTACACGCCCAACTGCATCGCCGTTTTTATCTATAAGCGGTTTTGAGCATTTAACAGAGTTCGCCATACTGCCGGTTCGGACGTGCTTTCTAGCTGCGTTTTGGATATTCTTTTGCAGAATTTCTTGCCCCGCTGAAATCATGTCCAGCGCCAATTTCTCGTCTTTGATCCCATCGGGAAAAAACTTCTCCAACTCAAAATTAAAACTAAAGCTCGCCATTTCGCTATTTCACCCCAACGTAAAAGTTTTTGAAGTCCAGGAACTTTTTTCAAAAAGTTCTTGCGTCGACGTCCGCAGACGGCGAAATTCCTAGCCTCAGAAGCGCATTTTTGAAAGTTTTCATTTAATCACCAGCTCCGTCATTATCTCCGTATATCGCTTATCGTAGCTATAATCGTTGATATATACGATGTTATAGGCGTTTTCATTGAATTTTATCTCCATGTCCTTGTCGATCTTTATTTTCGGCGTTCGAATTAAAAACCGCGTTTTGACCTTCGAAAAATCCGAATCAGAGCGCAAAATCTCACTGCCGCTGACGTTTGTGACCTGCGCCCACGTCATTAAAACAACAACTTCGGCCTTCTCCTCGAATCCGTCCGCGTCTTTTATAAGCTCGTACCTTACGATTTCAATTTTCTTATCGAAAACACCAGGATTTATCTGCATTTTCACCGCTCCTCAAAGCAAGTTTACCGAGTGCATCTCCAAAATCGACTCTATGACGTGGTTTATGTGGCTTTTGTCCACGTAATAGCTGCGATTATCGTACATATCTTGAACCAGCACGAAAACTGCTACAACGAAGCTTTCATGC
>CAOUJG010000019.1:3677-3964 GCA_948537335.1 uncultured Eubacteriales bacterium
CGCCGACGTCAGAAAAGTTTCCAATTCGGAAATTTCCTCCGGGTCCAAGGTCTCGTAATCCAACCTCAAGTAATCCGCCAAATTCTTAACGGTTACCTCACTAACTTTCATGCGGGTCGCCCCCTTACTCGCTATCGGCCTTCATGAACCCCGCCGTTTTCAGATTTTCCAACAACGAATTAAAGTCAGCCTTCAAATCGGCAATTGACGTGGCCTTGCTTTCGGCTTGATTTTCTGCCTGGTTTTCTGCCTGCGGGAAGCCGATTAAAGTCGCTCCGTCGGCGATC
>CAOUJG010000020.1 GCA_948537335.1 uncultured Eubacteriales bacterium
AACAATTCTTTTTCAAGGAATTCTGCGATAGCCGCTGCAACTTTGTTAACTACGAAGCTTGTGATATCGAATTGGCTCCTGTTTATGAGCGATTTTGAGACTTTGGTCAGAGCGCCGGCCAAGAAGCTCGATAGGCTCACACTTGTGAACTTGCCTGCGGTGCTGGTTAAGTCTGTAAACTCAGTCGCATAGGCGCAAGTCACGTCTTCGCCAGATTTTTCGCCATAGTAGGGGATAACCAGCGTGCCCTTGACGTTATAAATTTCCGATAAAGAATAAACCGGGCACAAATCCTTAACCTTTTCGATGATTTTGTTGGCGATGGTTTGCGGAACAACCGCGCCGTTGCTGCCCAAATCCAGGTTATTTGCTCTGTTTTCAAGTTTCACGCCGCGCACAAAGTTCGCAAATGCGCGCTCCTCTTTTTCTTCAACGCTCTCTTTTGGCTCTGTTTGTGGCGTTGCGGCCTCCTTCTCATCGTCAAGCTGCATGCTACGTAGCTCCTTCTCGGCGCTGATTGTGCTGTCAATCTCATCAATCTCGGTTTTGCAATCGTTAAAAGCCTTGATCTCATCAGGGTTCATTGCGCGTTCCTCCTTTTTTGCCAAATTCAAAATTTCCTGCATTCTGTCCTGCTTTTCAGCTCTTTTTTCCGTCAAATACTTTAGTTCCATAGTTTTATTCTCCTTTGATTTTTTCTAAGATTTTTTCGTAACCCGAATAATCAATATTCGAGTTTTGCTGCGTGTTATCGATGATTTTTGCCTTAAAGTCTTCGCCGCGATATTCGAGTTTGCTGATTTTATCGGCCCTTGTCTCAATCGATGTTCCAACATAGCACGGGATGCGCTGTTCATCGATTATCGAAACCTCGGCCAGGTTCATTTCATCAACAAACCGCCGTTTAAAGCCATCTGTAATAGGCTCCTCGTGCTCTTTTACAGCCTCAAAGCCAAAACTCCAGCCACGAAGCCGGTTCGCCTTAGCCTTTTCAATAACTTCAGCGTCTGTAATCTTGCAAATAGCCCGCAGGCCGATATTGTCCTCAAAAAGCTCGATGTTGCCTTGCTTCGTTGAACCCAAAACCCTTGACGGCTCATGATTCAAGAGGCATAAGACGTCTTCGTTCTTGTCAATCGCTCTCTGAAAGGCCTTTGGACTTATTTGCTCAACAAACTTCTCACCGCGCTCAGAAAGCATCGGTCGTGAATCCCGCGCCACAGCGTTTACGTAGCCATCTATTAGCACGCTGTCGTTTCGTATTTCTATTCTCACACTAAACTCACCTCCCTTAAAGCTCGATTCCATAGACGTTTTTCCAGGCTTCTGCCGGATAACTATTGACGCTGCCGTAATTTGCGTCAAAAGCCTTGTTCCAGCCGAGCCCGGCGCTTTGGCAGTACTTCTTAAGGTCTTGCCAGTTGTATTTTCTGCCCGTCTCGAGTTCCACCTTCTTTACCGTCGCATAGGACATCTCAAGGTCAAGCTTGATTTTTAGTTTTTCAGCCTCTTTCGACTTCTGGCTTGCAGTGTTCATCGCTGTTGCGGTCTTTTTGTCCGATATCCAAGCCTTGGTGCGTATCGCCTCGTCGCGCTGCTTTTGCATCAGCTCTTTTTGCTCAACTTCGTCGGCATATAGACGCAAGGCTTCTGGATAACTTTTAGGTATTCTAGAGTACGCGCCAGTCTTCCGAATTTCTGGCAAGACCTCGCTCGTAACCCATCGCTTAAATTTTTTCGCACTCGGCAACTTGCTTGATAAAATCAGACTGTAAAGGCCGCTCTCATTTATGAGTGTTGCTGCGGTTCCATTGACGGTGAACGATTCGTTCACCGTCCTGTCTTCTTCGTCCACGTGGTCTCTCAATGCCTTCTGCGGGTTTGTATATCCCAAAATCAGCGCCACGTCCTTGCCCACAAAGTATGGCTCATCGTTGATTAGAATCGTTCGGACCTCGCCAAAATCCTCATTTTTGAATATTGTCAGTTCGTTCATTTTCTGAGTCTCCTTTTTCCGTTATAGTGTTTATTTGATTCGTGTTCGGAGTGTAAATCTGCTTTGTTTCTGGATTAAACAGCACATCTTGAAGGCCAAGTTTAATGAAGTTAAGGCCCAACGGCTCTAAATCTTCAAGATAGCGAACTTCATCGATCTGCATCAGGTTCGAATCTAGAGCAGTCTTATATGCCTCAAACCGCGTCTTTATGTCACCCTTGATAATTTCTTTAGTATCAAAGGCGAAGTAAAGGGACTTCTTCTCTTTTTCAAGAAGCAAATCCCGGTTTAGCGCGCATTCAATTGTCTTCAGAATCGGCATTATAGCTGTCTTTATGAAGGTCTCCCAGTTCCAGGTTGTTGGCACGCCGAAAATGTCCAAAATCGAATTATTAATGGAATTTTTGTTCTCGTTCAACTGCATCTCAACGCTGGTATTGCTGGCTTCTTGGAAGGTCAGGCCGTCGTTTAGAATAATCATTTTTTCTTCGTTATTCGAATAAAACTTATCCCATGCGGCCTTCAAGGCGTCGATGGCCTCTTTGGTTAGCCGGTTCTTAGCGTTTATAAAGCCCTTCTTGTTGCCGCCCGTGGATACTAGGTTTTGCTCAAATTTCAGCGTAGTATATGCAACTTTTAAGAGCTCATTGTTTTCTTCTATAATCCCAACACCGCGGGCTCCGTCCTTGGTTGACTTCATGATTTTCAAGAACTCAAACGGCTTGTAGGTTTGACCTTGAACGCTGATATTGTAATCTTTGAAGATTGGATCGCTATTTTTCGTTATTAGAATATTGCCGCAATCGACGTAATTTAGCGACTTCACGGCGTTTCGGCGTTTATTTATGTACGCGTAGGCGTTGCCGTTTAACAAATAATCGCGAACCATCGCCTTTTTAAACTGCGTGCCGTCAAGCGTATCTTTGGTATCCTCGTTTAAAAGGCTACACCGCGCGTCTTCTGGCACTTCTACGGTTTTCCGCTTGCCATCGATGATCTCCTCTTTATACAGTTTTACTGGTATCATCGAGACTGTCTCGCAAATCAAGTTCACGCACCGCGCCACGGCGGGGATATTCAGCGCCTGCTTTTCAGTTATGGTTCCATCGCTCAAAAGTGCACTTAAAATCACATCATTCGCGATCTGTTGCGGTTCTTCGATATTTCTTTTTTGGAAATTAAATAGTTTCATAAATTTCACCTCATTTTTAAATCACCTGAACGACCCAGCCGTCGTTGAAAATCACGTCCTGTTGCAGTAGATAGACCGCGTTGATGAGCGCTACAACCATGTCTACTTTGCCGCAGGATTTTTTCTTTGTGACATAGCGATTCATGTTGGTATCGTAGGTGCAGCGGGCGTTTTCGAAGTTTATCTCTAACAGCGTATTTTTATCGTATTCAAATTCGCCGTCCGTGATTTTCTCGTACAAAAGCTTTGTTGGAGGATGCAAGGTGTCACTATGTTGCCTAATTTCAACGGTATTGTAGACTTGGTTCCACTTTTGCGCGCTGGAGATGGCGTTGTACCTATCAAACCCGATGGCCCGCACCGTCACGCCGTATTTCTTCTCAATTTTGAACACGAAATCCTCGACAACGCCGTAATCGATCGTCTTATTGCCGCATGCGATACACTTACCTTTGGCTATAAACCGCCGATAATCAAGCTTCTCA
>CAOUJG010000021.1:0-247 GCA_948537335.1 uncultured Eubacteriales bacterium
TCAACAATATTTTTTACGGTGCGTTTCTGCGCTGTGCTTTTGAGTTGTTTTTCCACGTTACCATTGTACAATATCAATTTCGTCATTTTCGTCAAATTTTAAAATTTACGATATACTCTTTTTTTCTGCGTTCTCTTTGTCAATAGCCTCTTTATAGAGCTTCATCAGGCTTGAAACGACTTCTTCTTCAGTCTCAAAGCCTTCGTTACCGTACGCTGTTTTAACGGCCTTATCAAGCTTTTCATGG
>CAOUJG010000021.1:297-2712 GCA_948537335.1 uncultured Eubacteriales bacterium
ACAGCCTGCGCCGCCTTTTCTATGGCTTCTTTTTGTTTTGATGCTGGGTTTGGCCATATAAAGTTGTTGTAAACTATTGAGCCTGAGTACCTATACTCATTTCCAAGTCTCCCACAGACTGCCCGCATCCATGTCATATGTACAATTGAGCTCAACACACCAAAGTGGAACAACCCCGAATTTGGTATAATATGTAATAAATTGCTTGCAATTGTGTTTTTATCCATAAAACCTATTGGAATATATTTTCTTTTACTTGAGGTTGCACTTGGGATTAATATGTAATCTGATTTTGGGATGTTAGTGACGTGAAAGCTTAGTGGATATTTTGCTAATTTTTGTGTTGGAATACTTTTACTACTTAATCTATATTCTTTAACTAATTTTATTCGTTTCAAAACTTCAGGCATTTTCTGTAATTCGCTTGGCGAACAGTCTTTGACATACAAACAATATCTTTTATATCCATGCAACAGTTCATCGGCGCCCATCCACGGCTTAAAAAGGTTTCTCGATAATGGCTCCTTTTCTATAAATTCATCCCGCTCTTTTTCTGTGAAAAGGTAGTACCCGCCGTCAATTGGTTTATTGCCTATCCCTATTGGAGGAACTTTGCTTATAGGCGTGCTTCTTCTTTCCACCATTATATTTTGCGCATCAACTAGGTACGGGTTTATGTGCTCGGCTACTTGAACATCGTATTTCAAATTCATCACCTGCCAAAATAATTTTGAGTTAAAGCTTCGCAATTAATTTCGTTTTCGTAAAAAAGCATTATGCTTTCTTCTGGGATATTGCTCGTCGTGTTCACCGATTGCATAGGCTATTTTTTGCCACGTCAGCCCTTGAACATACCGCAACGTCAAGATTATCCTCATTTGGCTGTCCTCAACGCTTTGAATATAGCGGTCAATTTGGTTTAACTCATAAAAACACTTTTTTATGTTTAAGTCCAAAATCGCCTTTAAATCTGCAATCTGTGCGGCATATTGCCCCACTTTATCCGAGATCCCTTTACCGCTTGGCATCCCAGAAATATTCGCGGTGCATTTTGTTGCAGCGGCCTCCAACTCCGCGATTCTTCGCTGTTGTTCATTTATTTCCTTTTTCAAGTAATAAAGCTGAGATAGCTCCTTCTTCGTCATAAAATGCCCCTTTCTACATGGTTTTGATGAAGTCTATAAGCCTGTTTGATACCTGGGCTTTGAAGTCATCCTTCCAGCTATTAAAGGCTTTATCCGCATCCCTGTACATTTGATCAGAGTTCCCGAGCAAATAGTCGGTCGTCGAACCCCAAAAATTCGCAAGTTTACAAAGCGTATCATAATTCGGGCAATTTTTCCCATTTTCCCATTTGTTATACTTTGAAGGCTCAACGCCTAGTAGCTCTGCAAGCTCCTTTTGGTTGAGGCCCCTTTTTTGCCGCAGCTGCTTAAGTCTTTCTGAAAACATGGTGTGCATCTCCTTCCAAAATCGTTGTTGCCTGGGTCATGCGCAACCTTTATACTTTTTGCGCATGCTTAAAAAATCTTCCAGGCGAAAAAAGGAGCCTGGTTTCTACGCCACCAAGCCCCTTCACGTCTATGGTTTTGGTTCCCCGGTCTGTGTTTAAAATCCAGAAATAGGTCTTTTCCTCTTTATCCCAAAGCCACTGATTCACGCTGTCTTGCACATCTTCAAAAGTCATATTCGGATAACTCAATTTTAATCATCTCCTTTTTCGGCTTATAAAATGGGCATTCCCGCGTTAAACAAATCATCTCAGTTGACACTTTACAACCGTCCTTTTTGAGCCTCGACTTGTCTTTAACCAAATTGCTCTTATTAGCGAAACAATCGGGCTTTCCTATGTAGTTCATTTTTACCCTCCCAAAATTGAACCAGCCGATAGCTGGTTGCATCAAATTTTATCCGTTGTTAAAACTTTTTCGAGCGGCACAATTAGCACCGAATTTTTGCTTGTAGCACCGGTCAATTCGGCTTGATAATACAGCGGCCCATTTTTCTTTTTTCGCAAAATGCACGCTGAAAATATAAAACCTTTCACGCTGCATCCATCGAAATTCAGCTGCAGGGTATCGTAATAGACCGTCTTGCCGAGGTTTTGCTTAACTTCGCGGATATCCATTTAATTACTCCTTCTGCTTTTGGCTAAACCAAATGCTTAAAAAATCCCGCCCAATTGCGCCTTTTTGCGCATGCTGCTTCCTGTGATCCTCATCACGGCGCTGCTCGTCATCTCTCCGATTCTGTCAACGGTCTTCTCCATGACGCCGCGCTCGTTGGCAAGCTCGTTCAGGCTGTAATTGCTCGAAAAAATCGTGGCTTTTTGATTGTTGTAGCGCTTGTTGACCAGGTCAAACAGGAGGCCTTGAATCCACGTCTCGCCGGCGTTTTTCGTGAAAATTTCGGTTC
>CAOUJG010000022.1 GCA_948537335.1 uncultured Eubacteriales bacterium
CGATAAAAAATTTATGTTGATATTTTTTGCATTTAGTGCTATAATAAAAATGTAACAAGAGGTGACCGTTTAAAGAACGGTTCGTCCATTGCAATTATTTATTATAGCTGCAACTTTAGCGAGGGCAGCTATTTTTTTATTTCCGTTTTTAGAATTAAGAAAAATACTACAAGAATTAGCAGCATTAATATTAAATCTATTGTTTCGGCCATAAAAACGTCACCTCCTTCTATAAAGGAGTGACAAACCGCCCTTTGCCCGGACTTTCTCTTATTACAGCATTTTAGACAGAAAATCAACAATATTTTTTACGATGAGTTATCTTCCTACGCTACCATTTTACAATATCAATTTCGTCAATTTTTAAAATTCATGATATACTCCTTTTCTCTACGTTCTCTTTGTCAATCGCCTCTTTATAAAGCTTCATCAAGGTTGCGACGATTTCTTCCTCCGTCTCGAAGCCTTTATTGCCGTATGCTGCTTTAACGGCGTTATCAAGCTTTTCATGGGCCTTAACCAATTCTGGCGGCATGGTGTTTGGGTCGTATAAGTCGGCTAACGTGCTATCTGGGTACAATTTTCGTGCATCTAAAACAGCTTGCGCGGCTTTTTCTATGGCTTCTTTTTGGCTTTTTGTTGGGTTTGGCCAAGCAAAGTTGTTGTAAACTATCGAACTTGAATATCTATATCTCATTTCCAACCGCCCTGCTACAGCTCGCATCCATGCCATATGCACAATTGAAGTTAATATTCCAAAATAGTATAAATTCGCTTTTGGAATAATATATAATAAATTGCTTGCAATTGTGTTTTTATCCACAAAGCCTATTGGAATATATTTTCTTTTTTCCGAAGTCACTTCTGGAATAATTAGATAATCAACATTTGGCTGTTGGATACCTGTAAACAGCGTAGGTATGTTTGCAGCTTTTCTTGTACTTGAGGCTTTGCTTTTTAGTCTTAATTTTCTAACATTATTGACTCTTTCCATAACAGGCTTACTTTTTCGCAACTCACTAGGGCCTACACCTACTAGCCACAGACACCATCTTTTCTTACCATTAAGAAATTCTTCCGCACCGATAAACGGCCGTATCCATTTTTGAGCTATAGGGCTTTTTTTAATTATTTCTTCTTTCTCGGTTTCATTTAATAGCAAAAATCCCCCGTCAATTGGTCGACTTCCATTGTTCATATTTAAGACATTGCAAATGGGATGCTCCCTTGCCGTAACTATGATATCCTGCGCGTCAATTAAGTACGGGTTTATGTGCTCGGCTACTTGAACGTCGCATTTCAAATTCATCACCTGCCAAAATAATTTTGAGTTAGAGTTTCGCAATTAATTTCGTTTTCGTAAAAAAGCATTGTGCTTTCTTCGGGGATACTGCTCGTCGTGTTCACCAATGGCATAGGCTATCTTTTGCCATGTCAGCCCTTGAACATACCGCAACGTCAAGATTATCCTCATTTGGCTATCGTCAACGCTTTGAATATAGCGGTCGATTTGATTTAGCTCGTAAAAACACTTTTTTATGTTTAAATCCAAAATCGCCTTTAAGTCCGCGATCTGTGCGGCATATTGCCCAATTTTGTCCGAGATACCCTTACCGCTTGGCATTCCAGAAATATTCGCGGTGCATTTTGTTGCAGCGGCTTCCAGTTCTGCAATTCTCCGCTGTTGTTCCTTTATTTCCTTTTTTAAGTAATAAAGCTGAGATAGCTCCTTCTTCGTCATAAAAAACCTCCATTTTCTATACTTTTTGCGCGTGCTTAAAAAATCTTCCGGGCGAAAAAAGGAGCCTGGTTTCTACGCCACCAAGCCCCTTCACGTCTATGGTTTTGGTTCCCCGGTCTGTGTTTAA
>CAOUJG010000023.1 GCA_948537335.1 uncultured Eubacteriales bacterium
TAATTCAGCGGCACATAGCGGTTCTCGTTCGGCATGAATTGGATATAATCGCGTAAAACCTTGAACCGCGGCCTTTCATTGTGCAAATAGATAAGCGGACTGCTTTTCAAAATTTCTTCAATCGCTGTTTTCACTTCACGCGATAAAGCCCCGTCTGGCGCCACCGAATAGAATTTGCTAAACTTGGGTTCCAACAAAAAAAGCAACACGAAAATTGTTGCTATTGTGAAGGTTTTGAAGTTTTTCCGGGCAATTTCTAAAATTGCCGTCTCATATCGCCGTCTGTCGGGGTTTTCGCGATGTACAACACAAAGAATCGCCGCATAAAACAGCCACTGGTAGCCGCATGAGCACTCATAAATGCTGCAGCCGGCCTTCAAACCGCGCGGCATTACTAGCATCTTTAAGACTTTGTCGATTTGCTGCAGTTTGTCCTTGTCTAAAAAGTACTTGCTAGACGCTCCATCGCAGATTTTTATGAACTCCTCGCACTGTTTTATGACGTATTTTGGCGCTGCAATCTCACGATTTACAACACCCTCCGCGTACTTGTAGCTTTGATGGGCAATCATTTTGGCTTCCCTGCTAGAATCTCGAGCAACGGATCGGGCTCTTCGCCGTCTCGCCGGCTGCCAAGTGTCGTTATGATCCTTATAAGCGTTGCTGCGGTCTTATTTGCGCTGTCCGTCGTGCGGTTGTACTGCGTCACGGCGGGGTGCGAATACAGGTTGGTTTCGCCTTTCACATAAGTTTTATCTACGAAAAAGCCTTCAGACTCAATCGTTTCTTTTAGCTTTTCTAAAATTTGCAGCTGCGTTTGATAGCGTTCAAAGGTTGTCGCGAAAAGCAAGTTCTGATCGACGCCATAGCCTTTTGCAAGCTCCAAAATCTCATCAGCTTGGGATTTTAGCTCTTTTTTCATCAATTTTCACCTTCAGAAATAAAAAAAATACACGGAAAATTTTTCGCCGGTGTAACCGGAGGGGGGCCGTCGATGTTTCGATACCATAATTTGCCATGGCCGAGAACCCCGGGGGGATGCTATTTTAAGAGTTCCGGCACAATTTTAGTAATTGAATTTCTATTAAAGAAAAAAACGCTGTCTTTGCCTGGAATTTCGGTGGAACCTAGAAGCTTGACCTTTATGAAGCCTTTGAACTCAGTTGCGTCCTCGGCTTCAACGTTCTTGAGTACCTCAATTTCCTTTGAAAATGGGTGTTCGATGTATAATTCTTTAACTAACATAATTGCAATCTCCTTCTTGTTCTAAGATTATTTGTTTGACCTCGTCGTATGGTATTTCGCCGTTATCGCACATCGCATGATGCATGGAACACAGTGTGATAAGGTTGCTGTCATCAAGCCGCAGCCCTTCGCTAGAATTGACGGGCACCGCGTGGTGAACCTGCAGTCCCTCGTAATTGTACTTACGCCGGGTTCCATACAGTTCTCTGATACATACCTGGCACAAATAGCAGTCTCGCTCCTTGATTTGCTGCCGTTTTCTGTGCCAGACCGCGCTGTTTCTAAGCCTCACGGCATCGTCGATCTTTTTGCGCTTAGCGGGCTTGCTGTTACAAACATGCTCTTCATCATGGATTCTGCCGCAATATTTGCAGCTGTGCAAAATTTCTTGCCTCATCGTCTGCGCCACGTCAACGTGCAAAGCTTCTTGATGATCTCCGCAAGC
>CAOUJG010000024.1 GCA_948537335.1 uncultured Eubacteriales bacterium
TACTCCCGGAATCACATGTTGTTTTCTTTTCCTCCGGCTACTTAGATGTTTCAGTTCACCGGGTTCCCGACGTATGGCTATGGATTTACCATACGACGACTGAGGATTGCTCAGCCAGGTTTCCCCATTCAGAGATCTGCGGGTCATCGGATATTTGCTCCTTGCCGCAGCTTATCGCAGCTTATCACGTCTTTCATCGGCTCTCAGTGCCAAGGCATCCACCCTGCGCTCTTGTTCGCTTAACCTGACTTCCCAGTCCCCCTGCGGGCTGGCTGGGTCTTTCCATACATAGCGTTGTATGTCAGGCATGGTTTTGTTGTTGTATTTACATTGCTTTCATTAAATAACCAAAACTGATTTATTCCTAAATCTGTCTGGCTACCTCGGATGTCTTAACCTTATTCTTTTCAGAATAATGGATATTTAAGATTAATTTCTGTATTCGGTTTTCAAGGAACAGCCTGGGAACCTGATGTCTCGTTCCCGATGGGCTTAAGTGGACTCGAACCACCGACCTCACGCTTATCAGGCGTGCGCTCTAACCGGCTGAGCTATAAGCCCCCATTTTTCATTTGCTCATATCTGGAATATTTTCAAACGCAGTCCCTGCTGCGGTCTGAAATATTCCCAATGGAGACGGAGAGATTCGAACTCTTGACCCCCTGCTTGCAAGGCAGGTGCTCTCCCAGCTGAGCTACGCCCCCATTTTTATAATCCGGCAGCCACCTGCTCTCCCATATCGTCTCCAATATAGTACCATCGGCCGTCTGGGTCTTAACCATCGTGTTCGGGATGTGATGGAACTAAAGTTCCACGGGTGTCTCCCCCGGACGCATCGCCACCGGAAATTGTCTCTGCCCCTGGCAGATAAACAGTAATGCAACTCCCTACTCGTTCCTTCCCTAGAAAGGAGGTGATCCAGCCGCACCTTCCGATACGGCTACCTTGTTACGACTTCACCCCAGTTACCGGCTCCACCTTCGGCAGCTCCCTCCTTGCGGTTGGGTCACTGACTTCGGGCATTTCCGACTCCCATGGTGTGACGGGCGGTGTGTACAAGACCCGGGAACGTATTCACCGCGACATTCTGATTCGCGATTACTAGCGATTCCAGCTTCATGTAGTCGGGTTGCAGACTACAATCCGAACTGGGACGTTATTTCTGGGATTTGCTCAACGTCGCCGTCCTGCTTCCCTTTGTTTACGCCATTGTAGCACGTGTGTCGCCCTGGTCATAAGGGGCATGAT
>CAOUJG010000025.1 GCA_948537335.1 uncultured Eubacteriales bacterium
GGCAAAGGGCGGTTTGTCACTCCTCATAGAAGGAGGTGACGTTTTTATGGCCGAAACAATAGATTTAATATTAATGCTGCTAATTCTTGTAGTATTCTTCTTAATTCTAAAAACGGAAATAAAAAAATAACCGCCCTCGACCAAAAGGTAGCGGTTATTAACCTAAACTTTAAAGGACGAACCGTTCTTTAAACGGTCATCTCTTGTTACGCTTTTATTATAGCACTAAATGTAAAAAATATCAACATAAATTTTTTATCACATCCAACGGGTGTGATTTTTTATGCCCATTTTTAAAGTAAAGGAGTGCGAATATTGCTAACTCAACCGACACATCTGACGTTTGAAGAGGTCCGGGTAAACGGCGCCTATTACACCAACGAAGAGAACATCTTGAAGGTGATAAATCCGCTGTTTTTAGAAGATTTAAATGAAGAGTTTGAATCTGTAAAAGCCCAGCCCGATGACCTCCGAGCGTTTCATAAAAAGATATCTAACCTGAAATTTTTAGACCCGGCCAGCGGTTGCGGAAATTTCCTGATTGTCACGTATCTAGAGCTGACTAAGCTTGAAGCGAAAATCATAGAAATCCTAATTAAGAACGGCTTGAGCGTTGACTTTAAGGTTAACCTGGGTCAATTTTACGGAATAGAAATTGACCCTGTGGCTTGTCAGAATTCCAAAGAAAACATGAAGGCGATAGATTCGCAGATAATGGAGCAATACAAGGCTGCGTTCCCTGATTTTGCGAGGAACAGACCAGATTCTGAGCCCTGCATTGTGGCTGCTAATGCCTTGAGAATCGATTGGAACGAGGTTATCTCGAAGGACAAGCTGAACTATATAATTGGCAATCCGCCGTTTGTGGGCTATCATCTGCGCACCCCGGAGCAACGAGAAGATATGGACTTGGTTTTTGGCAAGAATTTTAAGCGGCATGGGATCTTGGATTACGTTGCGGCGTGGTACAAAAAGGCTAGCGATTACATGAACGGCACCCAAATAGAGGCCGCCTTTGTCTCTACGAATTCGATTTCTCAGGGCCAGCAACCCGCGGTTTTATGGGCACCACTCATCGAAAATAACAACGCCGAAATCAATTTTGCATACAGGCCGTTTAAGTGGACGAATGAAAAGAATGGCAAAAAGGCCCAGGTGCATTGCGTGATTATTGGTTTTAGTGATTATAAAAATAATAAAGAAAAGAAAATTTTTGA
>CAOUJG010000026.1:0-359 GCA_948537335.1 uncultured Eubacteriales bacterium
AGATGTTTCAGTTCAGGCGGTTCCCCTGACGTACCTATGAATTCAGTACGCCATGACGGACCGTTACATCCGCCGGATTGCTCCATTCAGATATCTGCGGATCTATGCTCGTTTGCCAGCTCCCCGCAGCTTTTCGCAGGCTGCCACGTCTTTCTTCGCCTGTGATCGCCAAGGCATCCACCACATGCACTTAGTCGCTTGATCCTATAACCCTGCCGCCTATTGCCCGGCAGCGTTACAAGCAACCGCTAAACGCTGTTCCCATTACGCTGTTTATGTCTTCGCTTTCAAGTTTCTCACAAAGTTTTGCTTTGTTAATGACTCGTCAATCTTTACCCGTTTACGTTTCCATAAACGTT
>CAOUJG010000026.1:443-1157 GCA_948537335.1 uncultured Eubacteriales bacterium
TTCAAATTTCCGATTTTTTAAAGAACAAATTTTCAGGCTCTAAATTGCCTGAAATAAATACTCACTAAGCACTTATTTCAGTAATCTGGTGGAGGTAAACGGGATCGAACCGTTGACCCCCTGCTTGCAAAGCAGGTGCTCTCCCAGCTGAGCTATACCCCCATGAAAGACTTTGGTGGGTCTTGATGGACTTGAACCATCGACCCCCGCCTTATCAAGACGGTGCTCTAACCAGCTGAGCTAAAGACCCATCGTCTTTTCATTTATCGACTGCCGATAAGAGTGAGCGCTGAATGAATTCAAACGTCTTCTAAAAGCCTTCATTCGCTTTCTCTTGAAAGGAGGTGATCCAGCCGCACCTTCCGGTACGGCTACCTTGTTACGACTTAACATTAGTCACGGTGCTCACCGTGGTCGCCGCCCTCCTTGCGGTTAGGCTAACGACTTCTGGTAAACACCACTCCCATTGTTTGACGGGCGGTGTGCTGATCCGCGATTACTAGCGATTCCGACTTCATGCAGGCGAGTTGCAGCCTGCAATCCGGACTACGATCGGTTTTCTGGGATTTGCTCCCCCTCACGGGTTGGCTGCCCTCTGTTCCGACCATTGTATGACGTGTGAAGCCCTACCCATAAGGGCCATGAGGACTTGACGTCATCCCCACCTTCCTCCGGTTTGTCACCGGCAGTCTCACTAGAGTGCCCTTTCGTAGC
>CAOUJG010000027.1:0-560 GCA_948537335.1 uncultured Eubacteriales bacterium
GAGAAAATAAAGCAGTCGGAGATCGAGAAAAATGAGATTTCCATCGAAGACCGGCCTATCTGCAATGACTTTATAGACAATTTTGACTTAGACAAAGAGCTTGCATCCCGCAACCTGCTTGGCTGGATTGACATGATAGAAGATCAAAAGCTGCATGCCGCGGTTAAAAGCTTGCCCATTGAAGAGCAGACCCTGCTCAGTTACATATTCGAAAAAGAGATGACGCAGCGTGATTTAGAAAAAATTTATAATTTAGACCATTCTGCATTGTGCAGAAGATATAATAAAACAATCAACTCAATAATAAAAATTATTCAATCAAACGATTTTTAAAAGATTTTCAAATTTTCTTAAAAATCATGCACCAAAAATGGCCCGAAAATCCTCTTATATATATAGGGGGGTTTTTAGGTTCCCTTCGATCTTTGAAAATTTCATACCAATATTTCAGTTACGTTAAATTGTTGGACAAGCGTTTTATCGGATGCGCGAAGACCTCATTGAGCGAGCGGTAAACATCCAGATATAAAATTTGCGTGGTGGCAAATTCGCAACGAGTC
>CAOUJG010000027.1:620-1139 GCA_948537335.1 uncultured Eubacteriales bacterium
ACCTGAGAACCGTATGATGCGGAATACCATACGCAGGCTGAAATATTAGAAAATCTAACTCAAAGGATGATTAATTTTGAAAAGAATATTTACAAATTATCCAGACGTCGTTTCAATAAACGAACTAATGACGATGCTAAACATCGGTAAGAAGACCGCGTATTCTTTACTTCAGGCCGGAGAAATAAAAAGCATCCGAGTCGGAAGGCAGTACAGAATTCCTAAACGTTTCATCATCGAATATCTACAATGCAGCTAACACGTTCCCTTGACAAACATGGTATAATATATATGTTAGAGAATGTGTCCATGCAACTTAGGAGGATACATTTATGACAGGTTGTTTAAAAATTAAAAATGACACTTTTTACGCAGTGTTAAACTTGAAAGTGGGCGACAAATATAAGCAAAAGTGGGTTTCAACGAAATTAAAAGTTAAAGGCAACAAATATAAGGCTACGGATTTTTTAAACAAGTTGATAGCTGAATACGAATAAAAAGAATCAGTTACAGACCCCG
>CAOUJG010000028.1 GCA_948537335.1 uncultured Eubacteriales bacterium
TAGATGTTTCAGTTCAGGCGGTTCCCCTCGTTAAGCTATGAATTCACTTAACGATGCATGCGCTACACACATGCGGATTGCTCCATTCGGACACCCTCGGATCAATTCGTGCTTGCCGATCCCCGAGGCTTTTCGCAGCTTACCGCGTCCTTCTTCGGCTCCTAATGCCAAGGCATCCTCCCTGCGCTCTTATTAGCTTAAACGCTTTCTTGCAGAATTATGTCTTGTTCTTTTCCAAGAATTTCTTCTTGGGAGAAGTTTTGAAATTGTAATTTCCCATTTCCAGAAGTCTTACTTCTTTCTAATTGGATATTTTAATTTCCTCTTTGTTGTTTCGTTATTCAATTTTCAAAGATCTTCTCACAAAGCCTTCCAGCTTTGTCTTTCGTTCTCCGACATTTGAAGTCCTCGAACGTTATCTGGTGGAGATTAAGGGAATCGAACCCTTGACCCCCTGCTTGCAAAGCAGGTGCTCTCCCAGCTGAGCTAAACCCCCAAATTGGTGGGCTGAAATGGACTCGAACCATCGACCTCTCGGTTATCAGCCGAGTGCTCTAACCAGCTGAGCTATCAGCCCTTATTCGAGCATTTGCCCTGACAGCTCCCTCAAAATTGAACAATATCGTCTCGAACACGCTTAACTCTGCGTTTCTCTGAGCCGTCGTGAACGACTCGCTTCTTCCTTAGAAAGGAGGTGATCCAGCCGCACCTTCCGATACGGCTACCTTGTTACGACTTAACCCTAATCATCAACCCCACCTTCGGCGGCGTCCTCCTTGCGGTTAGACTACCGACTTCGGGTGTTGCCAACTCTCATGGTTTGACGGGCGGTGTGTACAAGGCCCGGGAACGTATTCACCGTAGTATGCTGACCTACGATTACTAGCAATTCCGACTTCATGCAGGCGAGTTGCAGCCTGCAATCTGAACTGAGACGTTTTTTCGAGATTTGCTCCCCCTCGCGGGCTTGCTTCTCTTTGTTAAACGCCATTGTAGTACGTGTGTAGCCCGGGTCATAAAGGGCATGATGATTTGACGTCATCCC
>CAOUJG010000029.1 GCA_948537335.1 uncultured Eubacteriales bacterium
GAATTAAGCAAGGGCAGGTATGAGTTCGCAGCAACATCGGTTGGTGATTATGCCCTATTTGGCGGAGGATATAATAATGGCTCTGTCCTTTCTAATGTGGACGCGTATAGCACGAACCTAACTCACAGTACACCGACGGCATTAGATGAAAGGCGTCACCGTTTTACGGCAACCGCAAATCAAAGCTACGCGTTATTTGGTGGCGGAGAAAGATATAACAGCGAAACGAATTATTACCCAAACGTTGATGCATACAACGCGGATTTAGTTCATAGCACCGCGGCGGGCTTAAGTGAAGGAAGGTCGTCTTTAGCTGCGACTACGGTCGGCGATTATTCATTGTTCGCCGGCGGCAATTTAAGGGGCGTCTCTGTTGATGCGGAGGGAAACTCTTTGCAGGGCACATATTCTTCTGACAAAGTTGATGCGTATGATGATACCCTGGCTCAAACCACAGCAACGACCTTAAGTTTAGATAGAGCTTCGTTAGTTGCAACCACTGTAGGAGAACATGCAATTTTTGTAAGCGGGACTAAGTGGACTGGCAGCGGTGGTTCTGGGGTTAGAAACGTAGATGCATACAGCGGCAGCTTGGTTCATAGCACATTAGCCGATGTGACTTATTACGGCTACGCTGCAGCAACAGCGGTTGGAGATTACGCACTGTTTGGTGCAAGTTCTAACACTCGCGTTGATGTATATAATATCAGCTTAGTAAAACTGACACCCGTAAATTTGAGCTATGATAAGTATGGCTTTGCAGCAACTACAGTCAAAAACTTCGCACTGTTTGGAGGTGGTCAATATTCAGGTGAGCAATTTTCAAAAGTTGAAGGCTTTGACAATAACTTAGTTTTACATCAGTTTGAGGACTTAAATGAAGCAAAAAACTCCTTAATTGCAACAACAGTCAGCAATTATGCTCTTTTTGGCGGAGGCTATTCTTCAACATATTCAGCGACGGTGGATTGCTACGAATACGTTGAAAAAGACCTTGAACTGACGCTGCTCAAAGGCGCAAAATATAAATTTCAAAATATG
>CAOUJG010000030.1 GCA_948537335.1 uncultured Eubacteriales bacterium
TCTAGTTCGTATTCAATAACGGTAACCGGAAAGGGCAACTACAGCGGAACAGTTACGAAGACGTATGCGATCACAAGAAAAGCTGTGTCAGATAGCACGACAGACAGTAAGCTTGGAGTAACAACAGGTTCAACAACATTTACATATAACGGAAGCCCGCAAGAACTCGGGGTGCAAATAACATATAATGGAGAAACATTGCAAGAAGGCGTTGATTATACCAAAAGCTACACAGATGCAAGTGGTGGCAACGACATAACAAACCAAGGAACAAAAACGTTGAGAGTGACGTTTATAAAGAACTTGGACGGAACGATAACAAGAACATACACAATAAACCCGCTGTCAATAACCGATAGTAAGGTAAGCTTTGCTTTGGATCCAGCTTCGGCAGTATTCACGGGAAGTGCACTGACAACTGAAGCTAAAGGTACAGTAACGTTTAGTGGAACCCGAAAAGATTTAGTAAAGGGTACAGACTTTGAGTTCAATTGTCCGTCCGACTTGATAAATAAAGGCGACTACACATTAACAATAACAGGCAAAGGTAACTACAGCGGAACATTGAACAAAACGTTTAGCATCACAGCGGCGTCAAGTGACGATGGAAATATATCAGCAGATCTAGATAACGCTGAAGTGACTTATAACGGTGGAGACCAAAAAGTAGGCGTGACAGTGAAAGAAAAAGTGGGTAGCGGAACAAGAACATTGCAAGAAAACGTTGATTATACCAAAAGCTACACAGATGCAAGTGGTGGTAACGATTTAACAAACGTAGGAACAAAAACAGTAACAATAACCCTAAAAGGCAATTACAGTGGAACGATAACAAAAACATATATGATCACAGCGGCGCCGATAACGGATAGCGCAGTAACGTTGAGCAGCAGTAGCTTTACGTATGATGGAAGTGAACAAAAACCAACCGTAACAGTAACAGTTGGAGGAAGAACGTTAACGGCTAACACGGATTACACGATAGT
>CAOUJG010000031.1 GCA_948537335.1 uncultured Eubacteriales bacterium
TACGGAATCACTGTTGTTTTCTCTTCCTCCGGCTACTTAGATGTTTCAGTTCGCCGGGTTCCCCCCGTTAAACTATGGATTCATTTAACGGTACCTGAGGTTCTCTCAGGTGGGTTTCCCCATTCAGATACCCGCGGATCCATGGATATTTGCTCCTCCCCGCGGCTTTTCGCAGCTTATCGCGTCTTTCTTCGGCTCTCAGTGCCAAGGCATCCCCCCTGTGCTCTTCTTCGCTTGACCATTCCCGGGCTTACCCTTTAAGCCCGGGCCGGCGGATAGCGTTCCGCCTCCTGGTCTTCGGTTCTCTGCCCCTGCAGCACCTTTGCGGGTGCCGCGGGGCTCTTTTTCTTGGTTTACCGTATATATCTCTATATACGGCCTCGGATGTCTCTATCTTTTCGGCAAGTCAGCTTCCATACCCCCTGCAGGGATACTTCCGCTTCCTTTCTTTTTGGAATAGATATTTTTCAGTATTCGGTTTTCAAGGTACAAACTCCGCAGCCCATGCAGGCTGCAGTGGAGACTAAGAGATTCGAACTCTCGACCCCCTGCTTGCAAGGCAGGTGCTCTCCCAGCTGAGCTAAGCCCCCGTGATCCTGGCAGCCGCCTGCTCTCCCATGCAGTCCCCCGCATAGTACCATCGGCCGCCCGGGCCTTAACCATCGTGTTCGGGATGGGTACGGGTGTTTCCCGGGCGTATCGCCACCAGAAATCTCTTCTTTTCATCCCCCCGCGCCGTGCCTTCCGCACCTCCCGGGGTTCTTTGCTGATGCCTCCGCATCTAAACAGTAATACAGCCCCTACTTCTTCCCTTAGAAAGGAGGTGATCCAGCCGCACCTTCCGATACGGCTACCTTGTTACGACTTCACCCCAGTCATCCGGCCTGCCTTCGACGGCTCCCTTCTTTCGATCGGGCCACCGGCTTCGGGCATTCCCGACTCCCATGGTGTGACGGGCGGTGTGTACAAGACCCGGGAACG
>CAOUJG010000032.1:0-309 GCA_948537335.1 uncultured Eubacteriales bacterium
TGGTGCTATGATAACTCTTATCGGAGGTGGTTTGCAAGGTCTAAACTGTACAATCTTTATCTCTATATCTTGGTGGTTATGTATTATTGATACACTCTATCTTGCGGTTGCTCTGGTTGCCACTTGGTTGCCAAACGCCCATCTGAGATAGCTGTGTCTAACCGTTGGAAATAATACCCAATCTCGCGTCATATAGCCTTCTTGAGCTGAAAACACAAAAAAATCCAAAAAATTTTTGATCTTGACAAAACTCGTGAAGCGGCTGTACAAAACGATTTACTTCATCTTAATGCACTTTGCCCCGCTCTC
>CAOUJG010000032.1:319-974 GCA_948537335.1 uncultured Eubacteriales bacterium
AATTTTTTCAAAAAACCGCTTGACAAACGCAAATGAATGTGCTATAATGTATTAGTCGCTGAGAGCGGCATAAAGAGCAACGCTGGTGTAGCTCAGTTGGTAGAGCAGCTGATTTGTAATCAGCAGGTCAGGGGTTCGAGTCCGTTCACCAGCTCCATTTCATTTTAATATATGGGCGCGTTCCCGAGTGGCCAAAGGGGGCAGACTGTAAATCTGTTGTCGACGACTTCAGTGGTTCGAATCCACTCTCCCCCACCAACTGGCTTAAAACTACGGTTTTAGGCCAGATTTTGCTTGCCCCCCTCAATTATGTGTGCTATACTTCTTAAAAGAAGGATACAAGAAACTCTAATTTGCAGAGGAGACTGGATATGGTAGGAATCTACGATTGTTTCGGCTATGGTGGTAGTTTTGATGTGCCTTTTGAAGAAAGATACAGATTAATAAAACAGGCTGGATTTGATTGTGTGATGCTATGGTGGAGTGACAAGTTTGGAAGGGGTACGGGATATCAAGAAGATGTCTGTTTGGCGAGAAAAGCTGGATTGAACATTGAGAATATGCACACGCCGGTCCATGAACAGAATTGCTTATCCTCAGATAACTTAGATGGAGAAAGCGTCTATCAAACATATCTGAGGTGTGTAGAAGATTG
>CAOUJG010000033.1 GCA_948537335.1 uncultured Eubacteriales bacterium
ACAAACCGTCGCTTAAAGCCATCTGCAATAGGCTCTTCATGCTCTTTTACAGCCTCAAAGCCAAAACTCCAGCCCCGGAGCCTGTTCGCCTTAGCTTTTTCAATGACTTCGCTGTCTGTAATTTTGCAGATAGCCCGCAAGCCGATGTTATCCTCAAAAAGCTCGATGTTACCTTGCTTCGTTGAACCTAAAACCCTTGAAGGCTCATGATTCAAGAGGCATAAGACGTCCTCGTTTTTATCAATCGCCCGCTGAAAGGCCTTTGGACTTATTTGTTCAACAAATTTTTCGCCGTGCTCAGAAAGCATAGGCCGTGAATCCCGCGCCACGGCGTTCACGTAGCCATCTATTAGCACGCTGTCGTTTCGTATTTCTATTCGCATATCTAAGCTCACCCCCTTGAAAAACTCGGTTTACAGCCATTTAGAATAACTCGTATAAGTCAATTCCGTAAATTGCATCCCAGGCCTTCGCTGGATACGTACGCACTTTGCCGTAATTTGCATCAAATATCTTGGGCATTTCAAGTTCATGTGCGGTGCAATAATTTCTTAGTGGTTTCCAATCAAACTTTTGCTTGAGGCTTATTTCTACGGCTTTTATGCTCGCAAATTTTTTAGAGCAGTCTAATTGTTTATCAGCCAGCATTGTTTTAGCCTCTCCAATGTTCTCACTTTTGAATATTGTCAGTTCATTCATTTTCTGAATCTCCTTTTTTCGTTATAGTATTTATTTGGTTTGTGTTCGGAGTGTAAATCTGCTTGGTTTCGGGATTAAACAGCACATCTTGAAGTCCGAGCTTGATGAAGTTAAGCCCCAACGGCTCTAAATCTTCTAAATATCTAACCTCGTCTATCTGCATCAGGTTCGAATCTAGAGCAGTCTTGTATGCTTCAAACCGCGTCTTGATGTCACCTTTGATGATTTCCTTTGTATCAAAC
>CAOUJG010000034.1 GCA_948537335.1 uncultured Eubacteriales bacterium
CGTCCCGTCCTCGTTAAGCAGCCATATGTTGTAGTGTGTTTGCTGCTCTATTTCGTAGCCTTGGTCGTCAAGTTCCTCATGGGGCGGGGCTACTTCCACCACAAGCTTAGTGCCCCTTGGCAAAACCCTGAACGGGCCGCGGACAATTATCCGCTGGGGCTGGCCGTTAACGGTAACATCTGCTATCAAAGTATTTATCCCGTCATCTTGGCTGCTATCAGGGTTTACTGTTGAGGTGTCGTCGTCTGAATTTCCGGGTGTTTCGGGTGTTTCTGGATCTTCATTGGGAACAAAGTCGGTGGCCATAACCGCGTAAGTCAAGGTTCCGCCGTCTTCTACAGGCTTTTCTAGCCAAACTTTGCAATTCTCAAGGCTTGTGAGCACCAGATCAGGAACGGTGTCAGCATTGGCGCCGGAAATATCGTCAACGGTGATTGTCTCGGCGTCTGAACTGATGTTTTTATGATAGCTCCAGTTTGCGCCAGAGTCCGTCACACCTTGAACTATAAGCGTTGTGCCTTGTGCATTCCGCACGGTGACGGCAGTTTTGGCTTCGTTGAACATTGCAGTGCCCATATTCTGCTCGCTGCCGTCTAGGTGCAGGTACATTGGGGCATTGATGTCGATTTGAGAAATTTTCGCGGCGCCGCCTTCGGCGGAGAGATTCGCGGCTGACGCCGCAGATGCAAAGATTACAGATTCACAGATATCAGATTCCAGATTTATTTTGCAAGCGGCAGCGAGGGCGGGGTAACCGTTGCCGACAGTGCCGTCGTTCACGCACCTGCCAGGGAACGCCAAAAGGGCGTGCCTGTCGTCACCAGGAATAGGAGAACGAAGCCAGGAGACACCGCCCCAATGCGCCTTGTCAATCACAAGGTCGTCTGCTTCCCCAGCTGTCACT
>CAOUJG010000035.1 GCA_948537335.1 uncultured Eubacteriales bacterium
GTAATTCAGCGATTTCACGGTATTCCGGCGCTTATTTATGTACGCGTAGGCGTTGCCGTTTAGCAAATAATCGCGAACCATCGCCTTTTTAAACTGTGTGCCGTCAAGAGCATCTTTGGTGTCTTCGTTTAAAAGGCTACACCGCGCGTCTTCCGGCACTTCTACGGTTTTCCGCTTGCCATCGATGATCTCCTCTTTATACAGTTTTACCGGTATCATCGAAATCGTCTCGCAAATTAAATTCACGCACCGCGCCACGGCGGGAATATTCAGTGCCTGCTTTTCAGTTATGGTTTCATCGCTCAAAAGTGCACTTAAAATCACGTCATTTGCGACCTGTTGCGGCTCTTCGATATTTCTTTTTTGAAAATTAAATAGTTTCATGCATTGTCGCCCTCCTTTGTGCAACAAAAAAGCCATATACAGATCTCTGTACACAGCTTTTTTCGTTTTTATGTTTTTTAAAATAAGTCTGAGTGGCTCCCTGTGCGGGTTAATGTTAAGGTTAGCTTTCCCTCTTCCAAAAGATATATAAGCAACCAATCTGGCTGCACGTGGCATTCTCTAAAACCTTTGTACTTGCCCGTCAATTCGTGGTCCCTGTATTTCTCTTCCAAAGGCTGCTGGTTTGCCAATTTTTCAACAATTTCCTTTAATAGGCCAATATCCATGTGCCGTTTCTTTAACAATTTATAATCTTTTTTAAATTTTGAGGTTAATTTTACTTCTAACATTCCTTGTCAAGCTCCTCAAAAAGGGCATCTATACTCTTATAACCTTTCCCATTTTTGCTGACTTCTAGAGCTTCTTTCATAGCCTGTTCCGTTT
>CAOUJG010000036.1 GCA_948537335.1 uncultured Eubacteriales bacterium
CCAGTCCATCCGGGCCGAACATGCAAAAGCCGCCGCAGAGCTGGATATGCTGAAAGCGGAGATCCTCTGTGTCTTGCGGGGTGAGAGTACCTTCTCCAAAGAGTTGTTGAGCGGCATGGTGTCTGAGGCCGAGGCCAAGATCGCCACGCTGCAAGAACAGCTTACCGCCGCTCAAAACGCTTATAATGAGGGACAGGCTGTTCTCAATGCGCTCAACGCGCAGTATGAGGACATTATCTCCTGGGCGGAAATGTATGACCAAGCAAATCTGGAAGCAAAAAAGATGATCGTCAGCTACCTGATCAAACGGGTGGAGGTCTCAATATCGACCTGGAGCAGTTCAGTCTTGGAGCGGATGTGATGGTCGCAGCATAAAACAAAAATCTCACTTCCGAAGAAGCGAGATTTCCGTTTCACTCTCTAAGTGATGGTGGAGATAAGCGGGATCGAACCGCTGACCTCTTGAATGCCATTCAAGCGCTCTCCCAGCTGAGCTATACCCCCAAAATAGAATTTTACCCAAAAACCAACTTAAAAACATTTGATTCTTAGAACTTTTCTTTCTTAAAAAATTATTTATGCTGTGCGATTTCGGGTTGGTTGACAACATTGTCAACCAAATCGCCGACATTGCACGAAGTGCGATGGAGGCGCGAAATTTTTTCTAATTTCGGGTGTGTTTGTCATTATCAACAAAACTTAAATTCAGAGAATTGGAAACC
>CAOUJG010000037.1 GCA_948537335.1 uncultured Eubacteriales bacterium
AAAGAAGAAAGATGCAGAAGGAAGTTTCCTTCCTGTGCCTTTCTCTTGTACGCCCTCTTGTCTGTACTCAATAATAGAGAAGGTTGAAGCGGAGCGTGAACTTTGCAGACAGTCCTATAGCTCAGTTGGTTAGAGCGCCACACTGATAATGTGGAGGTCGGCAGTTCAAGTCTGCCTGGGACTACACATCGCCGCAAGGCAATGTATCCAAAGGCAGTTCAAGTCTGCCTGGGACTACCAAGGCGCAAGCCTATTGAAGCAGTCCATGAACAGGCAAAGCCTCTCATCCCTGGGGGATTAGCTCAGCTGGCTAGAGCACCTGCTTTGCAAGCAGGGGGTCAACGGTTCGAATCCGTTATTCTCCACCCTCCACGGCGCACGGTGTGTGCGCATGATGTGGAAACGATCTTTGAAATGATGACACAAGCAAGACTGTAGAATAATGACAATCCTGCGCGGAGCCTTCCCTGAAGGCAGGCGTCCGCAGCAGATGGCTCATTGAGAAAACGAAATACAGCTGAAGTATGAGCGTGGCCCATCCACCTTAATTCCTGTGGAATGGGTCAAGTCGATAGAAGTAGGAAAGGGCGCATGGCGGATGCCTTGGCTCACAGAGGCGATGAAGGACGTGATAAGCTGCGATAAGCTCCGGGTAGGCGCAAATAGCCATTGATCCGGGGATTTCCGAATGGGACAACCCGGCCGTCTGAAGGACGG
>CAOUJG010000038.1:0-309 GCA_948537335.1 uncultured Eubacteriales bacterium
AGCCAGATGCGCTACCGGGCTTAAATCCATAACTTCCTGCGGGTTTGTCTCACATAACATAGCGAAACCGGTCTGACGGCACGCATACACGTCGCTGTGGTCACCGAAAATATTTAAAGACTGTGTCGCTACGGTACGGGCAGATACATCAAATACACACGGAAGCTGTTCGCCCGCAATCTTGTACATATTCGGGATCATCAGCAAAAGCCCCTGAGACGCCGTAAATGTTGTCGTTAATGCGCCTGCTGCAAGGGAACCGTGAACTGCGCCTGCCGCGCCTGCCTCGGATTCCATTTCCACTACTTT
>CAOUJG010000038.1:400-674 GCA_948537335.1 uncultured Eubacteriales bacterium
ATTGGGCTGGAAGGCGTAATGGGGTAAATTGCTGCAACATCCGTAAACGCATACGCAACGTGTGCGGCAGCTGTATTACCGTCCATTGACTGTTTTGCTCTTGACATTTGATTTCCTCCTTAAAATTGAATGTTCTAAGTACCAGATTTTGGCGGTTTTCACACCGTCTCTAATATATTACTATATAGTTCTTATCCCAAAAAATCAATACTTTCGACAAGATTTTTTGCATATTTTTTTGTACCTGCCAACTCCCGCCGCATATGGTTTCCTG
>CAOUJG010000039.1:0-246 GCA_948537335.1 uncultured Eubacteriales bacterium
TCGGTTGCAATATAAGACGAGGAAAAAGCCTCAAATCTTTCGATTTGAAGTCTTTTCCTTCACATGGTTCCCATGTTTCCTGGTGGAGATAAGCGGGATCGAACCGCTGACCTCTTGAATGCCATTCAAGCGCTCTCCCGAGTTATCGGTAAAGCACCCCCACCACGACTGGTATAGCCCATGCAGGGCGTCCACCCAACCAGTATCGCTACAGCCCCTTCTTTTAGGTGCTGTTATTATACTGCT
>CAOUJG010000039.1:357-650 GCA_948537335.1 uncultured Eubacteriales bacterium
TACTCGTTGGGTATCTCCAGTCCCAGTTCGAACTGTGCGAAGTTGATGTTAAACTCGATGTGGAGCCGGTAGCCGGAGTAGACGCTGATCTTTTTGATCAGGTAGCCGGCGATCATCTTCTTGACCGCCATGTCGCTGCTGTCGAAGATCTCCGACCACTTCATGATGTTCTGGTAATCCCTTCGGATCTCATTGGTGCGGTCGTTGCTCTGCTCCATCTCCGAATTCAGGGCGCTGACCTTTTCGCTGGCGGCCATCATCTTCCGCTTGGCCTCCTCGGCCATCTCCGAGAT
>CAOUJG010000040.1:0-274 GCA_948537335.1 uncultured Eubacteriales bacterium
GTGTCCCCGGTTCAAATCCAGGTGCCGCTACCAGACCCCAAAAGACGGTACATGCCGTCTTTTGGGAAATCCCCCTTGATGGGGACGCCCGTCCCGCTTGGGCGGCTCGGCCCGGTGGTCAAGCGGCTAAGACACCGCCCTTTCACGGCGGTAACACGGGTTCGATTCCCGTCCGGGTCACCAATATGGAGGCTTAGCTCAGCTGGTTAGAGCGCTTGCTTCACACGCAAGAGGTCACAGATTCGAGTTCTGTAGTCTCCACCAAGCCAAACCC
>CAOUJG010000040.1:284-646 GCA_948537335.1 uncultured Eubacteriales bacterium
GAGGGGTTTTCGCTTTGCTTTTGAGGGCTGTTTTGAACCGCCTTATTTCCCATAATTTAGGATATTTTCGGGTCATTTGGGGGCATGTTGTTGCAAATCTGTTGCAAATTTTTTTGACCCCTTGTGTCACGCGTTTTCCCGCATAGCTTCTCTCACTTTCTCGGCGGTCTTCCCTTCCCGGGAGCGCCGGTCGTAATGGGTGTATACCCGGAGGGTCATGTCCACGGTGCTGTGGCCCGCCAGGTACTGGATCTCCTTGATGTCCAGCCCCGCCTCAAACAGCCGGGTCACATAGGTGTGCCGGAGGATGTGGGCCGTCACATGGGTCTCGGGCAGCTCCCTCTCCACCAACTTCCACATAC
>CAOUJG010000041.1:0-295 GCA_948537335.1 uncultured Eubacteriales bacterium
TCAGGTGCACTGCGTGATCATCGGATTTAGTGATTACAAAAACGGCAAGAAAAAGAAGATTTTTATGGGCGAAGGTGAAAAATGAGCTTCATTTTTGCAGAAAACATAAACCCGTACTTAATTGATGCGCAGGATGTCGTTGTCACGGCAAGGAAACATCCCATTTGCAACGTCTTAAACATGAACAACGGAAATCGACCAATTGATGGGGGATTTTTGCTGTTAAATGAAACCGAGAAAGAAGAGATAATTAAAGAAAGCCCTGTAGCTCAAAAATGGATACGGCCGTTTATCG
>CAOUJG010000041.1:397-645 GCA_948537335.1 uncultured Eubacteriales bacterium
GCCTGTGGCTAGTAGATGCAGATCCTAGTGAATTGCGAAAATGCAAGTCAATAATGAAGAGAATTGAAAATGTTAAGAATTTTAGATTAAGCAGCAAAAAAGCTGCTACTCGAAAATTAGCTGAACTCCCAGCCTTATTTGGAGAAGTTAGGCAGCCCTTTTCAGATTACCTAGTTGTCCCAGAGATAACATCAGAAAAAAGAAAATATGTTCCCATGGGCTTTATTGAGCGAAATGTTATTGCTAGT
>CAOUJG010000042.1:0-301 GCA_948537335.1 uncultured Eubacteriales bacterium
CAGCAGCTCGACCACCGCCCGGGCGCCCAGGTAGGAGCCGCCAATGCCGATGACCACCAGCACCTGGGACTGGCGCTGGATCTTTTGGGCCGCCGCCTGGATCCGGGCGAACTCCTCCTTGTCGTAGTCCCGGGGCAGATAGACCCAGCCGGTAAAGTCACCGCCCGGACCAGTATGGTCAGCCAGCATCTGGGCCGCCTTGACCAGCCGTTCCTCTCGGGAGGTCAAATAGTCCTCGGGAAGGAACCCATTGAGCTTAGAAAGATCAAGTTTTAACATCGGAACATTCCTCCTGTGAAAG
>CAOUJG010000042.1:384-618 GCA_948537335.1 uncultured Eubacteriales bacterium
GAATTTCTCTTTCGCAACAAAATATTTTTGTAAAACCTAAAAAAATAAGAATTTTCTATTGACAAGCTGCCCCACTGTGAGTATAATAATTTTCGTTGTCCGGACGATTAGCTCAGCTGGTAGAGCATCCGCTTGACGTGCGGGAGGTCACAGGTTCAAGTCCTGTATCGTCCACCACTTTTCAAAGCAGAAAAGCACTGAAAACGATTGTTTTCGGTGCTTTTCCTTATTTTC
>CAOUJG010000043.1 GCA_948537335.1 uncultured Eubacteriales bacterium
CGGGATACAGCCCTCCGCCGCACAGGGCGCATTCCGCCGCCGGAGCGGAGCGCTGGAGGTCCCGATGTCTCTTATGTACTGTGTGCAAAAAAAATTCCTCCAAAAATAAATTTTTAGGTTGACAAATCGGAGAAAGTCTGCTATCATACGATTCGTTGCTAATCGTGCTGGTATAGCTCAGTTGGTAGAGCAGCTGATTTGTAATCAGCAGGTCGGGGGTTCGAGTCCGTCTACCAGCTCCACCCTCTCTCTGAGATGGCAGCCGTTACAATTGCATAGGGGAGCGTTCCCGAGTGGCCAAAGGGGGCAGACTGTAAATCTGTTGTCGACGACTTCGGTGGTTCGAATCCACCCGCTCCCACCAGGAAAAAAGGTCGTGCCGTTGGCACGACCTTTTTTCTTGGTGGGGTAACAGGCGCGGCCGGAGCTCCCCGGCGCCTGAAAACGGACCCTCCAATTTTCAAATCGTACCAATGATTCCATTACAGTCCAGCGTACCCTCTAAAAAATACAGCTCTCCTTTCGTCTCGCCGGAAATTAAAGAACTGCTGTTCCCTACAGCGGCTATATTAGCACATCCGTTTCTTAAAGTCAAGAGAAAATT
>CAOUJG010000044.1 GCA_948537335.1 uncultured Eubacteriales bacterium
GGTGCGGCTGGATCACCTCCTTTCTATGGAGAAAACTTTAAGCCAAGAGCTTAAAGGACTCCAGGTCAGTCATAGGTCTTAATATCCAATCGTTGTTTAATTTTGAGGGTCTTGAATCCTCAAAGGAGAGAAAGGGACATTCTCTTTTCTGAAAAGAATATGGGGGTGTAGCTCAGCTGGGAGAGCACCTGCTTTGCAAGCAGGGGGTCATCGGTTCGAACCCGTTCATCTCCACCAAGGGCACGAGTGATAACAAACAGCCGACATAACGGAGCGATGCGAGGCACTGGCTTTGAGTTTGACGGTTTCCGTAAGGAAATGCGACCGGTCGGTGGTTCGAGTCCACTTCAGCCCACCAGCGCCGCAAGGCGCAGGGGAAGGAAACGAAGGTCACAAACGCTTCAACGAAGCATAAGCCATCAGGCAGAGAGTGACTTGAGTTTTCAGCCCACCAGCGCTGTAAAGCGCAAAGGAAACCGAAAGGTTTCTGTTTGTACCTTGAAAACTGAATAAAGCAGAAGCAGATAGAAATCGAGAAGTTATTTCAGGAAATCAAGTCTAACGATTTGACAAAGGTAATAACTGCAATTTCAAAGTGT
>CAOUJG010000045.1:0-308 GCA_948537335.1 uncultured Eubacteriales bacterium
TTTTTTTGATAATTAATTATTTAAAATCCATTATAACAAAAAACATTCGGGTTTCGCGGTCCAGCGGGGCGCTGGCCGGTTAATGAAAAAGTCACTCAAATTCATTACTCTGAGATAGAAATTGGAGACGGGATGGTAGAATTTCATACGTGGTCGGCTCTTTGGGATTCTATGGACGCGTTTTTTGCAAATAAAAATTACATATAAATAAGGCTTTCGATTGAGATTGTTCGCTGCACTGACTTTGACGCTGCAGTTGAGAACACATCTTAATTCACGGTTCTCGATGAAATCTTGGCTTATGTGCA
>CAOUJG010000045.1:348-593 GCA_948537335.1 uncultured Eubacteriales bacterium
TCTGAAGAAAATAATGTCCACTTGACTCCGCTTGCAAAAATTGCGTGTTCTCCAACTGTGGTTGCAACCAGCGAAGCCCTATCTAAACTTAAGGCCGTTGCTGTGCTTTGAGCCAGGTTATTATCATATGCATCAACTTTGTCGGAAGAAAAACCGCCCGTTAATCTGCCCCCGGCGAACAACGAATAATCTCCGACCGTAGTCGCGGCTAAACGTGACCTTCCTTCGCTTAAATCCGTCGCGGT
>CAOUJG010000046.1 GCA_948537335.1 uncultured Eubacteriales bacterium
GGTTTGCGATTAATTCTTCGGTTGCATATGCTCCATGCTTGCGAATTGCCGGCAAGACGTCGCTTGTAACCCAATGCTTAAACTGTTTTGCCCTTGGTAGCTTGCTTGATAAAATCAAACTGTAAAGTCCGCTCTCGTTGATGACGTACATTTCGCGGTTTTGACCTGATGTATCGATTTGGTACATCAGCTTATCTTCTTCATCAATATGGTTGTTTATAGCATGGTCTGGTCGGCTATATCCTAAGATTTCAGCAACATCCTTTCCTACAAAATACGGCTCATCGTTGATTGTTACCGTTCTGACTTCCCCGAAGTCCTGATTTTTAAATACTGTCAAATTATTCATCTTGAATCCTCCATAAAATTAATTTCGTCAAAAAATAAGCCCAGCTTCTGGCTGGGTGCATCAAACTTTATCCGTTGTTAAAACTTTTTCGAGCGGCACAACTAGTACCGAATTTTTGCTTGTAGCATCGGTCAATTCGGCTTGATAATACAGCGGTCCATTCTTCTTTTTTCGCAAAATGCACGCTGAAAATATAAAACCTTTCACGCTGCATCCATCGAAATTCAGCTGCAGG
>CAOUJG010000047.1 GCA_948537335.1 uncultured Eubacteriales bacterium
AGTGGAGAATAACGGATTCGAACCGTTGACCCCCTGCTTGCAAAGCAGGTGCTCTAGCCAGCTGAGCTAATCCCCCGTGTGCCGCCTTCGGTAGGCGGCGGGATATCTTAAACAGACATTCCGCAGTCCAAGACCTGTAGATACAGGCTCTGTCGTCAAGTGCAGTCGCGATGACAAGCCCTTGCGGAGCATCGCTCCAGAAAGGAGGTGTTCCAGCCGCACCTTCCGGTACGGCTACCTTGTTACGACTTAGCCCCAGTCACCAGTTTTACCCTAGGACGCTCCTTGCGGTCACGTACTTCAGGCACCCCCGGCTTCCATGGCTTGACGGGCGGTGTGTACAAGGCCCGGGAACGTATTCACCGCGCCGTGGCTGATGCGCGATTACTAGCGAATCCAGCTTCATGGAGTCGAGTTGCAGACTCCAATCCGAACTGAGACAGGTTTTCGGGTTCCGCTCCTTGTCGCCAAGTGGCTTCCCGCTGTACCTGCCATTGTAACACGTGTGTCGCCCCGGACGTAAGGGCCGTGCTGATTTGACGTCATCCCCGCCTTCCTCACAGCTTGCGCCGGC
>CAOUJG010000048.1:0-255 GCA_948537335.1 uncultured Eubacteriales bacterium
TAGTGAATAAGATTACCCGTATTTATTGCATTCAGAGCGTATCTCCGTTTTTGAAGTTTGCTTTTTAATTCGCCCATTTTTCGGCGAACATATCAATTTAATCTTCGCCCCTGGGCACAATCCCAAATATTCCGTTTGAAGTAAATTTATGAATATCTACGTTTGCTAACTTTCTTGCCCCGGCTATTTCTATTACAATAAATTTGCTTAAAACTTTCAGCAGCTAGAGCTTGCGGCATCCGTCTTGTGCCAAAG
>CAOUJG010000048.1:321-559 GCA_948537335.1 uncultured Eubacteriales bacterium
ATATTTGATAGAGTAGCTTTTTTATATCACGAAATTTTTGATTTTTTCATGATACGGACTTTTGTAGCACGAGTTTTTCGATTTTTTCGTGATATAGATTTTTGTCGCTCAATCCGGCAACCACTCATCGCTGCTTGAAGTGTCAGCCTCGGGTTCCTCTTTAAACGGTTGCTGCCTCGTGCAGAAGTTGTGGTACTCTCTAAAATGTTTGTACAAAAGGCTCCACTTTTGGGGCGTC
>CAOUJG010000049.1 GCA_948537335.1 uncultured Eubacteriales bacterium
AGTTGGCCACATGACGCTAAAAAAGTGGAGCCTTTTGTACAAACATTTTAGAGCGTACCACAACTTCCGCATTAAACAGCAGTTATTTAGAGAAGAGCCCGCGGCGGACAATTCAAGCAGCGATGAGTGGTTGCCGGATTGAGCAACAAAAATTGTTTGTGTCATTGACTTTCTAAAGATATTAGTGTATAATATCTTTAGAGGAGTGATGTGTATGCCACGCATAGTTTCTAGCACGGTCTTGAGAAATGAATATAATGAAGTTTCTTCATTTTGCCATTTAAACCAAGAACCGATCTTTGTAACCAAAAATGGTCAAGGGGATTTAGCAGTCATGAGCATTGAAAAATATGAAGAAATTTCTGAGAAGTCAAAATTCTATAAAAAAATTTATGATGGCCTTAATGATTTAGAAAATGGTCGTGCCAAGCCATATCAAGAAGTGCGAAAGGAAATATTGGATGTCTAAATATGAAATATATGTTTCCGAACGAGCACAAAAAGATTTACAAAAGATTGTTGATTATTTGTCATTACAGCTTTTAGAACCAAGCATT
>CAOUJG010000050.1 GCA_948537335.1 uncultured Eubacteriales bacterium
TACGGGCCGCTTCCGAGGTGCTGCATGGTTGTCGTCAGCTCGTGCCGTGAGGTGTCGGCTTAAGTGCCATAACGAGCGCAACCCCCGCCGGCAGTTGCTAACGGGCAATGCCGAGGACTCTGCCGGGACTGCCGCCGCAAGCCGTGAGGAAGGCGGGGATGACGTCAAATCAGCACGGCCCTTACGTCCGGGGCGACACACGTGTTACAATGGGCGGTACAGCGGGAAGCCAGGCGGCGACGCCGAGCGGAACCCGAAAGCCGCTCTCAGTTCGGATCGGAGTCTGCAACCCGACTCCGTGAAGCTGGATTCGCTAGTAATCGCGCATCAGCCATGGCGCGGTGAATACGTTCCCGGGCCTTGTACACACCGCCCGTCAAGCCATGGAAGCCGGGAGTGCCTGAAGTGTGCAACCGCAAGGAGCGCCCTAAGGTAAAACCGGTGACTGGGGCTAAGTCGTAACAAGGTAGCCGTACCGGAAGGTGCGGCTGGAACACCTCCTTTCTGGAGCAAGATAACGCCGAAGCGACCGCTTCGGGGTGTGATTGC
>CAOUJG010000051.1 GCA_948537335.1 uncultured Eubacteriales bacterium
CCACTGATTCACGCTGTCTTGCACATCTTCAAAAGTCATATTCGGATAACTCAATTTTAATCATCTCCTTTTTCGGCCTATAAAATGGGCATCCCCGCGTTAAGCAAATCATCTCGCATAGCGCCTTGCATCCGTCTTTTTTTAGCCTTGACTTGTCTTTTACCAACTTGCTCTTATTGGCGAAACAATCGAATTTCCCCACGTGATTCATCCTTATGACCTCCCACCTGGCCGCGCTCCATTTGAGGATATATACCGTCCTCCTTCAGCAAATCATAGATAAACAGCCGCCCTTTCTGCGTCCAATATGTGTGAACCTTTGTATGTGGCCCATCATCGTTTAAGTACGAGTGCGTTTTAGTGCTTGTATAGCCCTTTTCCGCATATTTTTGATAAAGAAGCCAGATATCACCTTGCCGGAATTGGATGCCCTTTTCGTGCAGATATTTATTCATCCTTGACGCACTCCATCCGTAATCCTTCGCAATTACAGACATCGGCACTAAATCCTTGCAGTTCAAAACGACGTCATAGTAGCTT
>CAOUJG010000052.1:0-233 GCA_948537335.1 uncultured Eubacteriales bacterium
TCCCGGGTCTTGTACACACCGCCCGTCACACCATGGGAGTTGACAACGCCCGAAGTCAGTGACCCAACCGAAAGGAGGGAGCTGCCGAAGGCGGGGCTGATAACTGGGGTGAAGTCGTAACAAGGTAGCCGTATCGGAAGGTGCGGCTGGATCACCTCCTTTCTAAGGAAGAAGAAGTAGAAGAGAAGTAGGAATACTGTTTAATTATGAGGGTTTATGGATATCCGTGAAAG
>CAOUJG010000052.1:297-539 GCA_948537335.1 uncultured Eubacteriales bacterium
TCCCGAACACGATGGTTAAGACCCAGGCGGCCGATGGTACTATGCTGGAGACGGCATGGGAGAGCAGGTGGCTGCCGGATTCCCTTAAATGGGGGTGTAGCTCAGCTGGGAGAGCACCTGCCTTGCAAGCAGGGGGTCAAGGGTTCGAATCCCTCCATCTCCACTGGATACGGGCTGAAAGAGATTTCAGTAAGATCCGTATCTTACATGTACCTTGAAAATTGCATACAGAAAAAGATACA
>CAOUJG010000053.1:0-169 GCA_948537335.1 uncultured Eubacteriales bacterium
GGGGGATTAGCTCAGCTGGCTAGAGCACCTGCTTTGCAAGCAGGGGGTCAACGGTTCGAATCCGTTATTCTCCACTTTCCGCAAGTTTATTTGCGGCACGCTCCATGACATAATGTACAATCTGACAAGCAACGAAGGAAAACAAGGTTCTGAAAAAGAAATATAAGCC
>CAOUJG010000053.1:179-532 GCA_948537335.1 uncultured Eubacteriales bacterium
GGAGGTCCGTACTTTCCTGTTTGGGAAGTATCGGGCCATGACAAGAACAGAAGGGCGTACGGTGGATGCCTAGGCTCTTACAGGCGAAGAAGGACGTGATAAGCTGCGAAAAGCCGCGGGTAGGTGCAAATGACCTTTGATCCGCGGATGTCCGAATGGGAAAACCCGGCAGGCTGAAGGCCTGTCATCCGCTTATAGCGGAGGCGAACGCGGGGAACTGAAACATCTTAGTACCCGTAGGAGAAGAAAATAAGAATGATTCCCCCAGTAGCGGCGAGCGACCGGGGAAGAGCCCAAACCCGTGATGTCGAGGCATGACGGGGGTTGTAGGACCACGTTGTCGGAAATACATG
>CAOUJG010000054.1 GCA_948537335.1 uncultured Eubacteriales bacterium
CGAGTTCGAGCCTCGTCACTCGCTCCATAAAATTTCAAAAAGGAGTGCTAAAGCACTTCTTTTTGAATATAATATAGTGTTCGGCGCCATAGCCAAGTGGTAAGGCAAGGGTCTGCAAAATCCTGATGCCCCAGTTCAAATCTGGGTGGCGCCTCCAAAATGAGAGGGCGGGCTGCGGCCCGCCCTCATGCCTTTTTGAATGGAATATCGGGGTGTGGCGAAGTTTGGTATCGCGCTTGGTTCGGGACCAAGAGGCCCCGTATGTAAAGGAACAGTCGAAAGGCTGTTCCTTTACTATCTCTATGGGGCAGTCTGCCCCGGTGGAGCGGCTTTCGGGCCGCTCCTTTTTCTTTACCCGGCCTTACCGACAAGATACTCAATAGCCACCCCCTGGCGGCTGTCCAGCACCACGTTCTCCGAGTATTCCTCTACCTCCGGCAAGTCCAGGACGCCAATGAAATTATAGTGGATCACGATGCGCTGCGTCCTGTTCTTTCCCCTACCCTGGGTCTGATACACGTCGATG
>CAOUJG010000055.1 GCA_948537335.1 uncultured Eubacteriales bacterium
GGGGGATTAGCTCAGCTGGCTAGAGCACCTGCTTTGCAAGCAGGGGGTCAACGGTTCGAATCCGTTATTCTCCACCAATACAGAGCACATTGACATAATGGAAGCAAAACTCAAGTAAAGAGAAAGAGTAACAGAGCAAACGATAGAACCAAAGACTTGAAAGCCAGGCGAAAAGATAAAAGGAAAGGAGAAAAGGGCACATGAAGGATGCCTAGGCTCTCGGAGGCGAAGAAGGACGTGACAAGCTGCGATAAGCCGCGGGGAGGGGCAAATACCCATTGATCCGCGGATTTCCGAATGGGGCAACCCGGCGGAAGCGATTCCGTCACCGCACGAAGTGCGGAGCGAACCCGGTGAACTGAAACATCTCAGTAGCCGGAGGAAAAGAAAACAAAAGTGATTGCGCAAGTAGTGGCGAGCGAACGCGCAGGAGCCCAAACCCGCGGTGTGGCAACGCACCTGCGGGGGTTGTAGGACCGTCAACAAAGGAGTGATGAAAGATAGGGGAACCTTCTGGAAAG